>JAICQQ010000328.1 GCA_025937785.1 Polyangiaceae bacterium
GGCCACATGGCTCCCCCGTCGGTGCCCACATGGCTCGCGCGGTCGGTACGTCCGGGCCACGGGGCTCGCGCGGTCAGCGCTACGGGCTCGTGCGTACGGGCCACATGGCTCCCCCGTCGGTGCCCACATGGCTCGCGCGGTCGGTACGTCCGGGCCACGGGGCTCGCGCGGTCAGCGCTACGGGCTCGTGCGTACGGGCCACATGGCTCGCGCGGTCGGTGCCACGGGGCTTCGCGGCCGGCGCGTCCGGGGCACAGGGCTCCCGCGCTCGCTGCCCGCGGGGCCCGCGGGGTCGCGGCTTCGAGCGCCTGCTCATCCTCGAATAAGGGTGGAAGTTTGTAAGACGAGGGAATTTTGGGGGAGATACGATCACTCATGAGTCCGTGTTAGGCTCGCCGCTCAAAACGGGAGAGGCGAGATGACGTTTCGATCGAGGTTGTGCACGATGTTCGTTGTGGCGCTCGGCACCGGCTGCGCCAGCGATGCGCCCAAACACTGGAAGCAACTCGAGCAATGCCTGATCGGTGAGCCGCTCGCGGCCGACGAGAACGTGTTCGTGCGTCTGCGCGGCATCCAGCTTGCCGAGTCGCTCGACGCGACGGGGGGGCCGCAAGATTGGCCGGCCCGCTGCGCCCAGCACGCCACCCAGCTGCATGCGAGTCTGTCCGACGACGGCAAGGCTGGCATGATCAAGCGCGCGCTCGCAGAACAGCTCGGCTGCGAGGGGGCGTGCGCGTTTCCGCAAGCGTCGCACCCGCTCCCGGCCGCAGACAAACTTTGGGAAGCGGTGGCTCGCGCCGAGCTGTCACAGGTCGAAGCGCCGAACACCCAGAAGCCGAAGCCTCCCGCCAAGTCCCTCACCGCTGGCGAATGGCAGCCCATCACGAGCGGGAAGTTGCTCGATCAGAAATGGTCGGCGCAAGGCGACCTCTGGCTCTTGGTCGAAGCCGACTCGCGCATGAGCTGGTGCGCCGTGAAGGGCACCTCAGCGAAATGCGAGGAGATCAAGGGGGCCCCCAAGTTTCACGCGGACGCGCCGCGAGGCTTCGCGCGCGACAGCTCGCAACCGATCCTGGTGGGCGGCGTGTTTTCGGAGACGAGCGGACTGTCGCGCGCAGGCTTCGCCTTGAAGCAGCACGCGCCCGCCGCGGTTTTCGGGGAACCCGGGCAGGAAGCCTTCCAGGGCTTCGGCTTCGCCCAGAAACAGGCGGCGACGGAAGAGCCCAGCCCCGACGTTCCGCCGCCGGCTCCCCAGTTCGAGCTAGCTCGCGTGGTCGGCGGCAAACCAGAAGCCAAGGCCTCGCTCGAGCTCAGCGCCCGCGTGCGCGGTCCCGAAGTGGTCGATGACTGGTTCGTCTACGTCGACCGCGATGCCGATCAGAAGACCGTGTTCCGGGCGAAACGATTGGCGCAGAGCGGCGGCCTGTTGAGTGCTGACTCGATCGAGCATCCAGGAGAATTCCCCGGGCCCTTCCACGTGTGCCGCTCGAACCCCGGCGCGGCCATCGGCTCGTACGTCGAGCCCGTGCGGCAACTCGGTAAGCCTGCAAGCGGCAAGGCGCAGATCGGCGTAGTGCTGCTCGAAGGCAAGGCGTGGCACGCGCCAGTGATGCACGAGATCCCGTCGCAGGTCGGCCAGTTCAGTGACTGGCGCTGCGGTGCAGGGTGGGGCGGTATCAGCTGGCTCGAGCAGCAGAATCAACAGCTCACCGTTACGGAATTGGTCTGCAAGCACTCGGGCTGCAAGGCAGGAAAGGTCACGTGGACGCAGCCGGATCTCAAGAACGCGCTTGCTCTGGGCTACACTCACGAGCGAGCCGTGCTGGTCTACGAGAGCAGCGCAGGCGACGTGCGCACGCGCATCGCCAAGCTCGACGAGCTACCGACGACCCAATCGCGGTTAGCCTTCGAAAGTGAAGAATTCGGAGGCCTCGGCGCCGGGCGGCCTCGGCTCGTCGAAGGCGACCAGACCTACGTCGTGCTCGACGAAAGCGGGCTCCGCCTGCTCTTGGCCGACGGCAACGGGGACACCACGCCCGTGAAACACTGACCGTCCTGCCCCGCGCCGCGGCGGGGTGCGTTTTGCTCCCGCCCGGAGTACAAATGGGGCATGACCAGCCTGCGGGACGAGATTGCCGACGGCGTAGGACGCCTGGAGCAGTTGCTCGAGAAGTTGCCGGACGTCGTCGCCCGCGGCGTCAAGGACCGGCTCGAGGAGCTCCGCTTGTTGCTCCTGGAGCAGCGCCCCGCACGCCTGGTATTGGTGGGGCGTCGCGGAAGCGGTAAGTCGTCGCTCATCAATGCCATCTTCGGGCATCCGGTAGCGGAGGTCGGGCACGAAAAAGCCCGGACCGGGCGTGGCCGCTGGTGGACGTTCCATGGCGGCTTGGGCGCCATCGATATTCTGGACACACGGGGGTTGCAGGAGGGGTCGGCCCCCGAGCAAGGGGACAGCGCGAGGACACCGCTGTCGTCGGTGCTCAAGGCGATCGACGAGAAGCTGCCGGACGCCGTCGTCTTCATCGTCAAAGCCAAAGAAGTCGACGCCGCCATCGATGCGGACATCGAGCTGCTCCAAGAAATCTCGCACGAGGTCAACCGCCGTGGACGTTTCCAGATCCCCATCATCGGGGTCGTGACCCATGCGGACGAGCTCGAGCCGAAGAACGTCAAGTTGCACGCACCCGAGCACGAAGATGCGCGCGACGTGGAAGAAAAGCTCGAGCGCGTGCGCGTGATCGAGTCGTTGTTGCACAAGCGCTTGCGGGACTCACGTTTGAAGGATCAAGTCGTCACCGTGCATGCGGTGTCGAGCTACCAGAGCTTCCGGCCCGACGGCAGCCGGCGTGCCGACGAGCGCTGGCGCATCGACGAGCTGATCCGTTTTTTAGTCCTGGAGCTGCCCCGTGAAGCGCGCGTCGAAACCGCGCGACTGTCGCAGGTGCGCTCCGTGCAACGCGACATCGCCAACACGCTGACCAACGTCGTGGCTTCGCTGTCTGCGGGCATTGCGGCCGTTCCCATTCCGATCGCCGACATCGCTCCGCTCACCAGCCTGCAGGTGTCGTTGATCGCGTCGATCAGCTACTTGTCTGGGCAACGCTTCGGCACCAAGGCCGCCGTCGAGTTCTTGGCGGGCATGGGGCTGAACGTGGGCGCCGGCTTCGTGTTGCGCGAAGCCACGCGCGGGCTCTTGAAGTGGGTCTTTCCCGGCGCCGGCAGCGTGGTCTCGGCGGCGGTCGCCTATGCCGGCTCGTACGCCGTGGGGCGGGCAGCGATGGCCTACTTCATCGATCAGGTGAGCCTCGAGGAGGCGAAGTCACGCTTTCAGCGCGCGCGGGAGGAAGCCGAGCACCAGGACCCGACTGCCGGCGATCCCGAGTGAGCGATCGCGCTTTCAGCGTTGGCTCGGCGGTCGCGCCGCTGAATCATGTCCTAGCGGCGTCGGTTCGTGGTGTCGCATGGCAAGGGTTGCGCGCGCGCGCCAGCACCTTAACCTTGTAGGCCATGGGGACCGACGAACCGCCCTTCAGCCGCGAACGCCTTATCGAAGCCATCGACGCTGGCCTGCGACCTAGCTACCTTTTCTTCTGGGGGCACACGGCGAAACCGGGTAGCGAGGGCAAGGAGTGTCTCAGCCAATGGTATCCAGCGCCGTTCACGGAGGATGGCGTGCTCTATCCCACCGCCGAGCACTACATGATGGCAGGCAAAGCGCGCTTGTTCGGCGATGCTGCGGCGCTGAGCGCCATCCTGGATGCGGCCACGCCGGCTGAAGCCAAGAAGCTCGGGCGGCAGGTCCGAGGCTTCATCGAAGCGACCTGGAAACAGCACTGCTCGCGCATCGTCGTCAGCGCGAGCTTGCTGAAGTTCGGTCAGAATCCGGCGCTCGGTGACTTCTTGGTCGCGAGCGGTGACAGTGTAGTGGTCGAGGCCAGTCCACGCGACCGCATCTGGGGCATAGGTATGTCCCAAAGCAACCCCGCGGCACGCGATCCGCGTCACTGGCGCGGCCAGAACTTGCTGGGGTTCGCGCTGATGGAAGCACGTCATCGATTGCGACACGGGTCACGCCCCCCGGTCTGACTGTCACAGAACGTGAGGAGCGACGTTGCCGCCGCTCCTCGTCGGTACCCTGGGGTTACTTGGGCGGTTACTTCGGCGGCGGTCCGTAGAGCGACTCGCGATGCATCATGTAGCCGAGCGGTTGTGTTTGGAACGTCCGCACGAGTTGTTCTTGCTCGTCCACCTCGTGCACCACCCCCGAAATCGAATAAGTGATGAGGGTGTTGCCGTTGTTCAAGCGCTGCACGTCACCCAGCGCGGCGGTATTGTTGCTGGAGACGTAGGACCAAACCTCGGTGGCCGTGAGCGACTCGAGGTTCAGGCTAAACTCCCAGACAGGAGATTGCGCCGCACTGCCCACCCCCCCTCTGCCGTTGTTGTTGAAGAACAAAAAGTTGCCGTTCGGCAGCAGATGGTGACCATGATTCGTGTTCCAGTTATCTTGGATGTGCGGGCCTAGCGCGTTGCTGCCCCCGAGCTGCCACTCGACCTCGCCGGTCATGCTGATTTTCACGTACAGATTCGGGTTGCGGTCCGACACCGTGAACGACTGGTCCTCCGGGTGGTACAAGATCGCGTTGGGGTGACACTGATTCACCGGCGTGTAGATGGTCGAAACGTCCGGGATGATGTCGGACACATTCATGTCCGAGTCGACTTCGATGATCGACGCGCAATTGCCACCCGAGTGAATCAACGCTGCCACCGAGCCGCCCGGCAACGGCGCGAGATCGTGATGCCCATCCACGCTGTCCAGATCCTGGACGTCGGTCCCGTCCATCGAGATACGACGAATCAAGCCGTTGCCCGAGGCCGTTGGGTTGCCCGTCACGGTCCACAGCGCCTTGCCCTCGAAATCCATGCGTACTCCGCTGGGCTCGGGAGCGCCCATGGCAACGCCCGGTGCGTACCAGACCACGTCACCGTCGCCATCGAAGATGAAGGCGTACCCTCCGCGCGAGTAGTTCACGGTGACGAAGAATCCAGGTGCTGCCTTGTCCGCCTGCTGCACTTCGACCGTGGGCCGCGGTACTTGGTTGGGGATGGCTCCCGTCGTCAGCGATAACGTGTCGCTCATGCAGGTCTGGCCGCCGGATTGAGCGACGATCTGGAAGTCGTAGTCAGACTCCTCCTTCATCCCGAGAAGCAGTGTCCGGTAGTTCGGTTCTTCGAGGTCGACGGGTGCGGTCATCGTGAAACCCCCGCCCGACGGACCAAACTGGATTTCGGCGGAGTCGATCGTGCCCGTGGCCGACCACGTGACGATGCCGACGGTGGCGATAGCCTCGCTGATGCCTTGACTATCGACCGTGATGCCACAGTCCCCGACGGGACCCGTCGTGGCCGTCGTGGTACCGCTGGCGCCGCCGCCCGAAGTGTTCGGCCCCCCCACGGTGGGTCCGCCGCCGGTGACGGTGGTGTTGCTGCCGGGGCCACTGGTGCTGGTGTTGGTGTTGCTGTTGCTGTTCGTGACAGCGGCTGGCCCGTTCGTGGTGTTCGCCGCTGCCGCGGTGGTACCGTTGGTCGTGGTGGTACCGTTGCTCGTGTTCGGCGCCGTCGTCGATTGGGACCCCGAGTCCGAAGACTTCGCGGGATCGCTCGAACAGGCCATCATCGTTCCCCCCGCGACGATCGTGGCCGCCCACGCCATCGGGCCGAGGCCCCGGTCCCTCAAGAAAGCTCGCATTCCGTCGACTGCCACTGTCGTTCTCCTTCGCAGCATGGCCGAAACCTAACAGAACCTCCGCATCGAGGCTTCTCGTCTCCCGTCTCGGCTCCCTAGTTTACCGTGACGGCGACCCAGGGTGCGAGAGCGCATGCGATACACGCTGGCAGATGTGTCGAGAGGGCGACGCGGCGGCCGAACGCTCACCGTGAATCATTGTAACCTCCCGAGAACGGCTCGGCCGTTTTTTGCGAGAAACAGACAAAGTCGCGGCTCGCAACCCTTTCGGTGAGCGGCTCACGCGCTGCCGAGCCACCACTGGCTGTGGTTATACTTTCGGGATGCACCCTGCGTTTGCTCGCACCGACCACCGCCCATGGCAGATGCCCGCTCGCGAGTGGTCGTGGCGCCAGTCGTGGCTCGATCTTTTGTTCGTGCACTGGCCGGTACCGAAGGCAAAGCTGCGCGACCTCGTTCCGCGCGAGCTCGAGGTCCAGGAGTTCGAGGGCTCTTCGTGGATCGGTCTCGTCCCGTTCCGGATGGAGGGCGTGATGCGGCGCCCGCTCCCCGACCTGCCGGGGCTCTCGGCCTTTCCCGAGTTGAACGTGCGCCTCTACGTCGAGGCGGAAGGCAAACCGGGGGTGTGGTTTTTGAGCTTGGACGCGACGAATGCGCTGGCGATCTGGGCGGCGCGACGCTTCTTCCACCTGCCGTACTATCGCGCGGACATGGCGCTGACGCGATCACACGAGAGTATCGACTACGTCTCTCGCCGTTGCGCTTCGTCGCTGGCGTTCCGCGCTGCCTACCGCCCGATCGGTGACGCGTACTGCGCGGCACCCGGGTCGCTCGAGCACTTCTTGACCGAGCGCTACTGCCTGTATGCCCAGGCGCCCGATGGCACGCTGCTCCGCAACGAGGTGCACCATGTGCCCTGGCCGCTCCAACCCGCATCGGCGGAGATCTTCGAAAACACCATGTTCGAGCCCTATTCGATCGACACCGCGGGCCAACAGCCTCTGTTCCACTTCGCGCGGCGGGTCGACGTCGTCGTATGGTCCGCCGAGCGTTGCCTGAGTGCTCGCTAGCTCGGCGCGCTCTGACGTCAGCCCTTCTTCAGGCGCTCGAGCTCGGCTAGGGCTGCATCGAGACGAGCACGCATCTCATCCGCGGCCCTGTTGGGTCCTGACTTCCGCCTGACGTGTTACTTTCCAGCACGCATCTGCCGAAACGCTCGCGCTCTGGGCGGCGCGCTTGACGAACTCGGTCGACCTTGCTCGTCTCTCTGCAGGAGGCCTCATGTTGACCCGGTTCGCCGTGTTTCTGATACCGCTCGTGGCCGTGGGATGCGTTCTGAGGGACGTTCCCGTGCTCGAGCCCGAAGGCAAGAAGATTAAGCTGGTCCGAGAGGCGGACAAGCCCGTCGATTGTGACGCGGTCGCGGACGTGTCCGGGACCTCGCGCGCGCAGGACGAGAAGGAGGCGCGCAAGGGCGCTGAGAACGACATTCGCAACAAGGCAGCGCAGTACGAAGCCAACTTCGTAGTCGTCGAAGTCGAGCGCACCAAGCAGGCCGGCACGGGTCCTTACAAGGAAGTCTTCCTGGGCGGCAAGGCGATGAGCTGCGTGACGCCGGAGATGGAGGCCGCGCAAGAGAAAGCCGACGCCGAGCGCAAAGAGAAGGAAGAGCAAGCGGCGGCAGAGCGGGAGCGTCAGGAAGCGATCGAGCGCGAAAAAGAAGCGGCCGAAGCGGACGAGAAGCAGAAAGAGAAAGGCGCCGACGACGAGTAAGACTACTCGGGGCAGGTGACGATGCTCATGCGCAGGCGTTCGGTGGAATAGACCAACGCGAGCGTGGGCGTACTGCTCGAGTACGAGTCCGCAGCTAGCCCGTAGCTGAGCTCGGCGACGCCGGTTTCGACC
>JAICQQ010000415.1 GCA_025937785.1 Polyangiaceae bacterium
ATGGTGGCGCTGTGCGAGGAGTTCGGGATTTCCCGCAAAACAGGCCACAAGATTTACCAGCGCTACCGGCAGATTGGCGTCAAGGGCCTCACGGATCGCAGCCGGCGACCGCATCGTCACGCGAATCAGCTGCCGATGGTCGTCGAGAAGACGATCGTCAAGATCAAGCGCGAGTATCCCAGCTGGGGCGCCCCCAAGATCCGGGAGCGGCTCCGCCAGCGCTGGCCCGAAGTCCACTGTCCGGCGATCAGCACGGTGCACGCGGTGCTCGATCGCCACGGCCTCGTGACCCGCCGGTCGCGGCGCGTACGCCGGCGTCTCACGGGCACGTCACTCTCATGGCCGGCCACCCCGAATCGACTCTGGTGCGCGGACTACAAAGGCGAGTTCGTACTCGGCAACCGGCGGTACTGCTATCCGTTAACGATCACCGACTTCGCCAGCCGCTATCTGCTGGCATGCGAGGCGCTCTCAACGACCAAGGAGCGCTACGCCTTCACCGTCTTCGAGCGGGCGTTTCAGGAGCATGGCCTGCCCGACGCCATCCGCACGGATAACGGCGTCCCCTTCGCCTCGGCGCACGCGTTGTACGGGTTGAGCAAGCTGGCGGTGTGGTGGCTTCGGCTCGGCATCGGTCTCGAACGGATTGCGCCGGGCCACCCCGAGCAGAATGGCCGGCACGAGCGACTGCACCTGACGCTCAAGACTGAGGCCACGCGGCCGCCGGCGACCAATGTCCTCCAGCAGCAGGCCCGCTTCGATACCTTCGTCCACCAGTTCAATCACGAGCGCCCGCACCAGGCGCTCGACATGGCGACGCCGGCCAGCCGCTATCAGCCCTCCGCGCGCGCCTATCAAGGCGTCGATGCGCGGCGTCAACTACTTTTGCCGGTGAGCGACAACTATTTCTGCCGGCGAAGGGGCAGCAAAGGAGTCCCGCCCACCACCTGGCGGCACTCGGTTAGGGTCGGCCGGTTGGTGGCCTGATCCGACAAGGTCAGCGCCGGAGCGCCGCCAGGCGCGGAGGCGCCCACAGAAGATCCGGGCACACGGCTGGTGGCGGGACACGGTCGTCTTGTGGGCGCCCCGATCATCGAGCCCCCTCGGTCGCCGCTGCGGGGTGGCCGCGGCGCTTCGCCCGTTCTGTGCGGTAGCTCGGCACGTCGAACTCGAGGAGGACGGCGTGGTGCACGAGGCGATCGATGGCGGCCGCGGTGGCCATCTGATCGCGGAAGATGCGGTCCCACTGCCCGAACACGAGATTGCTCGTCAACAGGATGGAGCGGCGCTCGTAGCGCTCGGCCAGCAAGGTGAAGAGCACCTCGGCTTCCTCGGGACTTTGCTGGATGTAGCCCAGGTCATCGAGGAGCAGGACCTCGAAGTGATCGAGCTTCCGCAAGGCCCGCGGCAAGGCGAGCGCGCGCTTGGCCGCGAGCAGCTCCTGGACCAGGCTGTAGGTCGGCATGAAGAGCACCGAGTGGCCGCGGTCGACGAGCGCGTGGCCGACGGCACACAAGGCGTGGCTCTTGCCGACGCCGGGCAGGCCAAACGCCAGCACATTGGTCGCCTCGGCGAGGAAGTCGCCCTCGGCGAGCTCGCGCAGCTTGCGGACGAGCGTCGCCGGCAGCCGGCCTTCGTCGAGCGTGTCGAACGTCTTGCCGGGCGGCAGTTTCGACGCGCGGCGGAGCCGCGTGACGCGCCGCGTCCGGCGCTCGTCGGCTTCGAGCTCGAGGACGGCGAGCAACACCGGGAGGGCCGGCTGCTGCTCGGCCTCGACAAACCGCGACACCAGCTCGCGCGCGGCGGTGGTGAGCGTGAACCCGGCGAGCAAGGTCGTGATCTGATCCCCGACGGTGATGGTCGCGCGGGCGCGGCTCATGCTGGCACCCCGGCCAGGAGGGCGTCATACGCGCGCAGGTCTGGCGCCGGCAAGTGCAGCGTGGGAATCGTCGGGGTGGGCGGGGCGACGCGCTGCTGCACGTCGACATAATCAAAGCGGCCGACGTCGAGCACGGTGCGGAGCACGTCGGTGACCCGCGCCTCCCCGTGGAGCGCGGCCAGCTGCAGGATGCGCAGATACTCCACATCGGCGCGCTCGCCGTGCGTCGTCTGTAAGGCATCGAAGGTGCGGCGGAACGTCACCGAAGGGAACAGATCCTCGCGATACCGATAGCGAGCAAAGGCGCCCGGCTTGCGCACCAACCAGCCGATGACATGGCGGTAGTCCACGCGATGCTCGTCCTCGCCGCGGAGCCGCGGCATGGTCTGCACCAGCTGCCCGCGGTAGCGCACCTCGACGAGATCGGCATGCACGCGGGCTTCGACGGTGTGGCCCATCAAGCGCGCCGGCACGGAATACGTCCGGTGCGCGACGCGAATCGTGCTCCAGCGGCGGACGACGGGCCAATAGATCGTGTAGCTGAGAATCGCCGTCGGAGGCAGCGGGCGCAGGGCGGCGCGATCCGCCGCGACGCGCTCGGCCACGGTGTGACACCCGTGCTGAACGGCGTCGCGCATGAAGGCCTCGTACGCCGCGAGCGTGGCAAAGTCCGCGTGCCCCCGCACCAGCAACGCCTGGGCGACCACCGCCTTCAGCCGACGATGCGCCTGCTCGGCGACGCCGTTTTCATGCGCCCGTCCCGGCGTGATCCGGCTGGAGCGCATTCCGTAATGCTCGAGCACCGCGCGAAACCGCGTCGTCAGGTCGCGCCCGCTACTGTGTTTGAGCTCGTGGGTCGCGGCCGACAAATTGTCGCTGCGCAGCACGGCCGGCACGCCGCCGAGCGCCCACACCGCGCCTTGCAGGCCGGCTACCAGCGCCTCGAACGTCTCGCCGAAGGCGACCGCCACCCAGCGCCACCCGCTATAACTGAGGACGAACTCGAACAGCAGATGCGGGAGCGGCTCGCCGGCGATCGTGACCCCGAGGTCGGTGCCATGGGTGAAGTCGATCGCCGCCTCGCGCCCCGGCACGGCCACTTGCTCGAAATACACCTCGGGCTCCGGGCCATGCACCGCGCGCCAGTCGCGAAACCGCCGCTGCAGCGTCCGGGCCTGGCCGGGATGAAACTGCGCCGGATGGCGCAGGCACAGCTCGGCCAGCACCCATTTGGCTTCGAGCACGCCGTGCTGATCGCGCTGGAGTAAGGGCTCGATCTCGGTCGCCCACACCGTCGCAAAGGGGTCGGATCGGGTCCGCCAATCGCGCGGCTGCTTCGTCGCCGAGGGCACCGGCCCCGCGTCCCACTCCCGAGCCGTCCGAATACTCATCCCCGCCGACGCCGCCGCGGCTGCCTGGGTCTTGCCATCCATACGTTTCTGCCTCAAAAGCCGCACCTGCGCGTCGCTGACCATGAGCCTCCGGGCTCTCAGCGTCACACAGGCCAGCCGGCTGACCCGTACCGGCAGATCTAATTGTCGTCAGGCGGCAGATTTAATTGTCGCCGCGCACACGAACGGTGTCGAAGATGATGGCGGGTGACGGGGCTCGCTGATCGAGATGGACATTCCTGAATCGTTGACCGAGCAGGCATTTCGGGCGACGAATGGTGAATTCGCATGGACCCGAGCTCAGGCTGTGGAGGTCGTCGCCATCCTTACCGGCCGCGATGTGGCCATCTTGGGTGGTGAGTTGTGGTGGGTGCTCGGCGCCGCCGGCGACTGGCGCGGAATAGTTCCGCAGGAGAACGGCCCGGACGCTGTGTACGCGTGGGAAACGAAAAGGCTGCCGGACGAATCATGGTTGGCGTTTGTCCGGCGATGTGGATCGGAAACGCTGGCGGCGGTGAAGAGTCTGCCAAGGCCTGGCGAGTTACCTTCGAACTTGCCTGGTCGAATCCTCTACAACCTGACATGGGTCTCCGAGAGCGGTTATGACGAACCCTAGCCGAACCATGAGCCGTCGAGATCCCTTCCTCGCTGATCTGTGGCAATTTGTTCGCGGCGATGGAGCACTCGCCGAGTTCGAGCAATGGATTTACGCTCACAGC
>JAICQQ010000074.1 GCA_025937785.1 Polyangiaceae bacterium
CATGCTCGTGGCCATGCTCGTGGCCATGCTCGTGGCCATGCTCGTGGCCATGCTCGTGGCCATGCTCGTGGCCATGCTCGTGGCCATGCTCGTGGCCATGCTCGTGGCCGTGCTCATGCTCGTGATGACTGTGGCCGCCGCCGTACGCGCCGGCTTCGGGCTCGAACGGCGCTCGCTCGAAGCGCACCTCGGCGCCGAGGCCTTGCACCATGGCGTCGAGCACGTGGTCGTGCTGGTAGCGTACGAAGCCCGGACCGATCTGGAGTGGCACGTGCCGGTTGCCGAGGTGGTAGGCCACCCGCGTCAACAAATGTGCATCGGCGCAAGCCACGGTCGAGACGTCCTCGGGCGCGGCGTGCACCGCGACGATCGAACCTCGCGTAGTTCGCAGCAGGGTACCATGCCGCAGCACCGTCCCGCGCGGCAGGAACACCCCCAGCGTGGTCCCGTCGGCAAGGTCGCAGCGCAACCGGCTTTTGGTGCGACGTTCGAAGGGGAGCTCGAGCGTTGCTTCGGGCGTGCCGGTGGCGACTATTTCATGCGCTTCGAGCATGGGCATGGTCGTGCTGGAGCGCTAGAACAAGAAGTAGCGTTGGGCCAGGGGCAGCACGCTGGCGGGCTCGCAGGTCAGGTGTACACCGTCGGCGCGAACCTCGTAAGTTTGTGAATCCACCTCTATCTTTGGCGTATATCCATTATGGATCATGTCCTTTTTAGTGATGGAACGCACCCGCTCCACGGGCACGGTGCGCTTCTGGAGCGACAAGCGCTGCCCGACCTCGCGGGCGATCGCCGCCTGCGAGAGGAACGTCACGCTGGTCGCGTGATTCGCTCCGGCGAGCGCGCCGAACATCTCGCGGTAGTGCACGGGTTGTGGGGTCGGAATGGACGCATTCGGATCGCCCATCGGCGCGGCGACGATGAAGCCGCCTTTGATCACCAGCGCAGGCTTGGTGCCGAAGAACGCCGGCCGCCACAGCACGATGTCGGCTAGCTTGCCCGCTTCGAGCGAACCCACCTCGTGCGCGATGCCGTGGGTGAGCGCGGGGTTCACCGTGTACTTGGCCACGTAGCGCTTCACCCTGAAGTTGTCGTGGAGCGCGCTGTCTTCGCCGAGCGCGCCGCGCTGCACCTTCATCTTGTGGGCCGTTTGCCAGGTGCGACAGACGACCTCGCCCACGCGGCCCATCGCCTGCGAGTCCGACGAAATCATGCTGAAGGCCCCGAGGTCGTGCAGGATGTCTTCGGCCGCGATGGTCTCTCGGCGGATGCGCGATTCGGCGAACGCGATGTCTTCGGGGATGCTGGGGTCGAGGTGATGGCAGACCATCAGCATGTCGAGGTGTTCGTCGAGCGTGTTGACCGTGTACGGGCGCGTGGGGTTGGTCGACGAAGGCAAAACGTTGGGCTCGCCGCAGGCCTTGATGATGTCGGGCGCGTGCCCGCCGCCGGCGCCTTCGGTGTGGTAGGCGTGGATGCTTCTGCCCTTGAACGCCCGGAACGTGTCCTCGACGAAGCCTGACTCGTTCAGTGTATCGGTGTGGATCGCCACCTGCACGTCGTGCTTTTCGGCGACGTCGAGGCAGTTGTCGATGGCGGCGGGGGTGGTGCCCCAGTCCTCGTGCAGCTTCAGCCCGATGGCCCCTGCCTCGATCTGTTGCACCAGGGGCAGGGGCAAGCTCGCGTTGCCTTTGCCCAAAAAGCCCAGGTTCATGGGCAGCGCGTCGGCTGCCTGCAGCATGCGCGCGAGGTTCCACGCGCCCGGCGTGCAGGTGGTCGCGTTCGTCCCCGTGGCGGGACCGGTGCCGCCACCGAGCATGGTGGTGACCCCCGACATCAAGGCATCGGTCACCTGCTGAGGGCAGATGAAATGGATGTGAGTGTCGATGCCGCCGGCTGTCGCGATCATGCCTTCACCGGCGATCACCTCGGTGCAGGCGCCGACTTCGATGTCGACCCCGGGCTGCGTGTCCGGGTTGCCAGCCTTCCCGATCTTGAAGATGCGTCCGCCTTTGATGCCGATGTCAGCTTTCACGATGCCCCAGTGATCGAGGATCAGGGCATTGGTGATCACGGTGTCGACCGTCTGATCGTCACCCGCTTGGCTTTGGCCCATGCCGTCGCGGATGACCTTGCCTCCACCGAAGGTGATCTCGTCTCCGTAGACGGTGCGGTCGGCCTCGACCTGGATCCAGAGATCGGTGTCGGCCAGACGCACGCGGTCGCCCGTGGTCGGGCCGTACATTTCGGCGTAGGCGCGGCGGCTGATGCGGGTCACAAGTCACCCCCGAGCGGCCCCATGATCCTCCCCGTGAACCCGAACACTCGGCGTGCACCCGCGTAGGCTACCAGCGTGACCTCGCGATCCTGCCCTGGCTCGAAGCGGACGGCGGTGCCGGCAGGGATGTCCAGGCGAAAGCCGCGCGTCGCCTCGCGATCGAACGAGAGCGCCGCGTTGGTCTCGTAGAAGTGGTAGTGGGAACCGACCTGGATCGGCCGGTCGCCGGTGTTGGCGACCTTGATGCTGATCTTGGGCCTGCCGGCGTTGATCTCGATTTCGCCTTCGGGAGTCACGATTTCACCAGGGGTCATGGGCTTCTCATTGAATGGGTGCGCTTCTCATTGAATCGGATTGTGGACGGTGACGAGCTTGGTGCCATCGGGGAACGTCGCTTCCACCTGCACTTCGCTCACCAGGTCAGCGATGCCCTCCATCACGTCGTTGCGCGTCAAGAGCGTCGTGCCGTAGCTCATGAGTTCGGCGACGCTCTTCCCGTCGCGCGCGCCCTCGAGGATGGCGGCGGAGATGTACGCGACCGCTTCCGGGTAATTCAGCTTGACGCCGCGAGCTTTGCGGCGCTCTGCCAACAGGC
The DNA here is from genome assembly GCA_025937785.1 of Polyangiaceae bacterium. GTDB lineage: Bacteria > Myxococcota_A > Polyangia > Polyangiales > Polyangiaceae > JAICQQ01. The sequence continues at coordinate 2,874 of JAICQQ010000074.1, forward strand.
CGGCGGTAAAGATCAGAAGTGTGTCTTTTTCTCTGGGCGTTAGCTCCATGCTTGCCTCCGTGGGGTTCTAGGTTGCCCAAATGCGCGGGGCGACCGCCGGGCTCTGAGTCAGTTCGGGGCGGACCAGCTCCCAAGCTCGCCGGAGCACGGCCTGCGCCGGCCTGGCACCGTCGCCAAGAAATCGGCACACCAGGGCTCCGGCGACCTGAGTGACGGCAGCGAGGCCGCCGAGCGGCGCGACTTCTTCGCGCACGCGCAGGACGAGATCCGGGACGCGCCGCGCCCAAGCTTCGGGGGAGAGCCCGTGCACCGCCACCAGCGTCCCGAGCGTGGTGTGCCCGCCGAGGCCCCAGGCTTGACGGAGCTCGGGCCCGCCACCGGTCAGCCGAAGCTGCTCGATCAGGAGCCGCTGCCCGCCCTGCCAGATCTCGAGCCGCTGCCTCAAGCGACCGCGCTCGAAGCGCTCGCCGGCCGCGGGGCGACCCAAGCACAGCACCTCCATGCCCACGAAGCTCGCACCGCGGGCGAGCTCGACGTGGGTGGTGAGCGACGCGATGCTCCCGCTGAAGGCAATCGTCTCTTGGGGCAGCCACTCGAGCGTCGCACCGCGCTCGACCACCAGCCGCTGTGCGATCGTGGCGGAAGGGCCGCTGCTGCGGTACAGCTTGGTCGCCGCCGGCGTAGTGATCAGGGCATGGGCCTGCTCATTGACCCGGACGTCGAGCTCGAGTTGGTCGCCGCCCACCACCCCACCCGGGGGGTGCACCAAGTACACGTGGCAGCAGCCGTTGGCTTCCGGGTAGAACGGACGCTGGACCACGAGCGGCCCGCGGTGCTCGTTGCGGCTAAGCCCGGTGCGCCCCGCGCTGGCACGGAAAGCGAGCTCGAGCCGCCCGTGCCACCCGCGCTCCGGTGGCACCACGTCGGTCGAGTTCGAGGACTCGCGTGCGCTCGCGGGGATCATGCGGCGCGACTCTATACGACGAGGTGCTGGTCGACGAGCTCTTCGGTGAGTTCGCTCATGGGTCCCGCGGCGGCCCGCCGGCCACGATTCAGGATGGCGAAGTGGTCGGCGACCTTGCGGGCGAAGGGGAGCTTTTGCTCGACGAGCAGGATCGTCAGCTTTTGTTCCTTGTTCAGATGCTTCAAAATCTCGGCGATTTCTTGCACGATGTTGGGCTGGATGCCTTCTGTGGGCTCGTCCAGGATCAAGAGCTTCGGGTCGAGCGCGAGCGCCCGCCCGATGGCCAGCTGCTGCTGCTGACCCCCCGAAAGATCACCGCCGCGTCGATGCAGCATGTCCTTCAAGACGGGGAACAGTTCGAAGATGCTCTTGGGGATCTCGCGCACCTTGTCGCGACGCGCAGGCAAGCCGACACGCAGGTTGTCCTCGACGCTGAGCTGCGCGAAGATCTCTCGGCCCTGCGGGACGTAGCCGATGCCGATGCGCGCGCGCGTCTCGGGCGGCTTGTGCGCGAGGTCGGTCTGCTCCAGCTTGATGCTGCCGCTCTTGACCGGTACCACGCCCATGATGGCCTTGAGCAGCGTGGTCTTGCCCACGCCGTTGCGCCCCATCAAACAGGTGCAGCTGCCTTCCGGCACGTCTAGGTCGAGGTCCCACAGCGTGTGACTTTCCCCGTAGTACTGATTCAAGCCTTGAATACTCAGCACGTCACTCTCCCAAGTAGACTTCGACGACCTTGGGGTCGTTCTGGACGTCTTGCATGCTGCCCTCGGCCAGCACGCTGCCTTCGTGAAGGACGGTCACCGTGCGGGTGGCGATGCTGCGCACGAAGTCCATGTCGTGCTCGACCACGACCACCGTGTGTTTCCCTGCGAGCGAGCGCAAGAGCTCCGCGGTGCGTTCGACTTCTTGGTGCGTCATGCCCGCGATGGGTTCGTCGACCAGCAGCACCTTCGGGTCCTGCACCAACAGCATGCCGATCTCGAGCCATTGCTTCTGGCCGTGGCTGAGTAGCCCCGCGCGGTCGTGGACCCGGTCTTTCAAGCCGATGATCTCGAGCGCGCTTTCGATCTTGGTCTTCTGCTCGCCGCTCAGGCTGGCGAACAAGCTCTTGAACACGCCCTTGTTGGCGTGGAGCGCGAGCTCGAGGTTCTCGAATACCGAGTGGCCGTGGAACACCGTGGGCCGCTGAAACTTTCTGCCGATGCCGCGCTGCGCAATTTCGTACTCCGCGAGTGAGCAGAGGTCCGTCGTGTCGCCGACCAGGAAGACGCAGCCTTCATCGGGGCGCGTCTTACCCGTGATGCAGTCCATCAAGGTGGTCTTGCCGGCGCCGTTCGGCCCGATGATGCAACGCAGCTCGCCATCGTCGAGGATCAAGGTCAGGTTGCTGAGTGCCTTGAATCCGTCGAAGCTCACGCTGATGTTGTCGACACACAAAAGCGAGCTGGGGCGCTTGGCCAGGGCGTCGTAACGGGCCGGGGGCACGTCACGTTTGCTGCCCGGAGGCCACGACCAGCGCCGCGGCGTGTCGAGCTGCTTGCTCCGATCTCGCTTGGTGTCGCCGTTGACCTTGGGTTTGCTCCGAGACTTGGGCGGAGTCTCGGCCTCACGCGCCTCGGCCTCTTCCTGGACGCTGCCCTGCGTGGGCACACCCGCGGGCGGTTGTGACGCTGGCGCGTCTTTGTCGGTGGCCAGGTCGGGTTCGTTCATGTTGCAGCACTCCGCTTCTTCGCCAAACGGCCGAACAGCCCGACCACGCCTTCGGGGATGACCAGGGTGACGACGACGAACAACGCCCCCAAAAAGTACAGCCAGATCTCGGGAAATGCGCCGGTGAGCACGCTCTTGGCGCCGTTGACGATGGCCGCGCCGGCGGCGGCACCGAACAAGGTGCCACGGCCGCCGAGCGCTACCCAGATCGCCATTTCGATGGAGTTGGCAGGCTCCATCTCGCTAGGGTTGATGATGCCCACCTGGGGCACGTAAAGGGCCCCGGCAAAACCGCAGATCACCGCCGACAGCGTCCAGGCGAACAGCTTGTAGTGCAGCGGGTTGTAGCCCGAGAACATCACCTTGCCCTCGGCGTCCCGAATCGCGCGCAGGACGCGGCCAGCCTTGCTGGTGACCACGTAACGGCACATGAGATATACGAGCACGAGCACCGCCACCGACAGCACGTACAGCACCAACTTGGTACCCGGCTCGAGTAGCGACCACCCGTAGATGCGTTTGAAGTCGGTAAGGCCGTTATTGCCGCCAAACCCCGTGTCGTTGCGGAAGAACAGCAGCATCAACGCGAAGGTGAGCGCTTGGGTGATGATCGAGAAGTACACGCCGCGAATGCGCGAACGGAAGGCGAAGTAGCCGAACACATAAGCCAGCGCGCCGGGCACGACCATCGACATCAGCAGGGCGAACCCGAAGCTGTCGAAGCCTTGCCAGAACCAGGGGAGTTCCTTCCAGTCCAGGAACACCATGAAGTCGGGCAGGTTGCTGCGGTAGACGCCCTCACCCTGAATTTCGAGCATCAGGTGCATGCCCATGGCGTAGCCACCGAGCGCGAAGAACACACCGTGGCCGAGGCTCAAAATGCCGGTAAAACCCCAGATCAGGTCCATCGCCACCGCCACCATGGCGTAGCAAGCGAACTTGCCCATCACGGTGACGATGTAGTCGGGAACGTGGAGCGGGGAGTCCACGGGCAGGGCCAGGTTGAGTACCGGCACCAGTACGCCGAACAGCACGCTGACGGCGAGCAGGCCGAGCCAACCGTTGCGTGTGTGCAGCCTCGAACCGAGCGCTTTCAATGTCGTGAGGGTCATGCTTCTGCCGCGCGTCCCTTCAGAGCGAACAGGCCCTGGGGGCGCTTCTGAATGAACAGAATCAAGAGTGCCAGGATCAGGATCTTGCCGAGCACCGCGCCGAAGGCGGGCTCGAGGTACTTGTTCAAGAAGCCGAGCCCCATCGCGCCGGCCACCGTCCCGGCAATGTTGCCGACACCGCCCACGACCACGACCATGAACGAGTCGACGATGTAGCCCTGGCCGAGCTCGGGGCCGACGTTACCGAGCTGCGACAGTGCCACGCCGCCCAGCCCGGCGACGCCGGAGCCGAGGGCGAAGGTCCAGGTGTCGACCCGGCGCGTGGCGATGCCCATGCCTGCCGCCATCTCGCGGTTCTGGGTGACCGCTCGCACGTTGAGTCCGAGTGGGGTGCGCTGCAGCAGGAAGTAGACGAAACCCACGACCACGATCACGAACAAGACCACCGCGATGCGGCTGTAGGGCAGCACCAGGTTCGGCAACAGCTCCCAGCCGCCCGAGAGCCACTGGGGGTTCGCCACCGTGACGTTCTGCGCGCCGAACACGCTACGCACGGCCTGAATCAACATCAAGCTCAGGCCCCAGGTCGCGAGCAGCGTCTCGAGAGGGCGCCCGTACAGAAAGCGGATCACGCCTCGCTCGAGCCCCGCGCCCACCAGCGCCGTCACCGCAAACGCCACGGGCAGGGCGGCGATCAGGTAGAGATCGAATTGCTCGGGAAGGTAGTCCGTGAACAGGTTTTGCACCACGTAGGTGCTGTACGCACCCAGCATGATCATTTCGCCGTGGGCCATGTTGATGACGCGCATCAGGCCAAAGGTGATGGCCAGCCCGAGCGCTGCCAGCACCAGCACGCTGCCCAGGCTCACCCCATACAGCGAGTTGGCCAGCAGGTTCACCCAGAAGATCTTGCTGTTGATGGCGCCCAGCGCCGAAACCGCCGCCGCGCGCACGTCGCCGTTGGGTTCGCGGTAGCTGCCGTCGCTGTTCTTGGCCAGCATGCCCTCGACGGCGCTCTGCAGCGCGACGGTGCCGTCGTCCTCGATGACCTTCAGCGCCTGAATCCGCACCTCGGGCTTTTCGGAGTTCAGATCGATCTTGGCGAGCGCCAAAGAAAGGATGCTCTCGATCTCGCTGTCTGTTTCTTTGCCGATCGACTGGCGCAGGAGCGGAGCCGCCCCCGCGTCGGTCGATTTCGCGAGTTCGTTCGCCGCGGCGAGCCGAACCTTGCGGTCGGGCGACGAGAGCTGGAGCTTGGCGAGCGCAGGCCCCAGCACGCGCCGCACCACGTTGTTCACCGGCGGCGACCGCAGGGCGCCTTCCGGCGCAGCGCCACCATCGAGGGCAGGCTTGGTCTTGCCACCCTCGACGATGAACACGCTGCCTTTGGCGTCGATGCGCAGCGAACCTGCATCGAGCGCCTGGAGCAAGCTGAGCGCGCGCGCGTCCCCCGTATCGCCCAGCGTGGTGATCGCCCGGCTGAAAGCCTCGAAGTCTTCACTGGCGAGCTGCTTCAGCGCCGTGTCGAACTCCTGAGCGCGCACCGGCGTGCTCGACAGCGAACACACAAGGAGCGCCACGCAGGCGAGCCAGCGTCTGAAAGCAAAGGTACGCGAAAGCTCAGGTAACAGCCCGAAACCGGCTAGCTTCGTGGGACGAATGAGGGGGACGCCGCGCATGGGTCGACCTTACTGGGCTGCCGTGGCTTCGGGTTTGGCAGCCTGAATGGTGACGCCCTTGAACTTGGGCTTCTCGCAGTTGCCGCAGACCCACGGGTAGGTCCAGTCCGCCACCTTCTTCGCGCTGTCGGGGATGTAGGGGCTCCAAGCATCGGCGCGGATCGGACCCTCGGTCTTCCACACCACCTTGAACTGACCGTCCGCCTGAACCTCGCCGATCACGACCGGTTTGTGGAGGTGGTGGTTCTTGGCATCCATGGTGATGTTGAAGCCGCTCGGTGCCGCGACGACCTGGCCGCCCACGGCCTGACGGACAGCGTCCACATCCGTCGTCCCGGCCTGTTCGACCGCTTGCTTCCACATCTGGATGCCGATCCAGGTTGCTTCCATCGGATCGTTCGTCACGCGCTTGGCGCCATCGGGAAGGTTCTTGGCCTTCACGTAGGCCGACCACTGGCCCTTGAAGTCGGTGTTGGTGGGGTTGTCGATCGACATGAAGTAGTTCCAGGCGGCGAGGTGGCCGACGAGCGGCTTGGTATCGACGCCGCGCAATTCCTCTTCACCTACCGAGAACGCCACCACGGGGATGTCTTTGGCCTGCAAGCCCTGGTTCCCGAGTTCTTTGTAGAAGGGCACGTTGGAGTCGCCGTTGATGGTCGAGACGACGGCTGTCGGTTTGCCGGCTGCGAACTTCTTGATGTCGGCGACGATGGTCTGATAGTCACTGTGACCGAACGGGGTGTACTTCTCCAGCACGTCCGCGTCGGCGACGCCCTTGTCTTTGAGGAAGTACTTGAGGATCTTGTTGGTCGTGCGCGGGTAGACGTAGTCGGTGCCGAGCAGCACCCAGCGCTTCGCGCCGCCACCTTCGGCGCTCATCAAGTACTCTACGGCCGGGATTGCCTGCTGGTTGGGCGCGGCACCCGTGTAGAACACGTTGAACGACGACTCTTCGCCTTCGTACTGGACCGGGTAGAACAACAGACCGTTGAGCTCTTCGAAGACCGGCAGCACGGACTTGCGCGAAACGCTCGTCCAGCAGCCGAACGTAACAGCCACGCCCTTGTTGATCAGCTCCCGTGCCTTCTCGGCGAACAGCGGCCAGTCGGACGCCGGATCGACGACGACCGGTTCGAGTTGACGGCCGAGGACACCCCCGTCCTTGTTGATTTGCTCGATGGTCATCAGAGCCACGTCTTTGAGCGACGTCTCGCTGATGGCCATGGTTCCCGATAGAGAATGCAGGATACCGACCTTGATCGGGCCGGTGTCTTTGGCTGCCGCTTTCGCCTCCGGCGCAGCAGCGCCCGGAGCCTCCGCAGCGCTGCTGGAGGGTGCAGGGCTATCCGACTTCGCCGCAGGTCCCTTGCATCCGATGGCGGCGGGTGCCAGGGCGCAGGCAAGCAAACTTATCCAACGTGTCATCAAGTATCTCCTGTGGTTGAAGCGAGGCCAGTCGACTGTGCAAAGCTGGCGGTTGAAAGCCTTCGGGCCGGCGCCAGCGATCTGGAGCAAACACCGTCGGGCGTCTTGTGGGGCGAACATGCGAGGGAGCCTGTTTCGGGTGTGTGTCAGGGGGGTTTAGGTTGTCGAAATTGGCACTTCGATCGACGCGCTTGTCAGAGTGGCCTTCGCGAGATCGAAACGCGCTCGGCAGCGAGCGTGAGCCGCGCGCGCTCGGGCCCGCGGCGGGCGGCCGCAGGGCTTCACAATCACGGCTCTTTTTCGGTGGCGTCGCTGCGCGACGGGAGCGCCAACACCCGACCACATCGAACCGCCGGCCTCGCTTGCAGGCTGCAGATTTTGCGTTGCCACAGCTGCTTTCGAGGACTCAGCCGAGCCTGCTCAGCAAAGCTTCGGAGGTCGAGATCGCTCCGAACACGCCGTTCTGCATGGTCACCATCTTCAACGCCGCGTCGTGATTGCCGCGATCGGTCGCGGCGCAGCAGTCGCCGAGGATCACGCACTCGTAACCGCGATCGTTGGCCTCGCGCATGGTGGTGTGCACGCACACGTCGGTCGTGATGCCCGTGAGCACGAGGTTACGGATGCCACGCTGCCGCAAGATCATGTCGAGGTCGGTCGCGCAGAACGAACCCTTGCCGGGCTTGTCGATGATCGGCTCTCCCGCCGCGGGAGCGAGATCGGGGATGATGTCCCAACCGGGTTCACCGCGCACCAAGACGCGGCCGCAGGGCCCGGGATCGCCGATGCCCGGAATCGGGCTCTGGCCCTGCTGCAGCTTGCGGGAGCGCCAGCGCTTGTTCGCGGGCAAATCTGACAAGTCCGGCCGGTGACCTTCCCGCGTGTGGATCACGTGGAACTGGTGCTTGCGGAACGCCGCCAGCACACGCTGAATCGGCTCGATACAGGCGCGAGTGATGGAAATGTCGTAGCCCAAGAGGTCGATGTAGCCGCCCTTTCCGCAGAAGTCGGTCTGCATATCGATGATGACGAGGGCCGTATTCGCGGCCTCGAGCTTGCCGTCGTAGGGCCAGGGGTAAGGTTGTGCATCTATATAGGTGGGTGCTGCCGCCATGAGCGCAGCCTTAGCGCTCGATGTGTTTCACCCCGGTATCCAGCGCGCGTCGGTGCGGGGGAACGAGGACGGCCGAGCGATTTGTCCACGCCATTCGCGGCTGGGGCCCCGACCTTTTTGTCATGTCACACATCCAAAGCCTGTCGGACACATTCTGTTAACACTCGGCGCGGGATGGTCCCGCGCATAGCCGCCCCAACGCGCCCGGTTGGCTACCAAAACTGGCTAGGTCCAAGTGCAAACCAATGGCTGGACATTAGCCCTTGCTTAGGTGTGGGCGCCTCCCTCCCCATGCTCCAATGTGACCAACGGTGATATCCATGAAAAAGACTAGTTTTTCTTGCAGAAATCGAGCTTCCTTCGCCGTGCGCACAGCTCTTGCCGCGACCTTGATCAGCGCCGGAGCTGCCGCACAGGTTCCCCCGGCAGAGCCCGCACCCGCTGTACCGCCTGCCGACGCACCGCCTCCGGTCGAGGCCGCACCCGCAGCTCCCGCAGAGGCGGCGCCGCCCGCCGAACCCGCACCGGCACCCGAACCTGCGCCGGCGCCCGAACCAGCGCCCGTGGCCGCCGCACCCGTGGAGTCGGAGCCGATGCCGATGCCGATGCCAGAAGGGGAACCTCCTCCGGTGGAGGAGCCCGAGTCGAAGCTCGCCCCGATCAGTGTGGGGGGCTGGCTGCGCGTGGGCTTCAAGTTCCAGGGTCACGAGGATCCGGAGAAGCTCAACGATGCCTCCGTCGACACGTCCTACGCCGAACTGCACGCCTCGGGGCAGGCCCACGAGCTCGTGAACTGGACGTTCAACATGAACGCCAACGGGAACAACGGCGAAGTGCACATCATGGATGCGATCATCCAGCTCGACTTGACCGACCCGTTCCACATTTGGGTAGGCCAGCACCTCGTCGCATCCGATCGCAGCAACTTCAGCGGTCCCTTCTTCATGAGCCCGTGGAACTACCCGGGCCTCACGGGACCTCGCCAAGGGCCCACCGGTCGTAACGTCGGTGCTACCCTTTGGGGCGACATCGGTGGCACGGGCAAGTTCAAGTACTACGCCGGTGTCTACGATTTGACCAACGGAGGATTGCTCGACGCTGCCGGTGCGCCGGATGCGGACTCGGATCGGCCGCTCTACTCCGGCCGTCTGAACCTCGCGATCATCGGCGAAGAGCCCGGGTACTACAACAGCAGCACGTACTACGGTGCCAAAGACATTCTGGCCATCGGTGTCGCCGGTCAGTACCAGGGTCAAACGCCGGCCGCCGGTGAGAACTATCGGATGTTCAACGCCGACCTGCTCGCCGAGTTCAGCCCCGGAGGCGGCGCCGCCGGCACCATCACCGGTGAAGGTGCGATCTATCGCTATCAAGAGGTCGTCGACCAAGCGACGACCGGCCTGATGGGGCTAGTCTCGTGGCTGGTGCCCGGCGACATCGCCGGTGGTCGCGCCCAGATCGGCGCCCGCTACCAAGGTAAGTGGGTCGAAGAAGCCGAGAATACGCCGGTCACGTCGATCAACGACTTCTGGCTCGCGTACGTGCTCAACTCGTACAACACGCGTATCACCGCGACCTACACGCGCACTTACGACGCGGGCCTGGATCCCCAAGCGATTCAGCTGGGCTTCCAGACCATTCAGTGAGAGCTGACTCGCCGTTACCCTCGCCCCGCGCGCGCGTGGGGCGGGGGAGCGCGAGCAGTCGCTGAGCGCGCCTCAGGGGACGGCGCTGAAGCGCTCGCCCCACTCCAGCAGCTGACGATCGCTGAAAGCCTGTCCCAGCAGCGTCACGCCGAGCGGCAGGCCGTCGCTGCGAAAGCCAGCGGGCAGCGCGATGCCGGTCAAGTCGAGCAAGTTCACGAAGTTCGTATAGTAGCCGAGCCGCGTGTTGAGCTCGATGGGATCCTGCTCGAGCTCGGCGATGGTCCAGGTCGTGGGCGTGGTGGGGAGCAGCAAATAGTCCATCTGCGCCCACTCGGCCTCGGTGGCGCGACGAAGCTCGGCCAGGCGATACTGTCCGCGGAACGCGTCCAGAGCGGTGCGGGTGTGCGCTTCCTGCACGACGCTACGGAACACGGGGAGCACGGCCTCCGGTCGAGTGCGCAGGAGCTCGCCCGCGGCCTCCAGGCGCTCCGCCAGCCAGGGTCCGTGATAGAGGAGTCGGGCGGTCTCGCGAAAGGCCGAGAGATCGATGGTGACCGTGCTCGCGCCCAAGCGGCGAAAGCGCTCGACGGCGCCTTGATACAAGGTGGCGGCGTCGGCATCCCCGAACGTCTCCAGTTGGCTCGGGCCGACGACGCCGATGCGCGGTGCGGTGGGGGATGGAACCGGGGTGGGGGCCTGCCTCGAGAACGGATCGAGCGCGTCGTAGCTCGCGCACAGAGAGAACAGCTCGGCGAGATCGCCGACGCACGAGGCGAAGATGCTCACGCAATCGAGCGAGCGACAAGCAGGCACGACGCCGCGAATACTGAGCACCCCGCGCGTGGGTTTCAGCCCAACGATGTCGTTCAGCGCGGCGGGCACCCGGCCCGAGCCCGCCGTGTCGGTGCCCAGGGAGAAACAGGCAAGCCCGGTCGCCACCACGAACGCGGATCCCGAGCTCGAGCCCCCGGAGATGAAGCGTGGATCGAAGGGATTTCGGCAGACCCCGTAAGGGCTGCGCACCCCAGAGAGTCCGGTGGCGAACTGGTCCAGGTTGGTCTTACCCATGAAGATCGCGCCGGCCTCGATCAAGCGATCGACCACGGGCGACGAACGCGCGGGCGTGTAGCTGAAAGCAGGGCAGGCGGCGGTGGTGGGGTAGCCCGCCACGTCGATGTTGTCCTTCACCGCGAAGGGCACACCGTACAGCGGCAGTTCCTGACCCCGCTCCCTGCGCGCCTGCGCTGACGTCAGACTGGAGTGGATGCTCGCCCGGGGCGCGCGCGTGATCCAGGCCTCCGGGGTGGCGTCGGCGCGGCGTTGGAGGTCGAGGTGGAGCGCGTCGAGTGCGCTCGGATCGTCAGCGAGCGCTCGCACTTTGCGGAGCGGGAGAACTTCGGGCTTCGGCACGGGCCGACTCTAGCAGAGCTCGGCGACGCCAGGTTGTTTCGGGCGCGAGTCACGCCGTCGCTTCCCAGAACGCCGCCACCAGTGGATCGGACAGGCGGCTCTTGCCAGTGCACAGCCCCACCCGGAACTCGCCCAACTTGGGTTCGACCTCGAGGGCGCGGACCTTGCCCGACAGGGGGCTTTGTTCCATCACCAGCCGCGGCACTACGCCCACGGCGCAGCCAGTACTGACCAGCGAGAGAATTGCTTCGTTCCCCGTAACCTCGCTGTACATGTTGGGCGTGACCCGGCGCTGTCGGAACCAACGGTCGACCGCGACGCGGGCCAGGCCCTGAGCGGGCAGCACCACGGGCAGCGCCGCCCAATCGATGGCGCGTTCGGCCACGCGCCGGCTGACGTCGCACGAGAGCGCGGGCGCGACGAAGTCTAGTGGCGTGTACGCCACGATGCGCGTGACCCAGCGCTCCGGGACTCGCTCCGGCAGCGCCGCCACGGCGATGTCCACGTCACCGCGGTCGAGCATGCTGAGGGCACTGGCCGCGTAGCCCGTCTCGAGCCGCACGTGGATGTCAGGGTAGGCCCTGCGAAAGCGGCTGAGCAGGTCGGGCAGGAAGCTCTGGCAGGCGGTCACGGTGGCGAAGATCGAGATCGTGCCGCGCAACCGCTCCGGCTCTTGGCGCAGGGCCTGCTCCAGCTGATCCCGTTCGTCGAGCACGCGCGACGCGAAGTGCTGGAAGCGTTGGCCCTGCGCTGTCAGTTGCACGCTGCGATTGTCCCGTTCGAACAAGGGCTGGCCGACGTCACGCTCGAGCCGCTGAATGGCGCGACTCAGAGCCGACGCGCTGATGTGACATTCCGAGCTCGTGTGGCCGAAATGCAGGGACCGCGCCAGGTGCACGAACAAGCGTAACTCTTCGAAGTCCATCAGTAACTTGATTGTTGCATATTGTGCATCGTAGTGATTCGCACAATGCACTGTACGCAATACTAGCTGCGGGTCAAGCTACCGCTCGTTTCCAGACCTAGGCACAGTTCCCAGGTCTAGTCACAGTCCCCTCGAGTCACAGGAGTTACCCCCAATGCCCACACGTAATCTCAATTTCGAGTCCAAGGTGTTCCAGAAAGAAACTCTGGCGGTTGCTGGCACGACCGAAGCCGTGGTGCGCGGCGGGCGCAACCTGTTCTCGCTGTTGCCGAAGGCCTTCGCCGGTATCGAGCAGATCGGCGTGATCGGGTGGGGTTCTCAGGGACCAGCGCAAGCCCAGAACCTGCGCGACTCGCTCGCCGGTACGTCGATCCGCGTCAAGATCGGGTTGCGTTCGGGGTCCAGCTCCGAGAAAGAGGCTGAGGCAGCTGGCTTCACGAAAGAGAGCGGCACGCTCGGCGAGATGTTCAGCGTCATCCGCGAGAGCGACCTGGTGCTGCTGCTGATCAGCGACGCCGCCCAGAGCAAGCTCTACTCCAAGGTCTTCGAGGCGCTGCGCCCCGGCACCACCCTGGGTCTGTCCCACGGCTTTCTGCTCGGGCACCTCGAGAACGAAGGCAAGACCTTCCCCGCGAACATCAACGTCATCGCCGTGTGTCCGAAGGGCATGGGACCCAGCGTCCGCCGCCTCTACGTGCAAGGCAAAGAGGTGAACGGCGCCGGCATCAACGCTAGCTTCGCCGTGCACCAGGACGTCGACGGGCGTGCGACCGACATCGCGCTCGGCTGGTCGGTGGCTCTCGGTTCTCCATACACCTTCCAGACCACGCTCGAATCCGAGTTCAAGAGCGACATCTTCGGTGAGCGCGGCATCCTGTTGGGTGCCGTGCACGGCCTGGTCGAGGGCCTGTACCGCCGCTTCATCAACCACGATGACATGAAGAAGAAGGAAGCCTTCCTCAACTCCGCCGAAGCGATCACCGGCCCGATTTCGAAGACGATCTCGAAAGAAGGCATCCTGGCCGTGTACGAAAAGCTCGGCGCCGACGAGAAGAAGGTCTTCGAACGGGCGTACACCGCCACCTACCCGGCGGCCCGCGAGATCATCGCCGAAATCTACGACGAGGTGTCGAGCGGCAACGAGATCCGCAGCGTCAACCTGGCCGGCGAACGTCTGGGCCGTTACCCGATGGGGCAGATCGACGGCACCGAGATGTGGAAGGTGGGCGAGAAGGTGCGCGCCGAGCGCAAGGACTCGAAGATCCCCGTGAACCCCTTCACCGCTGGTGTCTACATCGCCACCATGATGGCGCAGATCGACGAGCTCGACGAGCACGGCCACCCGTACTCGGAAATCGCCAACGAGTCGGTGATCGAGTGCGTGGATTCGCTGAACCCGTACATGCACGCCCGCGGCGTGGCCTACATGATCGACAACTGCTCGACCACGGCGCGCCTCGGCGCCCGCAAGTGGGCTCCGCGCTTCGACTACATCATCGATCAGGTGGCGTACGTCGCGCTCGACGACGGCAAGCAGCTCGACGCGAGCCTGATCGAGAAGTTCAAGACCCACCCGATCCACCCGGTGCTCGCCGAAGTCGGCAAGATGCGCCCCTCGGTGGACATCTCGGTCACCTGAGTCGGCCTGGCGTCGAAGGGACGGTCCCGAAGGGGCCGTCCCGCTGGCGTACGCATCAACCGCTCGCCGGTGACCTCCTCGTTAACGTGAACGTGCCTCGGAGATACCGAGCCAGGACCGAGTACTACGGCGCCGAGAGGCAGGTCCTGAACAACTTCGGTCGCACGTCTTCCGGAGCGCCTTCGAAGTAGAACTGCCGAGCGGCGGCGGTCGCCTCGTTGCTGGGGTGCTCGAGGCAGTCGAGCATCATCGCGTAAGCCTGCCAATGCGAGTCCGCCTCGGCATCGGGTGAGTCGCCGAGCAGCGCACGCGCCACGTCGAAACGGCCCGTGTCGAGCGCTTGCTGCACCGCATCCCAGGAGGCCTGAAATGCAATGTCACCGGTGTCCGAAGGCAGCGAGACTTCGGAGCCCGCCGTTCCCTCCGGGAGGTATCCGCTCGCTTTCGGCTGCAGCACGAAGGTGGCGATGACCGCGAGCAGCGGTGCGCCGAGCAAGGGCAACGCGCCCGTGACGCCGCGTTCGGCGGCGAGGGCTGCCTGCCCGCGCTTGGTCCCTCTCATTTCGCCCATCGAAGTATCGTTGATAGTAGCGCTAGCAGGGCGATTCGACGAACCCCGGGGCCCCAAAATCGAAACGGAAACGATGCCGCTTCGCTGCGATTCCATGTGCGACACAGTTTTTCGATCTCATGCCTCGTCCAAGGGGCCGAGCGCATACCCGCGCCGCCAAGTGGCAGGGTGTGGCACGCGGCGCTGGCGGTTCAGTGCTGGGGGGCCGCGCACTGATCGGAGACCGCGCACTGATCGGAGGCCGCGCGCACGATGCCCCCGTTCCTAAGCATGCACTCACGGTGTTGGCGAGTCTTCGGCTGCGTCACCTAGCGCACGAAGACGTGCGGCTCGCCGCGCGAAGATCGCGTAGCTCATACCGCCCAACGACGCTGCACGGGGGTGCGCTCCCCATTCCGAAACCCGGTTTGGAGCGAGCCGCATTCCCGTGTACTTCGCTTGACGTACGGAACGGCCGCCGGAGGTTCCGCTCGCGCGAGGTCCATTCCAGTCAGTACGAGGAGCAGGGGTGCCAGAACGAACGGGAGCGTCGAGAAGCGCATCTCGCCGTCTTTACACCGTACGGAGGCTTGGCCGGACGGTTCTGGTGGGACTGAAAGCCCGCCCGCTGTCGCGCTCGATCGTTCTTCGCAGCAGTTCTCCCGTCAACACAGCGCCGGAACGGAGCGGCGGCACACAGCGCGCGCCGACAGAAAACGCACTTGGCGGCCGCGATTCTATTCGTGGTACGATGCGCCGCTTTGAAACGCCTATCGATGGTTTTGGGGAGTATTGGCTTGCTCGCCGGTTGCGGGCAGATCCTGGGACTCGGGGACTACGAGGTCAGCGACACGGCGGCTGCGGGCGGGACCGACGCTTCGGGCGGTACGGAGGGGGGCAGCAGCGGTGCCGGTGGCAGCGGCGGGACTGGAGGCGCTGGCGGTGCGGGAGGTGGGCCCACGACAACGGCGGGAGCAGGCGGCACTTCGGGGGATGGCGGGACCACCAGCACTACCATGGGCACGGGTGGAGCGGCGGGCGGCGGGCAGTGCGACTGCGATCCACGAAACCCCTGCCTGACGGGCGAATGCGGCGAAAACGGCGAATGCATCCCGCAGCCACTCGGTAGCGATTGCGTCAGTGGCAATTTCGACGGGGTTTGCGACGATGCTCAGCAGTGCGTCCCCTGTGTCGACGACGCGGAGGACACGGAGACTGACTCGGGATGTCCCGAAACTGCACCAGAGTGCGACGACACCGAGGCTACGCCGAAGTGCTCGGGCTGCACCGAAGACATCCACTGCGACGATGGCATCGAGTGCACGACCGACACTTGCGACGATGGTCGTTGCACGCGTGCCGTTCTGCCGGTCGGTGCCGCATGCAGCGAAGGCGTGTGCAACGGGGCGGGTGCAGAAGACAGCTGCGTGCCCTGTGTAGACAACCACGCCAATGACATCGACGCTGGTTGCGAGGCTGCAGCGCCGCTGTGCGATGCGAGTCAGTCCCCTGCCGCATGCGTCGAGTGCTTGGCCCTGGCCGACTGCGATGACAGCAATGATTGCACGACTGAGGCGTGTGAATCGAAAGCGTGCACCGCGGAGACGGTGCCGGCCGGTGAAGAGTGCCTGGGCGGTATTTGCAGCGGCATTCCCGGCTCGGAGGCTTGCGGGGTATGTCTCGACACGGCGGCTGGGGAGGAAGTCGATCAAGGCTGCACGGCGCAGGCACCTGTCTGTGACATGGCGCGGGTGCCCCCCGTGTGCACTGGCTGCAGCGAAGACGCCCATTGTGACGATGACATCGACTGCACCACGGACGCCTGCAGCGAATCAGGAGAGTGCATCAATACGCCTCTCGATGAGCTCTGTTCGGCAAGTGGCGACGTGTGCAACCCCAACCAGTGCATAGCGGGCGTGGGGTGTATGCCGGTGAACGTGACCGCAACGCAGCAGCTCTTGGCCGATCCAGCGTTCGACGCTTTCACTACCATCTGGGGTGAGACTTCGACGGAGTTCGGCGATGTAGTGATCGTGTCCGAAAGCACCGCCCTCCCTGGGCACACTTCACCCCGCTATGCGTGGTTAGGGGGCGCCGGGTACGAGTACTCCGAGCTTACGCAGGTCGTGGCCGTGCCCGAAGGCACTCAGACGCTGACGTTGAGCTTCTACTACTACCTATTCACCTACGATATTCCGTACGACGATTACAACATCATGGGGGTCGACCTCTGGTCGGCCGACGGCACCACGCTGCTGCACGAGTTTCAGGTTCTTGGGAACCAGGACGGGACCAACGGTTGGACTCCGTTCGAAGCGAGCGTCGATGCCACCGAATGGGCGGGTAGCGAGGTTCAGCTCTACTTCTGGGCCTCGATCGGCGCGCCCTACGACTATTATTATGGCTATCCCGACTACGAAACCGTGAACATTTTCAACAGCTACTACTTCGTCGACACCACCTCGCTCACAGCGACCTTCTGCCAGTAGCCCGATGGGCAAGGTCAGCAGCGACACCGCGGGCGCGTCTGACGAACCGCACGGACAGGCGAGGGAGGCCCCTCGATTGGAGTCCCTGCCTCGGCATGCTACGCCGACGCGTATGCCTCTCGGTTCCCTGCAGCAGCCGATGGCACTCGACGCGGGTTTCCAGAACTACGCCTGGGGTGACCCGCGCTTCATTCCCGATCTGTTTCGTTTTGCAGCGACTGGAGCGCCCTTCGCCGAAGCCTGGTTCGGCGCGCACCCGCTGTTGCCGTCGACGCTGCACGTCGAGGGCGGGCTCGAGTCGCTCGACCGCGTGCTCGCGGCCCATCCGCGCGAGCTCTTGGGGTCCAAGGTGGCGGAGGGCTTCGGAGGGTTGCCGTTTCTGCTGAAGGTGCTCGCCGCCAATCAGCCGCTCTCGATTCAGGTGCATCCCTCACGTGAGCAAGCCGAGCTCGGCTTCGAGCGCGACGAAGCGAGCGGGCTTGCGCTGGATGCGCCGAACCGGAACTACCGCGACCGGAACCACAAGCCCGAGCTGCTGGTGGCGCTCACGCCGTTCTTCGCGCTCGCGGGTTTTCGTCCGCTCGAGCAGGTGCGCGGCCTGCTCGAAGGGGTCCCCGAGCTCTCGGCGCTGTTGCCACCGCTCGACGAGCAGGTGGTGTCGCTCGAGGCGTTGACGCACGCCTACCTCCATTTGGCACCTGCCAGCCGCAACTCGGCGCTCGGCACGTGGATCGATCGGGTGCGACACAGGTCGTCGGACTACGTGCCCGGTGACTGGGAGTATTGGGCGCTCGCCGCGGACGACGTAACGCGGAGCGGGGACGAGCCCGACGCCGGGCTGTTCTTCTTCCTGCTCTTGAACTTGGTGGAGTTGGCGCCGCGACAGGGGCTGTTCCTGCCGGCGGGGGTGCCGCACGCCTATCTCAGGGGCGCCGGCGTCGAGGTGATGGCGACCTCGGACAACGTGCTCCGCTGCGGGCTGACCAAGAAGCACACCGATCCCGCGGAGCTGATGTCGATCGTGCGCTTCGATGCCGTCGCGCCGCGCCTGTTCGACCCGGCGCCGCTGGCCGCCGGCCGGCAGCGCACGTTCGAGACGGCCGCGAGCGAGTTCCAGGTGCAGACGTTCGACTTTAGGCAGGGCGAGACGTCGGCACAGCTGGCGTCCGGGCCCGAGATCGTGCTGGTCGCCAATCGCGAGGGGCGCCTCGTCGTGTCCTGCGAGGGGGCTCCGTCGCTGCTGCGCGAAGGCGGCCAGGCGTGCTTTGTTCCTCACGGCGTGAGCTACGCGGTCGAAGCCGTGCAAGATACCACCGCGGTTCGAGTTAGTGTGCCCTATGTCTGATACTCCTACCTTCAGAGGCCGGCTGCCGGTGCAACTGGCGTTCGGCACCAGCGGTCTCCGCGGCCTGGTCACCGAGATCACCGATCTCGAGGCGTACGTGAATGCGCTCGGGTTTCTGGACTACGTGTTCTCGGGCCAGCCGGACCTTCCGCGCCTCGTCCCGCTCGGGGGCGATCTCCGGCCGAGCACCCATTCCGAAGACCGCAGCATTCTGCGGGCTGTCGCGACGGCCTGTCGTGATCGAGGTTTGGAGGTGATCCACTGCGGTCGCCTTCCCACACCGGCGCTCACGTACTTCGGTTTTCAGCGGGGGCTTGCCAGCATCATGGTTACCGGCAGCCACATCCCATTCGACCGCAACGGCATCAAGTTCAACATGCCCGGTCGCGAGGTGCTGAAGTCCGACGAGCCGGGAATCCTGGCGGCGGTGGCGCGAGCCCGAGCTCATGAGTACTCCAAGGCTCCGGAGGCCTCCGCCTTCGACGATGCCGGCATGTTCCGGCCCGGAGCCGCCGCCGAGCTGCCCGAGGTCTCCACGGAAGCCCGCGAGCTCTACGAACAGCGCTACCTCGGTTTTTTCCCGAGCGGAGCCCTCACGGGCCTCAGGGTGGCCGTTTATCAGCACTCTGCCGTGGGCCGCGAGCTCTTGGTCGACGTGCTCGGTCGTCTGGGGGCGAGTGTGCACGCGGTCGGAAAGAGCGAAGAGTTCGTCGCGATCGACACCGAAGCCATCGACGCGGCGCGCTTGGCGGAGCTCGATCGCGTGCACCGCCAGGTGCTCGAAGAGTTCGGCGCCGTGGACGCGGTCGTTTCTACGGACGGTGACAGCGATCGTCCGATGGTGCTGGGCGTGGACGGGGAACGCGGCCTCCACTTCGTTCCGGGCGACGTTCTGGGCATCCTGGTCGCCGACTTCCTCGGCGTCGACGCGATCGCCGTACCGGTGAGTGCTACGGACGCGATCGACACGTTCTTCGCAGGAGGCGTGCGGCTCGAGCGCACCAAGATTGGCTCGCCCTTCGTGGTTGCCGCGCTCGAAGCGCTTCCCGGCCAGCGACGCGTGGGCTGGGAAGCCAACGGCGGCTTTTTGGTCGGTACCCCGATCGAGCAGGATGGCCGCTCGCTGGCCGCGCTGCCGACGCGGGATGCGTTTTTGCCCATCGCCTGCGTGCTGGCCGCCGCGAAACGCGGGAAGCAGTCGATTGTCGAGCTCTGCGCTGCCTTGCCCCAGCGCCACGGGCGTGCCGGTCTGATCGACGTCGACGAGCCCGCTGGCGCTGTTTTGACCGAGTACCTGGTGCCCGCCATCCCTGGGATCTGCCTGGCAGACTTCAGCGACGGTCCGCCCGTCTGGATCGACGGCGCGGGACGACGACACGCCGCGGATGACGAGCAACGGCGCCTGCTAGAGAGCGTGCGTGAGCGCCTGGGGCAGCACCTGTTTCCCGAGGGCGGAGCCCAGGCGATCGAGCGGGTCAACTTCGTCGACGGCGTTCGCTGTTATGCGCGGGGAGGGGACATCGCTCACGTCCGCGCTTCGGGCAACGCGCCCCAAGTGCGCATGTACGCCACCAGCGACAGCCCCGAGCGAGCGGCCCAGATCGTGGATCGCGCGATCGCTCCAGACGGCACGCTCGCGCGCATCGTGCAGGCGGCCCAAGGCCAGCGCTTCGTCGCTGCCGTGGCCAAGAACATCGCGCACACCGAGCGCTTGCTGCGCGACGGGGCGCCGGCAGCGGTGCTCGGCACGGTCTCAGGATCCGCTTCGGCGCAGCGCTTCTGGCAGCACGCTCTCGATGCGATGAAGCCCGACTTTCGCGCCCGCGAAGTCATCTCCTTCCACGAAGATCTGCCCACCAATCAGGCCTTTGGCTTACTGCTTTTGTGGCAGCGGCTCGAGCCCAGCTTGAGATTCGACGAGGGCGCGTTGATCGCGTTCGTCTTCGGCGAGGGCAGCCGCGCTACCCCGTTCACCGAGACGGACAACGGGCAGAAGCCGGCGATCGTGTCGTTCGTGCGCTCGCAGACGCGCGCCCGCGCTTTCCAGAGCATGGTGGGGCTGGCGCTCCGATGCTTTGCTCCGGTCGAAGCCTACCTGCGGCGTTCTGGGTTTCAGGGGGTGGTCGTCAAATGGGGCGACGAGGTGCAGATCCCGGCGCTCGATCTATCCGGCACGGACCCCTTGTTCGATCAGGCGGACGTGGTGCGGTTCGTGTCTTTGCGCACGATCGACGAAGGCACCGCCAAGGACAAAGACTGGGTGGGGGTGGACTTCGCGGGTCGGGTGACGGCCTTCATCCCTCGGCGGCCGCTCGCCGAGATGCGCGCGCTCGCCGATCGCGGGCTGTTGCAGGTAAAGGGTGACCGCCTGGTGGGCGGGATCAACTTGGGCTCGATCGCGGTGTCCCGCGTGCTGCTCGGGGCCTTGCTGCAGGAGTTCTCGCACGAGGTGAACGATGCTTCGGCCGATCGCAAGCAGCGTCCCGATCTGGATCCGCAGTTCTTCACCGTGCTGATGACGGCTCTGATTGACGACGAGCACCAGCGCCGCGAAAGCTACGCGCAAACGGTGCGCGAGGTGCCGGCAATCGCGAAGCTCGATCGGACCTTTCCCGATCTGCTGGCGCGCCTGCGGCGGGTCGTAACGCGCTTCGTCGAAACCCACGGCCGCAAGCCGAAGGTGGTCGCCATGGATTTCGGCGACCAGTACTGGGGCGACGTGGGCCAGCACAAGGATATCCGGCGCTTCTATATGGCTCTGAACCAATCGGACGCCGACGGTCAGATCGCGCGCGCGCTCGCGGGGCTGACGGACGCCCGCGACGCGCTGGGGAACTCCATCTCCCCGGACAGCAAGCTCGCTGCCTCGGTGGTCGTCGAGCGCTCGGTGTTGATCGGCTGCGAGCTGTCGGGCAGCGGCACGGTGCGGGACTCGGTGCTGATCGGCACTCGCGCACACCATATTCGTGCGGACGCGGCGTTCGACGTGCTCAGCACGGTGCTCGAGCTCGACCTCGCGAAAGGCGCCGGCACCTACAAAGTCGTGAGCTCGGAGCCGTTCAGCGTTGCCGAGGGCGAACGCGTGACCACTTTGTTTCTCCCGGACGGACGTGACGTGTCACTGCGCGTCCACGAAGAGCTCGACCTGCGGGATCGGCAGAACAACTACGAGAGCCCGGTGCTGGGTAACCCGCTCCCGTTCAGCGAGGCGCACGAGCTCATGATGAGCATGCCGGTCGAAGAGCTCGAGGCTCGCCGGACGCGTGCCATCGAGGCGGCATTGACGCGCATCGCGAACCGCGATGGCTAGCACCGCCCGCCTCGGGTGGCTGCTCGTGGTCGCGGCCTCGGCGCTGCTGTCGCCGGCTCGAGTCGCGAACGCCGACGCGCTGCGCGTCGTGAGCTTCAACACCGGCATGGGAGTCGTCCTGAACTGGCGTTCGCAAGAGGGGCTGAAACAGCTCTTCGCGGACGAGCCAGCGCTCCGCGGACTGCACGTGCTCAGCCTCCAGGAGCTGTGTCTGAACGACAGGCGGCAGCTCGGCCTCTACTTGGAGGTGATGCAGGCCGCGCATGGTGCCCAGTACCACTACGCCGACTACGCTTCCGACAAGCTCGGGCAAGCCTGCGACAAGGGTCAGGCGATCGTGTCGTCGTACCCCATCCTGGACGCGGGGACGCTGCGGCTCACCACGGTCGGGGCGGCTCGCTCCGCGTTGTGGGCGGATCTCGGGGTGTCGGGCCCGGGCTACGACCGGGTCCGAGTCTACGGATTGCACCTGTCCAACCGCGAAAGAACCAACTACGTCCCCGTGCTCCGCCGGGCGGAACAGGCCGAGAAAGTGCTGGAACACGCGCTCGCCTTCATGCGCCGTCAGCCCCGCGTGCCGGTGATCGTCACGGGTGACTTCAACACGCTCGGGACACTCTCCGAGCCCGCGACGCGCGAACTGGTGGTGCAGCGGTTTCAGCAGTACTTCCAGCTGAGCCAGCCGGGCTTCAGCTCGACGTTCTTGGTCCCGTACCAGCTCGACTGGATCTTCTACGCCGGGGTCACGCTCAGCTGGAGCGGTTCGGTTTCGACGCTGTACTCCGATCACGTGCCCGTAGTCGCTGACTTCCGCCTGTGAATGAGCTATAGGAAAGCCCGGCATGCGCCGCGTCGATGCAGATCTCAGCGCCGAGCTTCGAGCGGCGCGCCTGATTTTTCTCGATTGCGACGGGGTGATCTTCGACTCCAACGGGTTCAAGCGAACGGCGATGGACCGAGTCTTGAGCCATTACCCTGCGCCGCTGCGAGAGGCGATGACCGCGTTCTGGCGTGGCAACGGGGGGATGTCCCGGCGCCTCAAGTTCGAATACTTCTTTCGAGAGCTGGCGCAGAGCCCTGATTGGCAGACCCTGACCGAGGCGGCCGTGCAGCGCTTCGGTGTGTACTCGCTCGAAGGGTTCAGGCGCGTAGAGCCCCTGGCGGGGGCGCTGGCGCTGATGCGCGCGCTGGGGCGCGGTCGGGTCGTGGTCGTGTCGGGCGCCGACCAGAACGAGCTCCGGCAGGTGTTTCGCGACAAGCAGATCGAATCCCTGGTCGCCGAGGTCTTGGGCGCGCCGATCAAGAAGTTACAGCTCGTCGAAAGCCAGCTCGCCGCGCGCGGCGTCGGCGTGGACGAAGCCCTGCTGATCGGGGACGGCGCCCGCGATTTCGAGGTCTGCAAGACGCTCGGCATGCGCTTCGTTTATCTGCACGAACACTCCGAGTGGGACGGAGCTCACGAGACGCTCGCGGCGGCGGCAGATGTCCGGTGGGCCGAGACGTGGGCCGAGCTGCTCGAAGCGGCCGGCGTAGTCGGCGATCACCACGCCGGTTGACGTGGTCTCGGGCGTTCGCCTTACGCCGCGGTCAAACGCTCGCAGCCCATCCACGGGCGCAGCACCTCGGGGATGACCACGCTGCCGCCGGCTTCTTGAAATTGCTCGACGATCGCAGGGAGTAGGCGACTCGTCGCCAAGCCCGAGGCATTCAGTGTGTGCAAGAGCTCCGGCTTTTTCTGGCCTTGACGGCGGAAACGCATTTGGCCGCGGCGGGCCTGATAATCGCGGGCATTCGAGGCGCTGGAGACCTCCTTGTACTGGTGCATGCTCGGAATCCAGACCTCGATGTCCAGGGTCTTCGCCATGCCCGCGCTGCAGTCTTGCGCGGCGAGCAGCGTGACCTGGTGGTGCAGCCCCAGGCCTTGCACCACGCGCTCGGCCTGCTGCAACAGCTCATCCAGTGCCGCGCTCGAATCTTCGGGGCGCGTATACTGGAAAAGCTCTACCTTGTTGAACTGGTGACCGCGGATGGTTCCGCGCTCTTCGGTGCGATAGCTGCCGGCTTCTTTGCGGTAGCACGGGGTGTAGGCGAAGTACTTCTTGGGCAGCTCATCCTCGCTCAAGATCTCGTCGCGGTGCAGGTTGATGAGCGCGGTTTCCGCGGTCGGAAGCAGGAAGCGGCGCTCGGCGTCGCCTTGTTGCTCGATGTAAAATACGTCGTCGGCAAACTTCGGAAACTGCCCCGCCGTGTAACCGCACTCCGGCAGGAGCAGATGCGGGGGCAGCGTGAACTCGTAGCCTGCTTCGAGGTGGCACGTGACGAAGTAGTTCAAGAGCGCCCACTCGAGGCGCGCACCGTACCCGCGGTACAGCCAGAAGCCGCTGCCACCGAGTTTGACGCCGCGCTCGTAGTCGATCATGCCGAGCGAGGTCAGCAGGTCGACGTGGCTCTTCGGCTCGAAGTCGAATGCTGGCTTGGTGCCCCAGCTGCGCAGGGTACGATTGTTCTCTTTGCCGCCCGCCGGCACGTCGGGATCGGGGATGTTGGGCAGCCCCGCGAGAAAGTCGTGCACGGCGCGCGCGAGGTCGTCGGCGACCGTCTCGAGTTCCTTGATCTGCGCGCCCACCGCCTTCATCTCCTCGAATACCGGCGCCACGTCTTGCCCGGCTTTCTTGAGCTTGGGGATCTGGGCGGAGACCTCGTTGCGGCGGCTTCGGAGCGCCTCCAGTTCTCCCTGGGCTTGGCGCCAGCGCTGGTCGTCCGCCAGCACCTGAGAGAAATCCACCTTGCCGAGGCGCTTGCCGAGCGCGGCGCTCACCTGCTCCGTTCGTTCACGAATTAGCTTGATATCGAGCATGGTCTCGTGGCGGTGCTAGCACGCGCGCCCAGGAACTCCAACCATGGCCCGAGCACGCGACCTCTGAGCGCAGTGAAAAAATCCTCGCAGCATGCCGGGGCCATTGCGCCGGGGCCTGGGGATCGCCATGTCAGCTTCTTGCCTGGCGTGCCGCCCTGGCGTAGGAAGCGGGGCGGTACGCGCATGAAGCAGGACGAGACGGACCCCACGGGCGAACTGGACGCTGGCTGGGACGAGGGCGACGGGCCCGCGGAGTCCGGCCGCAGCGTGGCGCTACCCGTGAGCGGCCGTGCGGCGATCACCCAGCCCGTCAGCGCACACCCGCCTGCCGACGAGACCGCAGAGCTCGACGAGGCGTGGGGTGCCGAGGAGCCCGCTGCGGACCCGGTTCCGACGGCGTTCTCACCGATCTCCACCCCCCCGAGCAGCTCCAGGCCGGAAGCGGATGAGATCGATGAGGGTTGGGACGAAGACGACGACGAAGCAGACGACGACGACGATGGTGAGGCGCTCGATGCCGCAGCTGCAGTCGGCGGGGCAGGCGCAGAGCCTGTGGGGTCGGGAGCAGGTCCGGCGCGCGCGTCGTTCAAGAAGGCCCATCGCCTGCTGCGACTGAAGAATCAGGAGCACGCGCGCCGTAGCAAGAAGACGCGCAAAGCCGAGCGCAAAGCCGAGCGCCGTGAAGAGGCCCGCGCTGGCCGCCAGCGCCGTGAAGAAGAGGCGCGGCTTGCGCGCGAGCTGAAACTCCGTCGGGAGCAGGAGAAGAAGGCGCGCGCCAAGCAGGCCGCGCCGCTTCAGGCCACACGGACCAAGAAGGTCGTCGAGCGCGCACGGCGCAGCGCGGAGACGGAGCCCAACCGACGCGCGCCCGAGGGGCGCCGTGAGCCCGAGGGGCGCCGTGAGCTCGAGCAGCGCCGTGAGCTCGAGCAGCGCCGCGAGCGCAAGCCGAGTCGCGCTCCGAGGGCTTCGCGTAAGAAGAGCAATCAGGCGAACTTACGCGCCCGACGGCGGGAACGACTGCGTCTGGCGGCGATCGTGGTGGTGGGTCTCGTCGTGGTGGCGCTGGTGGCGTGGCGTCTGGGCGCCCCCTGAGCGCGGCGCCGCGATCAGCCGGAAGCCCGCTGCTCGGGCCGTCCGCTGGGCCAGCGCTTGCCAACAGCGCGCCGTCGCTATTAAAACGAAGAGGATGCTCGCGCTGCTCTCTCCTGCCAAGACGCTCGATTTCGACCCGCTCGCACGGCCGCCCAAGCACACTCGACCCGCGCTCTTGGAGCGCAGCCAGGCGCTCGTCGACGTGGCTCGCACGCTCAAGGCCGACGACCTGATGCAGCTCATGGGGATCAGCAAGCAGCTGGCGACCTTGAACGTCCGTCGCTTCAAGGAGTTCACGACACCGTTCACCATCGACAACGCGAAGCCGGCGATCTTCGCCTTCCGGGGAGACACCTACGTCGGTTTCGACGTCGACACGCTCGACGCGAAGGCGCTCGCCTTCGCACAAGACCACGTGCGCATCTTGTCCGGACTCTATGGGCTGCTGAGGCCGCTCGACCTGATCCAACCTTATCGGCTCGAGATGGGCATCAAGTTGAAGCCGAAGCTCGGCAAAGATCTGTACGGCTTTTGGGGAGAAGACATCACCCTGGCCGTGAACGAGTCGCTCGGGCCATCGGACCTGGTCATCAACCTTGCGAGCAACGAATACATCAAAGCCGTGAAACGCGAGGCGCTGCGGGGCACCTTCGTCGACTGCATCTTCAAAGAGGTGAGGGGAGGTACCGCGCGGGTCGTGGGCCTCAGTGCCAAACGCGCGCGCGGCATGATGGCGCGCTTCATCTGCACGGAGCGGGCAAGCAAGCTGGATGATCTGAAGCAGTTCTCCGCGGCGGGTTACCAGTATCAACCGAAGCACTCGAGCGAGCACGCGCTCGAGTTTCATCGAGCCGCATGAGGCGCGCGACCGCCGAACTCGTGTTCTCGTGCCGCTCGACCTTGGGCGAAGGCAGCGTGTGGGACTGCGAACAGAGTTGTCTGTACTGGGTGGATATCCATGAAAACAAGGTCTACCGCTTCGATCCGCGGCGGCGCTCGAACTTGGCGTACGACGTCGGCGCCAACGTGGGCACCGTGGTCGTGGCGCACGGGGGCAACCTGCTGTTGGCGTTGCGCCACCAGCTCGCCTGGCTGGATCCGGAGACGGGACGGGTGTGCCCGCTGGTGGCTCCCGCTCCGCCAGTCGCCGGAATTCGCTTCAATGACGGCAAATGCGACCCGGAAGGACGCTTTTGGGTGGGCACCATGGTCGAGAAAGGCCCGTCGGGGGCGGCCGTCTTGTACTGCGTCCAACACGACCTATCGATCGCCGTGAAGTTGACCGGCCTCACGATTTCGAACGGTCTGGCCTGGCATGGCAAGGCTTTCTACCACATCGATACCGCCACCAAGCTGATTCGCCGCTTCGACTACGACCCGGCGAGCGCTGCCATCACCGCGCCAAGCGTCGTGGCTGACTTCAGGGACGGCCCGGGTTCGCCCGACGGCATGTGTCTCGACGATCAAGGGATGTTGTGGGTGGCCCTGTTCGGCGGCGCTGCGGTCGTGCGCATCGATCCGGCGACGGGTAACGAGGTCTTTCGAGTCGAGCTGCCCACCACGAACGTGACTTCGTGCGCTTTCGGCGGCGAGGACCTCGACGAGCTCTACATCACCACGGCGCGCGTAGGCCTCAGCGACGCTGCGCTCGCGGCTGAACCTCATGCGGGGTCGCTGTTTCGGGCCAAGCTGCCGTTTCGCGGAGTACCGTCGTCGCGTTTCGCCCGGGCTTTCGAATAGCCCTGTAGTGGCTACACGAGCTCGAAGCTCGCGCTGAGCGCTGCGTTCGAATCCGAACCCACCCAGATCTGGAACCTGCCGGGCTCGACCCGGGGCTCGAGGTCGCGGCCGGTGAAGGCGAGGTCGCTGGGGCCGAGCTCGAACGACACGGTCTGCTGCTCGCCAGCGTCGAGCTCCACGCGTCGGAAGCCCTTGAGCTCACGGATCGGGCGCGTCATCGAAGCCACCAGGTCGCGCACGTAGAGCTGCACCGTCTCGGTGCCACGCCGTGCGCCGCGATTGCCGACGACGACCGAGATCGAAATGCGCGACCCGATCGGGGCGCGCGGCGGCGTCACCCGGAGCTCCGCGTAGCCAAAGTTCGTGTAGGACAGCCCGAAACCGAACGGGAACAGCGGACTCACTTCGAGATCCAGGTAGCTCGAATCGAAGTCGACCGGGTCGAGCGGCGTTCCCTTCGGTACACCGGTGCGGTCGGCCTTGGGGGGACGGCCCGTGTTGCGCCGCGCATAATAGACCGGGATCTGTCCTACGGCGCGCGGCATGCTGATGGGCAACTTGCCCGACGGGCAAGCCGCTCCCGTCAACAGATCAGTGATCGCTTCGCCGCCGAGCGTCCCTGGATGCCAGGCATAGAGCAGCGCCTGCGCGTGCTGACACACCGGTTCGAGGAGCAGCGGGCGGCCCGCCATGACGATGACGACGAGCGGGGTTCCGGTCGCGCCGAGCCGTTCGAGCAGCGCCTGCTGAGCCCCGGGCAGATCGAGGAACGCCCGACATTTGGCTTCGCCGCTGAGCAGAGCGTCTTCGCCAACACACACGATCCCAAGCTCGGCGCTCGCCACCACCCGCGCGGTCGATTCGAAGGCGCTCGTGTCGAGCGAACGCGTGTCGCTGACGCCGGGCACGTAGCTGACTTCCGCCTCGGGGAGGCGCGAGGCCAGCGCGTCCATCAACGTGATGCTGGCCTCAGCCTCGCCATCGAAGGCCCAGCATCCGAGTTGATTCGCGCCGTCGGCTGCCAGCGGACCGACTACGGCGAGCTTGCGGAGCCCGCGGCGCAGCGGCAGCAGACCATCGTGATTCTTCAGCAGTACGACGCTGGCTCGAGCGAGCTCGCGCGCCACGGCGCGATGCGGCGCGCTCAACGCTACGCTCACGGTCGGCGGCTTCCGGTAGGGTTCGTCGAACAAACCCAAATGGTACTTGACCCCGAGGATGCGCCGAACCGCGGCGTCGATCGAGGCCACCGACACCAAGCCTTCGTCGACCAGCGCGCCGACGTGGTCGCGCAGCGTCGTGGTGGCCATTTCCATGTCCAAGCCCGCACGCACTGCCTCGAGCGCCGACTGTTTCGGATGTTCGGTCACACCGTGTTCGAGCAGCTCCATCAGCGCCGCCCAGTCGCTCACCACGAGCCCAGAAAATCCCCATTCCTGCTTCAGGACGCGCTGGAGCAGGAACGCGTTGACGGAGGCGGGCACGCCGTTCAAGTCGTTGAACGCGCTCATCACCGACATCACCCCGGCGTCGACGCAGGCCTTGAAAGGCGGCAAATGCACGTCCCTGAGGAGCGGTTCGGGGATCCAGGTGGTGTTGTAGTCCTTGCCTGACTCGCTGGCGCCATAGCCCGCGAAGTGCTTGGCGCAGGCGGCTACGTGTTTGCCGTCGGCCAGGTGTTGCCCTTGGAAGCCCCGCACCATCGCCGCGCCCAGCGCCGCCGTGAGGACCGGATCTTCGCCGCACGTCTCTGCGACGCGACCCCAGCGCGGATCGCGCGTGACGTCGACCATGGGGGCGAAGGTCCAATCCACCCCGGCTTCGGCCGCTTCGTGGGCCGCCGCCGCCGCCGCGCGTTCGACCAGAGCCGGGTCGAAGCTGGCGGCTTGTCCGAGCGGGATCGGGAACACCGTCTTGAAGCCGTGAACCACGTCGCGGCCGAAGATCAAGGGAATGCCGAGCCGCGTGTGTTCGACCGCGAGCCGCTGGAGCTGGTTTCGGATCTCGAGCGTCCCGGCGTTCAGGAACGACCCGACGTCCCCCTGCTCTACCGAGCGGTGTGCCTGCTCGAGATCCCCCACGCCGTAAGCGTGCTGCGTCATTTGTCCGAGCTTCTCGCGCAGCGTCATGCGGGGCAACAGCTCCTCGACCAGCGCGATCGGCTCGGGTCCCAGCCGGGTGATGGACGCGTCGTGCATGCCGGTTCAGTCGAGGAAGTGCCTGGGAAGCTTGGTTACCAAATCGCTCACCCGCGACCAGCGCCGCTCGATCGTGCGGATCTGATTGGGAAAAAGCGACGTCGTCACGTGTTCGAGGTCGAGCGCGAAGTGAAATAGCATGTTTCTCAGAATCCAGCGATCGACGTCGGTCAAGGCCGCGTCGGTATGTGGAGCTTCGTCGAGCTCGCTGAGCAGGCGGCGCGCTCCATAGCGCATGGCGTAGCATTCGCGCGTGCCGCACTCCGTGTGAGCGAGCAGCGCTATCCCGTTCGCCATCATCCTGCGGTGCACGGGCAGCAACGACTTCGTGATGAGATAGCCGAGCTCTTCTGCTTCGGCGCTGCTCAGTCCCGGGTCGAACGCCCAAAGTCGGTCGCCCTTTTCATTGGTGGCGCGGAAGACGGCCAGGTGGATACGGTGCCCGCGCTCTCTGGTTTGTTCGATCAAGAACCGGTCGGCGCTGCTGAGCGCTATCGGTTTCTTCAAGGCTTCGATGCGTTCTGCTCCGAATACCCTCGGAACTCGTGAGGTGATGACGAGCACCGGGTGTACGGTGCCGTGGCTCGTGACCGTGGTTTCGGAGACGCGGAACGGTGACTGGCTGCTGGCAGCGTTGGAGCTTCGGGCGAGGCGCGCGTGCAGCATGCGAGATACTGGGGAAGGAGTATGCCCAACGCGGAGCTCCGGCACCAAACAAACGCAGCGCGGCCAGCGTTGAGTGGGTCGAGGCTTCCCCAGTGTCGTAGCTTTGCCCACATGGGTCCGTCGAGTCGGCGGCCCGCGCGTCCGAGCCCAAATTTTGCCGCCGAGTTTGCTGCCGGTTTTGTCGCACCAGACGCTTGCGGACGCGGTCTTCGGCCCGGGACCTAGGCGCGGTCTTCCCGGTTTTGGGGTACCTTCGTCGATGTCATGCAGGTTGCAGTCTGTTCCGACGAGCCCTACCCGGTGAACGAAGTGGTGTGCCAACTACTCGAAAGGCAGAACCACGAGGTCAGACGATTCGGCGCGGTGCTGACCGGCACGGAGCAGCCTTGGGCGGAGGTGGCCGAAGCCGCGGGGCTTGCCGTCGCGAACGGCGAGGTGGACGAGGGCATCTTCTTTTGCTGGTCAGGTACCGGGATATGTATGGCGGCGAACAAAGTGCACGGCGTGCGCGCAGCTCTGTGCTCCGACCCCGAGCAGGTGCGGGCCGCTCGTATCTGGAATCACGCCAATGTGCTGTGCCTGTCCAATCGCACCCTCTCCGAGGACATGGCGAAGGAAATGCTCGCGGCCTGGTTCGAGACCGAGCCAGGAACCCAGGGTGCGGCGGGTGTGGCCGTGCTGCGGGCGGTAGATGCCCGTCAGCGGGGTCGGGTGGTTCAGGCGGGGCGCTGAAGATGTCCTGGAACCTGTCGCGCTGTGACTATGCGGTGCAGTTCGGGGGTGCGTCTCACGTTGGCAGCGTGCGCACCAACAACGAGGACGCTTGGACCATCGATCCTCGGCTCGGGCTGTTCGTGGTCGCCGATGGCATGGGCGGTCATGCCGCCGGCGAGGTGGCAGCGGGCATCGCAGTCGACACGGTGGCTTCTTCCGTGCAGAATCGGCTCGCGTTCGAAGCCTTCGACGCGTTTCTGGTAGCGCCCACCCTCGAGGCGCGTGCACAAGTGTTCGCTGCGCTCGGCGACACGGTCAAACAAGCGCACCAAGCCGTCTGCGAGGAAGCGGACCGCCATCGTCGCTTTCGGCGCATGGGGTGTACGGTCGATGTGGCGCTGTTGCTCGGTCGCCAGCTGTTCGTCGTCCATGTCGGTGACGGTCGGGTCTACCTCGCCCGGCCGACCACGTTCATCCAACTCACCGATGATCACACGCTCAAGAGCTCGTTGATTCAGGGTGGCGTCGCCACGCCGTCGCAGCCGCCCGACATGCGCGAGGCCCTGTTGAACGCGGTGGGGCGCCCGGGTCGCCTGAACTCGGACGAAATCTACGCCGAGCTCAACCCGGGCGACCGTATCCTCCTCTGCAGCGACGGCATCTACGGCGAGATCGGCGACGAGGCCGAGCTCTCCCGGCTGGTGTCACGGGGTGGGCCTGACGAAGCCTGCGTGAATCTGATCAACGCCGCCCTGGCTCGAGGTGGCAGAGACAACGCGACCGCGATCGTGATCGAGATGGGCGCCGAGCGGGTGCAGCGCACGGCGTCGGACGGAGGCCTGGCCGCTCGCGATCACTCGTTTGCGTTGCACTCGCCTTTGCTGGCGGGGATCGGCTACGAGCTGGCTTTGAAAGCGCTGAAGAGCGCGGTCGAGGTTCAGTTCGAAGCGGGCGAATCACTGCCACGTTTCGGAGCCAGCGATCGCGTGGCCTACATCTTGCTCGAGGGTAGCGTCCGCACGCCCGAGGGCTGGACGCTCGGCCCCGGTGCCGTGCTGTATCCAGAATCGCTCGGCGGAGGAGGCAAGGGGCCCGCCTTGTGCGAAGCCCAACAGCGCGTCCGCACGCTGAGGATCCGCAGCGACGACTTTCGGGAAGTCTGCGCGGCGGATGCCCACTTGGCGGCAGCTCTGTACGAACGTTTGGCACGCTACCTCGCACGCATGCTGGCCTAACCCTGATGTGACGTTCTGGATGGCAGGATCAGGATCAGGTTCTGGAGCCTGAAGCTGGGACGGGGACAGGGACAGCACCAGGAGTCGGGTACCGGCTCGGATACGGGCGGCAATTCAATTTCCTCGTCTTCAATCGGGAGTGTACCTCCGTACTCGCGCCAGTACAGGGTCGCCCGCTCCGCGAGCGCCCGGCGCTATGCGCCGGCTTCGCCCTGGACAGGC
>JAICQQ010000327.1 GCA_025937785.1 Polyangiaceae bacterium
ATGCGCCGAACTCCACAGGTAGATCCCGCCAGGGAACGCCGGTCCTGCGCCACCACAGCACCGCTTCGATGAAATTCCGGTCGTCTTTCCCAGGGCGCCCTGCTCCGCGCTTGGCGCAAAGCACCGCGCGAACCTTCTGCAACTGCCGCTCGTCCAGCTGCTGTCTAACCATGCTGGCCTACCCATGGAACAGACTTCGACCGCCATGGATAGCTCTTTCCTCGACTTCTCGGGCATGGGCACGCACACGTTCACGTTCACGGGTCGGACCAATTCAGGGACAGGCCCTTAGATGAGCGCGCTCCGAGCCCCCCAGCGCTGCCGAGAAAATGCGGCGTCCATCAGATCCAGACGCCCTGCGAGTGCGTCTGAACTCCCCAAGGAGAGATCAGAATGCAGTCACGCTGGATTGGTTGGGCACTGGGCGCTTCGGTAGTGGTCGCGACGTCCGTCGGCTTCGCGCGCAAAGACGACGAGGAACGCAAGCTGGACGCAGTGGCGCCCGTCACCGCCGCGCCGAAGATGCGCGCGGCACCGTCGAAGATGGGCGCGACGCCCGGCGGTGCGCAAGACATCGACTATGCGCGCGATCGCATTCACGCGGGTGAGGTGCCCCACCCGAACACCTTCACGCCGGAAGGCCTGTTCAGTCAATACGACCTGCCGCTCAACGACGGCAGAACCTGCACCAAGGTCCTGTGCCTGGCGGCGGCTGCAGCGCGCAGCAACTTGCTCGTGCAACCCGAAGTGCGACATCTGGCTCAGCTCGGCTTCAGTTCCAGCTTCGACGCCAGCACCTGGCAACGCGAGCCGTTGAACCTGGTCGCGGTGGTCGACAAGAGCGGCAGCATGGACGGCGCTCCGCTCGACACGGTGAAGGCGAGCTTACGCCAGGTGGCCCGACAAATGACCGCCAAGGATCAGCTGTCCATCGTGCTCTACGGCGACACCAGCCAGGTGCACCTGTCGCCCACGTCGCTCGCCCACCGTGATCGGGTGCTCGCGAGCATCGCCAGCATCCAAAGCGCGGGCAGCACCGCGATGGAAGAGGGCCTCCGCGTCGGGTACGATCTGGCGCGTCGAACTCGCCCCAAGTTCCGTGGATCCACGCGCGTGATGCTGTTCACCGACGAACGGCCGAACGTCGGCGCCACCGAGGCCGACAGCTTCATGGCCATGGCCCGACAAGCCAGCGCGAGCGGCATCGGCCTCACCACGGTGGGCGTCGGCACGCACTTCGGCGCCGAGCTTGCCACCGCGATCAGCAGCGTGCGCGGCGGCAACCTGGTCTTCTTCCCGAACCCCACGGAGATGCAGGCACGTTTCGAGAAAGCATTCGACACCCTGGTCACCGAGCTGGCGCACGACTTCACGCTGACCATCAAGCCCCGCGCTGGCTTCGAAATCGCGGGCGTGTACGGCCTCCCCGGGGACCTGATCCGCCGCGTGCCTGGTGGCGGTCTCGAGCTCACCGTCGAGACCATCTTCCTCAGTCGAGATCAGGGGGGCATCTTCTTCGCGTTCAAGCCGGCCGGCGGTGGCACGCTGCCTGCGGCGACCGGTCCCCTCGCGGACGCTAGCGTCAGCTACCTAGATACTCAGGGCAAGCGTCAAACCGACCGGGTTAGCTTCAGCGAGTGGACCGGCGGCGTGCTCCCGATCGGCTTGCGCCGCGGGCAGCTCTTGGTCGACGAGATCACGACGCTGAAGCGCGCCACGAGCTTGCACCAGGAGCACAACAAGACCGAGCAGGCCTTCCGCCTCGTGCGGTCCCTCAACCAACGCTTCCAACAGTCCGGTGTCACCGGCCTGACCAACGAGCGCGAGCTCGTCGCCAAGCTCGACGCGACCCTCGCGCGCCTGAGCGGGCATCAGGGTGAACCTGCACCCGCGCCGGCTCGCCGCGATCGGGTGAGCGGGTTGCCGCAGTAATCGCCGTTCGCGGCTCGCCGCCCCAGGTGTTTTCGGGTAAGCTGCCCCTGTGACCTCTGCCTTTCCGCTCCACCGTTACACGTATCAAGACTACGTGTGGCTCGAGGAAGAAAGCAGCACGCGCCATGAGTTCTTGTCAGGAGAAATCGTGGCGATGGCGGGAGGCACGCCGGAACACGCGGCGATGGCCGCCGAGATCATTGGCCAACTCCGCGAGCAACTACGAGGTGGACGCTGCAAAGTGTTCACCTCCGACCTCGGCGTGCGAGTCCTGCAAACGGGCTTGGCGACCTACCCTGACGCATCCGTCGTGTGTGGCCCAGCGGTCCGCGACCCGGAGAAGAAAACGAATGTAACGAACCCGCGCCTGCTCGTGGAGGTCACCAGCGACAGCACCGAAGACTACGATCGCGGCGAGAAGCTCAGCCACTACCAGCAGATCCCGTCCCTCGACGCCGTAGTCATCATGTCGCACCGCACCCCGCGCCTCGAGATTTGGCAGCGAGTGCCCGGTTCCGAGGCATGGCAATGCTCCGAGGCGGGCGCTGGCGGTGCGGCAACCGTAGCCGCCCTGGGCTGCCGTCTAGACGTCGACGCCGTGTGGCAAGCGGCGCTCGACCTCTAGCTGGCGAGCCAGCCGTTACGACCAAGTTTGCCCCCCGTGATGCTCGGGGGGCTCTCTTTGAAGAACCGCGACGGCCTAGTTACAGACGAACGACGTCACGCTCATCTCGCCGAGCGAAGCGGTAAACACGCCGTCCGTGACTGGGACCGCGGTGCCTTCCGCGAGGCTCTCGCTCGCCGACGTCACATGTGGCGTGCAAGACGTGGCCGTCCCGCCGCTGATGGTGATCGGTTCCTCCACCGCTGCGCTGCCCTTGTTGATGGCCACCACGACCACGGTGCTGCCGTCTTCGCTCTTGGCCGCCGAGATCTGGAGATCGTCGTTGGTGTTGCCGGCAACGTTGACCATCAGGTAGCCGGGTCGGATGAACTTGCTGTAGTTACCGAACGTGAAGTAACGCTTCGTGAGCTCCTGGCTTCCCCCAATCACGGCCAGGCCTTCGTTGTTGCTGCTGGCATCGTACCACCAGTAGAGCCAGGCCGACGCCTCGCCCACCGTGAGCGCCGAGTGAATCCACCCGGCGACCGCGACACCGTTGTCGATGGTTGCCGAGGGCCCCTCTTCCGGCCAGTGCGACACGCCCGACATTTCAGTCTGCCAGATTTCGCGGTCGCGGATGCCTTCGTTGACATCGGCTGGCCATGCGTACGCTCTCTGTGCGTCGTACTCGTGCACGCCCAGGATGTCGAAGGCGTTCCAGGCTTCCTGGTCCGCCCACAGCCAGTGGCCGTAGTCGTAGCCGTCACCGTTCTTGCAATGCTCTGCGCAAGTCGCTTCGAGCTCTGCCGTGATCTCATTGCTGAAACAACCGCATTCGAGCGGATCGGAGCTGTGTGGATGCTCTTCGACTATCGAGCCCGTGCCCGAGAGATTGCTCCAGACGTGAGTCCATTCCGACGCTTCGGGGGCGATGACCTTGACGTCCACGGCCCTGAGCTTCGGTCCCGCAACCTTGACCCATTCCACCATCTCTTTGGCCGTGTACTCCGTCGTATCGTACGCCACGGTACATACGGGCGTGCCTGGGCACGATTTGAAGTCGGCTTCATTGGCGATCGACATGGCGTACAGATCGTACTCGTCCGCAAACGCGGCGATCCTGTCCGACCACATCTCGTAACACTCGCCCCCGTCCTCATCGGGCGTGATCAGGTGGCCGCCGTTCTGGGTCGTGCCGCTCGTCTTGCATTCGCCGGGAGGACTCCAGGTCGAGCCGATGATCTTCGCACCGCGGCTCCTCGCCTCCTCGATGCCAAACCCCGTGAGGTTGCCCTGCGGATTCATGCCGACGCGCAAGATGGACATCCCGATGGCGTTGGGCCCTTCGAGGCCGAAGAGATCGTCCCACGGAAGGGAGCCATTACCGCCTTTCAACGCGGTGTTGAAGCCAAACCCCTGGATGTTCTGGCGGGTCTGAGCCGTTTGCACGGTGACGCCGTTGACCACTCCGCCCGTGCCGCCGCCGCCGTCGGTGGTGCTGGTCACCGTGTCACCAGCGGTCGTGCTGGCGGCGCCGCCAGTTCCGCTGCTGCTGCCCGTTACCATGTTGGCTCCGCTGGTGCCCGTCACCGTGTTGGCCGCGCTCGTACTCGTCACCGTGCTGGCCCCGGTGGTGCTCGTTGCCGATCCGGTGGCGCTGGTGACGTTGGCGGCACTACTCGTGTTGGTCACGGCAGTCGCGCCCATGGTCGCGTTGCCCGTCGTGGTCGAGCCAGGTCCTCCGCCCGTATCGCTCGAGTCGCTCGAGTCGGAACATGCCGCGGCGACCACGAAGCAGACGCTCGCAGACAGGAAATGAGTGCCCAAGTTTCGTCGGATTGCCACGGCTGAGTACCTTTGGTTGTCTCGGTTCGCGCGAGTTCTGATTTTGGGACGAACCTCAGCGGCTTACAGCAGCCCACCTCGTTCAGCAACGCCCTAGCTCGCGGAAACCAATGAGGATCGACGGCTGGCAACCCAGAGGATCAATTCAACGATACACCGGAAAATTATCGACCAAGTCGGGTGCGCTCGTACGACAATCGTTGGCCGATTTATCCTTGGAGTCCTCGAGTCGACGAGGACTCGAATGAGTCTACGTCGCGCCTACTCGTTCCAATTCTTCCAACCCTCCCAATTTTTGAACTCGGTCACCCAGATCCCGGTGGTGTAGTCGCCACCTGCGCTGATGAAGGCATCTTTGCGGAAGTTTTCGCCGCCGAGATGCCAACGCATCCAGGCCACATTCGCGCCCGCGCCGTCCCAAGGACCCGATCCGTGACCGCCGCCCTTCATCATGCTCAGCCAACAAGGGCCTTGGTTCGCTGGATTGTTGAAGTCACCCTTTGCGTTGTCTTTCTCCTGCCCAGTCTCGCCATAGATGATACCCACGGGAATCGTGAGGTCGACCAACGCGTCGTGGCTGAAAGACCCGCTATTGTCCAAGAGCGCCGTGGACACACGGTCATCCACGAGAGCCGTCGCTTCCGACGACAGCCCGCCCATCGAATGCCCGAACACACCCACGCGATGTAGAATCAGCCTGTCGTACATCGGACTGTTCGAATCGCCGTTCTGCTCCTCCAACCAATCGATGGCAGCTGACATCAGCACGCTGTCTCCAGTCGATTCTCTGATGGCCACGACGACGAAGCCGTGCGACGCCATGCGGGTCAACAGCTGCATGTAGTAGTCTGGGCTCGACCCGCCACCCGGACCCCAAATAGCCACCGGGTGCTTGGTGTTGGGTTCGCTGGTGATGGTCTCCGGACGCACGAGGATATGCCCACCGCCGCTGAAACTCAGGTTTTCCACGACTGTGCCCAAGGGACCGTTGGCGTTGACGTTGTCGCCGGCAAGAAAGACGATGACGTCGTCGTCGGGGCCGGTGTCGGTTCCTCCAGAACCGGTAGTCGTCGTGCTGTCACCCGTGCTCGTGGTCTCGCTCCCGCCAGCCCCTACATCTGTCTGACCACCGCCCGTACCAACGCTCGTCTCGCCGGTCTGGGTGCCGCTCGTTCCTGCACCGCCCGCTCCGGTAACTGTCTGTGTGCCGCCCGTTCCAGTGCTGGCCTGGGTGCCGCTCGTGCCTGTGACTGTCTGCGTGCCGCTCGTTCCAGCGCTGGTCTGTGTGCTGGTCGCCCCTGTGCTGGCCTGGGTGACGCTCGCCCCTGTGCTGGCGCTGGTCTGCGTGCTGCCCGAACTGGTTGTCACCGACGGATCACTGGTTGTGACTGATGGATTCGAGGCGTCCGTCTCCGCGCTCGAGCATGAGCAAAGCAAGGCCAGGACGAACGCACCTCGAAGTAGCCGCTTTGCCGTGTTTTTGTCTTTCGTCTGTCGTACAAGCATCGAGCCTGCAGCATAATATGAGAACAGGTACGAACCACGGGCGAAAATACACCCCCCCGTTCGGATAATTTCTCGCTCGCAAGGATGGCACCTCACGACGCTGGTCTCTGTTTTTTTTGTGAGCTGCTATCAGCGAACGCAGCGACTGCAGCGCTGCCTGGATTGTGACCACGTCCTGATTGCCGCACCGTGCTCCGCTGTATTGGCGCAGCGCTGGTGTTGAAATTGACGGTCTGCGTTCCTATTTTCGAACGGTTACGCGCCCGTCGTTGGCGACCGCAACGGCAGCGTCTCCGTGCGTCGAGCCGCGGGGTCGCCGAGATCCGTGCCGCTCTCGCTCGTTTTTTTTTGGGGGAAGGTGCTGCGCGTCGCGAAGGTCGGCGCACGCCGCGACTCTAAACACCGGTGACTGGCGCAGACGCTAGCCCCGGCTTGGGTTGCACCACCTGAACAAGGAGAAACGCGTGAAATACACGAATCACACGAAATGGATCACGGCTCTGAGCGCGATCGTGGGAGCCACGGGCATCACCGCTTGTTCGAGCCCCGGAGCAGAGTCCAACGAGGCAGAGGCGGTGGGCAAGAGCAGGAACGCCCTGCTCAACGTCGACGAATTTCTCTATTTCCGATGCAACTCTACCGGCTGGGGCGTCGACCCGTCGA
Source organism: Polyangiaceae bacterium (assembly GCA_025937785.1). Classification (GTDB taxonomy): domain Bacteria; phylum Myxococcota_A; class Polyangia; order Polyangiales; family Polyangiaceae; genus JAICQQ01. Next base: position 6,551 of record JAICQQ010000327.1, read on the forward strand.
GCCGGATGCTTCCCACGTCCGATCCGAATGTCACCACCCTGACTTACGAGGTCCAATACCCGCAATTCCTCAACGACACGTGCGTGTTCACGCTGACGAACCAGCAAGATGGCTGGGGCACGATGCAGCAGGCGTACAGCAAAGCCAACCCATCAGTGCCGTTGGTGGTGCCTGGTAGTGCTGCTTTGGTGGCCAGTTCGGCCAGCTTCACGGTCAGCTATCCGGAGTTGGGAACCTATACTGCCACAGTCGATTGGGAGCAGGGCAGCTTCGTCATCGGCGGGGCTGGCACCTGTTCGAATGGGACGCTGGACGGCGATGAAACCGACGTCGATTGCGGGGGTTCCTGTGCTGGCTGTGAGATCGGCCAGACGTGCCAGTCGGATTCGGACTGCCAGAGCAACTCCTGCGTGGATGGTGTTTGCAGCGCGGGTGCAACGGATTCCGATGGCGACGGCCTGGCGGACGAGGTGGAAACGAATACCGGCGTATTCAACGATGCCAGCGATACCGGCACCGATCCGTCGAACCCTGACACTGATAGTGATGGGCTCAACGACGGCGACGAAGTGCTAGGCACAGCGGACGGCTTGGACTTACCGGCCATGGGCGCGAACCCACTGCGCAAAAATGTGTTGCTCGAGTACGACTGGTTCGACGACGCGAACGAATGCGCCGCCCACAGCCATCGGCCGACTGTGGGAGTCATCGAGCGTGTGAGTCAAGCCTTCGAGGCAGCACCTGTGCCCAACCCGGACGGTTCCAGCGGGGTTACGCTGATCAACGACTACGGCCAGGGAGGGCCGTTTACCGGCGGCAACTTCATCAACGATGCTGACGGGGTGCTAGTCGGCGGTTTCGGCCCCGAGTACCAAGCTTACAAGGCCGCCAACTTCGCCAACAACCGCAACGGTTACTTCCACTACGTGATCCTGCCGCATCGCTACGACACCAACAGTGGTAGCTCTGGCCTGGCGGAAGTCCCGGGCGACGACATGATCGTTTCCTTGTACTGCTTCAATAGCGACGTCAACGTCGCCAACACCATCATGCACGAGTTGGGACATAACTTGAACCTGCAACACGGAGGTTTCGAGTGGCTCAACGACAAACCGAACTACAATTCG
>JAICQQ010000167.1 GCA_025937785.1 Polyangiaceae bacterium
CGGGTCATCTGAAAGATGAAGCGCTCTATCACGATCGTCAGCACGATTGCCGAGGTCACTGCGTTCAGGACCATGAAGGTCGGGTTGTGCTTGAACGCCTCGACTAGCTGACTGGAACCTTCGGCTGCTTGGAGCAGAAGCTGCATTCCCCTATCCCTTTCTCAGGAAGCCCGTCCTCGGGTGGTTATATGCTCGTCGACACGTTCCGACGAGCTCCGCACTAACGTTGAAGTCTCGTGACTATAGCTGGCGCTGGTTTTGGATCGCAAGCTCAGTACCCGAGACATACTCACGTACCTTAGTACCGGAAAGCCTGGAGTTTTTTCCATCGCTTTTATGGTTCACGCGAACACCGTCCAGCCGACCTATTGTGTTAGAACGATCGGAGACTGCTCACGAAGCGACCGACACCCACGCCAACTTTAGCCCCAGCCGGGGTCTCGACGGATCTGCCTGAAAAGCACCTGTTAACACTGGCGTAGACGCGCCGACACGGACACACATGCACCAGCGAATGAGCCAGCCGGCCTTGACTCGTCTTTGAAATGTTAGCTGTCCGGGAGACTCAGCGCGGCTCGGTTCCGGCGCTGACGTGCCTCGCCCCCGCGCACCCGGGCCTGCCGCCAGTTGCAGGGGGGTTCGAAGAGGGCTCGGCGCGTGATCGCTTCCATAAGCGTGCCCGCGGCTCGCGAGTATCTAGTGTCGAGCCGGTGTGCTCGAGGTTGCAACCTGTCGGTCTTGGTTCCTGTCTTCCGTGATGCGTCGACCTCAGTACGAAGCCAGCCCGGTGCCCCTCGCCTTCGTTCTCGTGGGAGCACATTGCAGCCGCATGGAACATTCTGTTCCAACTCTAAGTCACCTTCTACACCCAATCTCTCTTGACGGTCCGGGGTCAGTTTCAGCAAGATTGCACGGTCCTGCGCCCCAGGTTGGGGTGTATGGGAAGGAAATCAACTGAAAATTCACCGAGTTAGAACTCACAGCCCGAGCGGCCGGAGGCTAACCTGGTAGAAGACAACAGGCGGAAGGTAAGCAGTAATGTCTAGTGCGTGGCATCACTTCCAAGCGGGCGGATGGGCGATGTGGCTCATCCTTTTTTGGCTGATCTGCTCGATTGCTGTGATCGCAGAACGGTCGGTTTATCTCTTTGGTGCGTCCATCAATAAGGACGTGTTCATTGCTACGATGCAGAAATGCATCCTGGCGGGTGATGTAGCCAAAGCGGTCAAGATGTGCTCAGCCGCGAACGCTCCGCTGGCTCGCATCATCCAGGCCGGCTTGGTGAAGGTGAATCGCCCGGACGAAGAGGTCCAAGCGGCAATGGACGAGGCGGCGCTGCGCGAGATGCCGCGCATCAACAAGCGAACGGGCTTCTTGGCTCTGTTCGCCAACCTGGCCATGCTCTGCGGTCTGTTCGGAACCATCGTCGGTCTGATCAAGGCGTTCGGCGCCGTCGGTGGTGAGTCGATCGACCCGAGCCAGAAGGCGCGCATCCTCGCTGAAGGTATTTCCGAGGCGATGAACTGCACCGCGTTCGGGCTTCTGGCCGCCATCGTGGCGCTCATGGGTTTCGCCTTCCTCAACGGCAAGACTCAGTCGCTCGAAGACGACATCAACGAGGCTAGCGTTCAGGTGCTGAACCTGGTCGTTGCCAACCGCCAAAAGGTCAACCTCCAAGGGCTCGAGCAGATCTGATTTCCAGCGCACGGAAGCACCACGACACGACAGTCGCGCGGGTCTACTTCGCAACCAAAGAAGTAGGCCCGCCTGGTGTTGATCCAAGCGAGCATGTTTGAGTGCCGAGCATGTTTGAGTGCATCGAGCACTGCGCTCGCGTGCTTCCCCGGCGACGGTAGCTCAGAAGCGACAATCCCGATTGCTGAATAGGTAGGAGACAAGATGGCTGGTATTGATGTTGGCGGTCACGGTGGTAAGCGGTCGACGAACCACGAGATTCCGCTGATCCCGTTCATCGACTTTCTGTTGTGCTTGGTGGCGTTCTTGCTGGTGACGGCCGTGTGGTCACAGATGGCGCGCATCAACGCAGACGCACGCGTGCCTGGGCCTCCCAAGGACACGCCGCCTGACGAAATCAAGAAAGAGAAACAGCTCCACGTCGAGATGAAGGGCGACCGCAAGTTCCAGCTCATTTGGAAGGAAGGCACGACCGTGGTGAACACCATCGACGTGCCCCGTAAGAAGATGAACGTCGGCGAAAGTGGGGACTTCAAGTACCCCGAGCTGGCCGAGAAGATCTCGACGGAATGGAAGGCAAACGGTTCGCATCGCGCGGCGAGCGATCCGAAGTTCGACCAGTGCACCCTGCACACGGACAACTCCACCCCGTTCCAGGACGTGATCGCGGTGATCGACGCCATCTACACGCCGCAGCGCGATTTCACGTTCGCCGGGCAGACCGAGAAGATGCCCGCCTTCAACGTCACTTTCGCGGTGAACTAAGAGGAAAGAAATGTCCGGACAGAAACCCCTCAGTCGTTTTCACCAGCCGATCAGCGTTCCGGGTCGGCGACTGCTGCATCACGTCCACCCCAACTTCGTACGGAAGAAGGTCGCCGGCGGTGGGTCTCGCTCCGTCAATCAGGAGATCCCGCTCATCCCCTTCATCGACTTCTTGCTTTGCATCGTGCTGTTCCTGCTGGCGAGCTTCTCGGCCAGCGGCGAGCTCCCGATCGACAAAAACGTGCAGCTCCCCAACGCCGAGAACGTCGCAGACATGGTGGAGGCGCCGATGGTTGCCATCACCGGGACGCAGATCTTGGTGGATGGTGCGCCGGCTGGTAACACGCGAGCGATCATCGACGGCAACCGTTTGACGCGCGTCGACGAGCTCTTCAACATCCTGAAGAGCAAGCGCGAGCTCTGGAAGCAGATCAACCCGGGCAAGCCATTCCCCGGGGTGGTGGTGCTCCAGGTGGACCGCCGAGTTCAGGCCCTCGTCGTGAAGAGCGTGTTCCAAACCGCGGCGTTCGCCGGGTTCCCGAACGTGAGCTTCATGGTGGGCCGCATGGGTGGGGGCGAATAACCCTACCTCGAACGTCGCATCGAGGCCCCGCGTTGACGTGGGGCCTCTCGAGCGGCAGTAGGGATTGAGTGGCCATCCGACGAGAACAGGGAGAACGAGGACTCCCGTCGATCAACCAAGCGCGGGCCGAAAGGCGCCGCGCTATTGTTTTTGGGCGAGCCCGTGTCAAGGGAATGGCTCCGCAGTTTTGGCTGTGGGCGCTGGTCCTGGTGGGGGGCTTCTTCGTCGTCTACTGGCGCGTCGTGCAAGGCGCGCTGGAGAGCGAGAAGAACCGGGTCATGGCCAAGCAGCGCGCGATTGCCCAAACGCTCGGCCCGCGCATCCTGCCGTTTCGGGACAAACTCGAGGGTTGGGTGCAAGAGCTCGCGAAGCCCTGGCCGGGCCCCACGGTGTCGCAAGCCGTGTCGGTCGCTGACTTGGCGAAGAGCCCGGGCGTGTATCTGCGGATCCGCATGAAGAATGCTGGCACTCCACAGGCCATTCGGGAAGCGGCGGCCCGTTCGCTGCGGGACGGCTTCACGTCCTGCTTGTTCGTAGACCGGGCGTCGAAGGACGTGGCGCAGGGACCGGCTTGCAAGACGAGCGGGGACTGCAAATCGGGTGACCTTTGCAACGAGTGGAACGTGTGCAAGCCGCCTTCCAGCCCGTACAACTTGCGCCTGGCATACCGAGCGATGCGGGTGCTTTCGACGGAATGGACCGACGAGCTGCACCAGGCGGGCAGTGACCTGGCAGTTGCCGGCTACGACCGGGACCTGGATGGGGTGGTGAAGACCGACGTTCCCGTGGCGATTGATCTGCTGCAACGCGCCAAGTTCTTTGCCGTGGTGCTCGACGAAGAGCCCAAAGGGGGATTGCCCAAGGCGCTGCCGGACAGTTCGGAGACCGAGGAAGAGCGTCTGCAGCGCGTGCCGCACATGGCGCGCATCGGCATCTGGAGCCTCGAGAGTGGCGAGCAGTTGGTCCGTTTGCGCGCGGAGGCCGCTGGCAAATTCGTGCCCGTCGGCAAGGCCATCGTCAACGAGCCGACCACCCAAGCTGCACAGCAGCGTCAGGCCAACAGCTGCGCGCTCGCACTGGAAGTGAAGCATGCGCTCGCGCCCAAGCCCTCCGAGCCACCGGCACCGTCCGCCCCGACGCCGGACGCTGAATCCGGGCCGCGATAGCGGTCGGCGCACTTCTGCCGTGGAGGGGTGAAGCCCCGCGAAGGCGCAAAGAGCGCCAAGGGGGCCGTCGCCCATCCCAGGCGTCGGCGCCGTCGCGCTGATCCAAGCGTAGGTCGTGTTCGGGGTTTCACAGATGAGTCTGCGGATAGCTAGGAGGCTGTGATGGCGGAAATCGACCTTGGCAGGAAGCACGGTGGGCAGCGAGCGACGAACCACGAGGTGCCGCTGATCCCTTTCAGAAATCCGAATGTGAATGAAGGGACCGGCTATGCGTCGGTGCGCGCGGGCCTCGTGAGCACGGCTCGAGATGAAAATCGCGCAACTCTCGTCGCGCGCAGTCGTCGGGGGCCAACTACGAGGGAAGCGCGATTCCCAGCCTCGCCCCTCATTCTCGGTTCGTATTCGTACTTCTGTTCTGTATTTTCCCTAAACACGGTCATACGGCTGGTGGCGGAGCAGCGCGCGCCAGTCGAAGCCGAGGCGGCCTTGTCGACGAGTCACGAGTCGATAGTGCAGACGAAGGGAGCGGGTAGTCAGCTGCACAGGGCGGCGGGTTACGGGTCGCCGTAGCCGCCACCGCCGGGCGTAGGCGCGCGCCCGACGCCGGGCGGGGCAGCTGCACCTCGATAGCGTCGGTACACTGTTACCTGAAGGGTGCGCAGCCGCGGCGAACTCCGTGACTCGGACCGGGCTGGCGTGTGCGTGTTCGAACAGAGCATACGAACAGAAATACGAATGTGAACCAAGGCGCTGGCCAAGCGTCGGTACGCGGTTTCCGGATCGTGAGCGAGGCTCGAGAATGAAATCGCGCAACTCCCGTCGCCAGTCGTCCGATTGCGAGGGAATGAAGGGTGATGACTGCTAGCTCCGCCTCGGAGCTCGTGACAACCCTGCGGGCGTCTGCCAGGACGGCCAGAGCTGACGCTGACCCGGCGACGATGGAGGAGCAGGACGTAGCTGGAGAGCGAGGGCAGACCTAGCCTCGCCCTCATTCTCGGTTAGTATTCGTATTCCTGTTCTGTATTTTCTCGAACACAGGCATGGGGGCGCCGTAGCCGCCACCGCCGGGGGTTTCGATGCGTAGGCGGGCGCCAGGCGCCAGATCCAGCTGAATGGCGCCAGCTATCGGGGCGCCGTTCAGTAGGTTCTGCCCGCGTTGACCAGGGTGGCCGCCCGCGAGACCAAACGGGGCGCGCACGCGGCGCTCGGTCAGGAGCGAGACCTGCACGGGCGCGAGGAACTCGAGGTCGCGGACGAGCCCGTCACCGCCGCGGTGACGACCGGCGCCACCGGAGCCGCGGCGTCGCGAAAACTCGTGGACGCGCACGGGGTAGTGCGTCTCGAGAACTTCGGGATCTGTGATCCGAGTGTTGGTCATATGAGTATGTACACACGAAGCCCCGGAAAACCCGGGGCCGGCGCCAGCGCCGCCGGCGAGGGTTTCGTAGTAGCCGAAGCTGTCGTTGCCGAAGGACAAATTGTTCATGGTGCCCTGGCTCGCCGCTGCGACAGCCACGGCCCCGAGCAGCACGTCGACGATGCGTTGTGATGTCTCGACGTTGCCACCGACGACCGCGGCGCCCGGGCTCGGAGAGAGCAGGCATCCTTCGGGGATCAGCAACGTGACCGGCCCTAGGCAGCCGGAGTTGAGCGGAATCGGGGTGTCTACCAGGGTTCTGAGAAAGTAGATGACGGCAGCGGCCGTGACCGCCCGCGGCGCGTTGAGATTCGAGGCGAGCTCTGGGTCGGTGCCCGTGAAATCGATGTGCATTTCGCTGCCGTGCACGCTCACCCGGACCGCGATGCGCGCGCCGTTGTCGAGCGCATCTTCGAAGCAGTGATCGCCGTCCGGTATGCGGTCGATCGCTCGCCGCACTGCCTGTTCCGCGTTGTCCCGCACGTGATTCATGTACTCGTGCACGAGGGCGAGCCCATGACGCGCCACGAGCTCGCAGAGCCGCGTCGCGCCCAGCCGGTTTGCTGCAAGTTTTGCCTCGATATCCGCGAGGTTCATGCTCGGGCGGCGCGCCGGATGCGGGCCCGAGCCGAGCTTCTGGAGCAGGAGCTCGCGGTCGAAAATCCCGCCCCGGACGATGCGGAGCGCCGGCAGTACCACGCCCTCTTCGGCCAAACGCGTGGAGGCAGCGGGCATCGAACCGGGGGTGATGCCGCCAATGTCTGCATGGTGACCCCGGCTGGCGACGAAGAAGGCGAGTGCACCGGTGACCTCGTCGTGAACCGGCGTCACCACCGTCACGTCGGGCAAATGCGATCCGCCGTGGCTCGGATCGTTGGTGATGAAAGCGTCGCCGGGCGCGGGGTCTGGGTATGCGTCCACGATCGCCGCCACCGATTCCCCCATGGCGCCGAGGTGCACCGGAATGTGCGGAGCGTTCGCGATCAAGCGAGCTTGCCGATCGAAAACAGCGCACGAAAAGTCGAGCCGCTCTCGGATATTGGTGCTGAGCGCAGTGCGCTGAAGCACGCTGCCCATTTGTTCGGCGATGGACATGTACTGGTGGTTCATCACCTCGAGCAGGATCGGGTCGGGCTCGCGGGCGTCGTTCGACGCCAGCGCGACCGCGCGCTCCTCGCAGGCGGGAGCTTCGTCCGTGACAACCAGCAGCGCCCCGCGCGCGAGCAGTGTGAAGCCGGGGTCCACCACGATCGTTCCAGTGCTCTCCAGAATGACTGCCGGGCCGCGGATGCGCTGACCGCTCTCGAGATGTTCGCGGGCGAACACCGGCACGTCCTCGAGCCACCGGCCCGCGTGTCGCAGCCGGCTTTGTCTGAGCGGGACGGGAGCGCCGCCGCCGTCCACGTGCGGCAAGTCCAGAACTACCGCGGGGCTCTTGGCGACGGCTTCGAGTCGGACCTCGCAGAGCTCGAGCGGGTGCCCTGGGCGCGCGTAGCCGAATTCTCGAGCGTGCCGCGTGGTGAACGTGCTTTCGAGCTCGTCGAGCGGCGCAATGGGTAAAGTGAGCGCTGTCTCGGTTCCGCGGTAGCGCAGGTCGAGCAGGCGGCTAGTGACGAAGCTCGAGGGAAGGTGTCCGTCCGCCTCCAGCTGTCCGCAAGCGTCCGCCTCGAGGCGGTCCAAGCTTTTCCTCGCGGCCTCGAGCGCGGCCTCGTCGAGCGCGCGAGCACCCATATCGGCTTGGGCATGCACGACGACGTCGGCCAAGCCCATGCCGTACGCGGAGAGTACACCCGACAGTTCGTGGAACAGCACGGTGCGCATGCCGAGCATGCGCGCCAGAGCGCACGCGTGCTGGCCTCCCGCGCCACCGAACACGAACAGGGCGTGGGTGCGCACGTCGTAACCCCTGGCGATCGAGACTCGCCGAATCGCCTCGGCCATGTTGAGGTTCGCGATCTCGAAGAAGCCCTCGGCAACGGAGCTAGCCGAGGCGGCGCTACCGCGTTCGCTGACGCGAGCGGCGATGGCGGCGAAGGCCGCCTCGGAGCGCTCCGGCTGAAGTGGAAACGGAAAGCGGTCGGGCAGGAGCCGGCCCAGCACCAGGTTGACGTCCGTGACGCTCGGTTCGGAGGCGTGCGGCGCGCCGTAGCACAAGGGCCCCGGATCGGCGCCGGCGCTGTCCGGTCCGACGCTGAACTTCTGCCCGTCGTAGCGGCAGAGGGAGCCGCCGCCAGCAGCAACGGTGTGAATCGCGAGCATGGGAGCGCGGAGCCGCACGCCGGCGACCTCGTTTTCGTAGCGGCGCTCGTACTCCCCGGCGAAGCGCGACACGTCCGTCGAGGTACCGCCCATGTCGAAGCCGATGACCTCCGAGTAACCGGCGGCACTGCTGATGGCAGAGTAGGCGACGACACCGCCGGCAGGACCCGACAGGATTGCGTTCGGGCCTCGCAGGCGTTCCGCGCTGGCGAGCCCGCCGCTGGATTGCATCACGCGCAGGCTACCGCCCGTGAGCGCGCCCCGAATGGACTTCAAGTAGTCGCCGAGCAGCGGCGTGAGGTAGGCGTCGACGCTGGTCGTGTCCCCGCGACCCAACAGGCCGATCTCCGAGATTACTTCGTGGGACAACGCCACGTGCTCGAAGCCGGCTTTGCGCGCCAGATCGCCCAACGCTCGCTCCGGAGCGCCGTTCGTATGCGCGTGCAGCAGGACGACAGCGAGGCTCTTCGAGCCGAGGCGGCGCTGCTGCGCGAGTTCCGCCTCGAACGCGAGCGCGTCGAAATTCCCCAGGACGTCCCCGTCCTTGGTGCATCGCAGGTCTACTTCCACGACGGCCGAATGCAAAGGCGCTGGTTTCTCGATGGCCAGCGCGAAGAGGTCCTGCCGAGCTTGCGTGCCGATCTCGGGCACGTCGGCGAAGCCGCGGCTGGTGACGAGCAGGCAGTCGCAGCCCTTACGTTCGAGCAGCGCGTTGGTCGCGATCGTCGTTCCCATGCGCACGTCGCAGGGCGGGAGCTCCGCCTGAGCGGGCAGCCCCAGCACCTCGCGAATGCCCTCGATCACCGAACCCTGGCTCGAGAGCAGCTTGAGAACCGTGAGCTGGCCCGTCACCGTGTCCAGCCCGATGCAGTCGGTGAACGTCCCGCCGCGATCGATCCAAATCTTGTGGCGCACCCGACTCAACGCGCTTTCCGTGGCAGGGCGCTCGTGGTGCGCCGATCAGTCAGTCAGCTCGATCGGCAACGCCGGGGGTCGTCTCGAAGGCGACCTGGCCCGCCCGCATCACCAGCTTCACCCGGCCGCCATGCTCGAGCGCGCCGAACAAGAGCTCGCTCGCGAGAGGTCGCTTGACCTCGTCTTGGATCACGCGCGCGAGCGGTCTGGCCCCGTTGTCGCGATCGTAGCCTTTGTCCGCCAGGTAGCTCCTGGCGTCCTCGCCGAGCTCGATTTCGACGTCGCGTTCCGCCAGCTGTGACGCTAGTTCTTTGATGAACTTGTCGACCACCAAGCCCATCACATCGGGCGACAGCGGCGCAAAGCGAATCACAGCATCGAGGCGATTGCGAAACTCTGGGCTGAAGGTGTTCTTGAGCGCGATTTCGTCGCCGCCGCGGCGCTCGCGATTGCCGAAGCCCACCGGTGTGCGGGCGAGATCTTGCGCGCCGACGTTGCTGGTCATGATCAAGACTACGTGGCGAAAATCGCTCTTTTTCCCGTTATTGTCGGTCAGGGTGCCGTGATCCATCACCTGCAGCAGCACGTTGAACACGTCGGGATGTGCCTTCTCGATCTCGTCGAGCAGCAGCACCGCGTGAGGTGTCTTGGAAATGGCCTCGGTCAACAGGCCGCCGCGGTCGTACCCGACGTAGCCGGGGGGCGCGCCGATCAGGCGGGACACCGTGTGGCGCTCCATGTATTCGCTCATGTCGAAACGAATCAGCTCGATGCCCATGGTCTTGGCGAGCTGTTTCGCTGCCTCCGTCTTGCCGACACCGGTCGGGCCCGTGAACAAGTAGGACCCGATGGGCTTCTCGGGTGGGCGTAGGCCTGCACGCGCCAGTTTGATCGCGGTGGCTAACTCGTCGAGGGCCGGATCTTGTCCGAAGACGACGCGCTTCAGGTCCAGGTCGAGGTTCTTGAGCGATGCCTTGTCGCTGCTCGAGACCTGACGCGGCGGAATCTGCGCCATACGCGCGACGACGAGTTCGATGCGATCGACCCCCACGCTGGCGCCGTCGCCGTCCGACAGCTTCGCGTCGGCGCCCGCCTCGTCCATCAGGTCGATGGCTTTGTCGGGCAGCTTCCGATCATGCAGGTGCTTCGAGGCCAGATTGACCGCAGCCTCGATGGCTTCGGCGGTGTAGCTGACTTGGTGGAACTTTTCGTAGTGGGGCTGCAACCCTCGGAGGATTTGTTTGGTCTCGTCCAAACTCGGCTCGAGCACCTCGACCTTCTGAAAGCGGCGCGCGAGCGCCCGATCCCGTTCGAGGTGGGCTCGGTACTCTTCGAACGTAGTCGCACCGATGCAACGAAGGTGGCCACTCGCCAACGCGGGTTTGAGTAAGTTCGCAGCATCCAGCGTGCCCCCGCTCGCGGAGCCCGCGCCGATGATGGTGTGGATTTCATCCACGAATAGGATCGCTCCCTCTTGTTTCTCCAGAGCCTTCAGCACCGCCTTCACGCGGTTCTCGAAGTCGCCGCGGAACTTGGTGCCCGCCAGCAGCGCGCCCATGTCGAGCGAGTATACGACCGCTGACGCCAGCTGCTTGGGCACGTCCTTCGCGACGATCTTCTGCGCCAGGCCCTCGACCACGGCGGTTTTTCCAACGCCAGCGTCGCCGACGAACAAGGGGTTGTTCTTGCGTCTGCGCGCTAGAATCTGGATCGCTCGTCGCAGTTCTTTGTCGCGACCGACCAGCGGCTCGAGCTGGCCTTGCTCGGCGCGCTCGTTGAGGTTGACGGCGTAGCGCTTCAAGGGATTCTTGTCTGCTCGCGGCTCTTCCTCGCCGTCGCCCGCGTCCTCTTCGACCCCGGAGGTGCTGCGTTCGAGATCGTCGTCGCCGTTCTTCGCCACTCCGTGCGAGATGTAGTTCACCACGTCGAAACGCGAAGTGCCCGCGTCCGAAAGCGCCGCGACCGCTGGCGAATCGAGCTCCGAGAAGATCGCCACGAGCACGTTGGTGCCCTTCAACTCCTGCTTGCCGCTCGATTCGACGTGCCAGGCAGCACGCTGCAGCACCCTCTGGAAGCCGCGAGAAGGCGCCGGCAGCACGTCTTCGTCATCGGGCCCGGTCGCCATTTCTTCCTCGAACACACGCTCCAACGCGCGTTTGACGCGATCGACGTCGCCGCCCGAGCGCGCCACCGTTTCCGCGGTCTCCTCGTCGTGGAGCAATGCGTACAGCAAGTGTTCGACGGTCATCAGATCGTGACGACGGCGCTGTGCCTCGCGGGCGGCGAGCGACAGCGCAATTTCGAGCTCGGTACTAAGCTTCATCGTTACCCCCGAAGCCTTCCGGTTCCGCCGTGCACTTGAGTGGGTGCCCGTTTTCAGTCGCGTACGCCATGACTAGCTCCGCCTTGGACTCGGCGACGTCGCGCGTGAACACTCCGACGATGCCGAAGCCTCTGTGGTGAACGTGCAGCATGATTTGCGTGGCTTCGGTCACTCCCTTATGGAAGAACTTTACCAGCACGTGCACCACGAATTCTTGCGTGGTGTAGTCGTCGTTGTGCAGCACGACCTGATAGCGCCGCGGCTTGCGCGTCGCCGGTCGTTCGGCGACGCCCAGGTCGTCCTGGTGCTGAGGAGCCGGATTGGGTTTTTTCGATGCCATGCCAGCGAACCAATAGAGTCTGCGTACGGAAGGCTCGTCTGTCGACCCCCTCGCCGCGATCACCAGGCTATTCGGCCCAACTGATGGCAGAAATTCGCGACGCACACGCCCGCACGAAAGCTCGCGAGGCATCGTGCCAACATCTGCAAGAGCCCGCTGCCGCGGAGGTCGCCCGTGTACCTGAGCGCGCCGCACCATTCGCGATGGAGCTGAAGCGCGCTGCTTCAGTAAGACTGTAGCTCAGGTCGCCGTTTTAGGCTTCGCCTTAGGCTTGGCCGCTTCGGTGTTCTCGCGAGCGCGGTCGAGTTCCCATTTCACGTTCTTCTTGGCTCGTCGGAGGCGCTTGCGCCGTTGACCTCGAGCGTCCTGAGGGCTTCCCATGATGGGCGACCTCTTACAACAAACCTCGCGGGTTGTCCCGTCCGATCCAGCGAAATCGTGGTCTCGCGGGTGCGTCACACCTGCCAGGTGCTGCCGGACCGAAGCAGCGCTTGAAGTTCACCCTTGCCGTGGCGATCGAGCGCAGTTTTCGTGTGCGCTTCTAGGGCTTCGCCATAGGTCGGCCGCTGCTTCGCGAAGAGCACGCCGAGCGCGACTGGAAACTCTGGAAACGGCATTCTCGCGAGAAGATAGGCGAGGAGGGGGTTGGTTTCGTCGTGCACCAACACGTCGGCCTGGGTGATGCCTCCCACGCCGATTTCGACGATTTCCAGCTCCATCGATCCGGGCCGGAGCCGCAGCCCGCGCTCGTCGTTCTTCCCGAATACGAGGGGCTTCCCGTGCGTGGCGATGATCTGGCTCTCTTTTCCAGCTTTGCCGCGGAATGCGTCGAAGGCGCCGTCGTTGAACACGTTGCAGTTTTGGTAAATTTCCACGAAGGCGGTGCCGCGGTGCTGGGCGGCGCGGCGGAGCACGTCCGTCAACAGCCCCGCTTCGATGTCGATCGCCCGCGCCACGAAACTGCCGTTCGCCCCGAGCGCGAAGGTGGCTGGATCGACGGGCTGATCGGCAGATCCTAGGGGGGTGCTCTTGGTCACTTTGCCGACCTCGCTCGTGGGCGAGTACTGACCTTTCGTCAGCCCGTAGATGCGGTTGTTGAACAACAGCAGCTTGATGTCGACGTTCCGCCGTAAGCAGTGCAGCAGGTGGTTGCCCCCGATACTGAGCCCGTCTCCGTCGCCGGTGACCATCCACACGCTCAGGTCGGGGTTCGCCACCTTGATACCCAGGGCGAACGCTGGCGCGCGCCCGTGGATGGTGTGAAACCCGTACGTATTCATGTAGTAGGGAAAACGGCTGCTGCAGCCGATACCGCTCACCCACACGATGTCGTCGAGCGAGCGTCCGATCTCGGGCATGAAGCGCTGAACGTTCGCCAGGATCGAATAGTCGCCGCAGCCGGGGCACCAGCGGACGTCTTGGTCCGTCTCGAAGTCTTTTTTGGTGAGCTTGGAGGGGTCGATGACGTTGGACATATCAGCTCTCCAACATTTGGCGGATTCGAGACTCGAGCTCGAAGATTTTGAATGGCTGGCCTTGGACTTTTGCGTAGCTTTCGGCCGGGGTGAGGTAGCGGCTTCGAATCAGTGTGGCGAGTTGCCCGGTGTTCAGCTCGGGAATCAGCACCCGTTCGAAGCGGCTCAGCAAGGTCGCCAGGTTTCGGGGAAAGGGATTCAGATAGCGGAGGTGGGCGTGGGAAACGCTGAGCCCGCGCTCGCGAGAGCGCTGGACCGCTTCCCGTATCGACCCATAGGTCGAACCCCAGCCGAGCACCAACAACTTGCCATGGTCGTCGCCGTATTCGATGGTTTGCTCGGGTACGAAGTCGGCGATGCGTTGGATTTTCGCCGCGCGCACCTGGGTCATCCGCTCGTGGTTCTGCGGATCGTAGGAAATGTGGCCCGTGTCGTAGTCCTTCTCGAGGCCGCCGATGCGGTGCCGCAAACCAGGGGTCCCGGGGATGGCCCAGGCACGGGCTAGCGTTGCGGGGTCGCGCACGAAGGGGTGAAAGCCCTCGGGATCTTTGCGGAACGACACCTCGATTTTCGGCAGTGAGGCGACGTCGGGGATGCGCCAGGGCTCCGCCCCGTTCGCCAGGTACCCGTCGGTGAGCAGGATCACCGGCGTCATGAACTTGACGGCGATGCGTGCGGCCTCGAGCGCCATGTAGAAGCAGTCGCCGGGACTTTGTGCCGCGAGCACGCACACGGGTGCGTCGCTGTTGCGTCCGAACATGGCTTGCAGCAGGTCGGCCTGCTCGGTTTTGGTAGGTAGCCCGGTGCTCGGGCCGCCACGTTGGATGTCGACGATGACCAGTGGCAGTTCGGTCGCTACCGCGAGCCCGATGGCCTCACCCTTCAGCGCCATGCCGGGTCCACTGGTAGCGGTGACGCCGATCTTCCCGGCGTAGGAGGCGCCGATGGCGGTGCAAATGGCGGCGATCTCGTCTTCTGCCTGGATCGTCTGCACCCCGAAATGTTTGTGTTTGCTGAGCTCATGCAGAACATCACTGGCGGGGGTGATCGGGTAAGCACCGAGCACCACGTCGAGCCCGCTCAGCGTCGCGGCGGCTACGAGCCCCCACGCCGTGGCCGTGTTGCCGCCGATGTTCCGATACAGACCGGGTTCTACCGCCGCCGGAGGAACTTCGTAGAGGTAGTGGGCAATTTCAGCCGTTTCTCCGTAAGCGTGCCCCGCCTTCAACGCCAGGGTGTTGGCTAACACCAGCTCCGGGCGCTTCTGGAACTTCCGCTCGAGCCAACGCAACGTGGGCGCTGGGTCGCGGCCGAAGACCCAGAACATCAAACCCAGGGTCCAGAAGTTCTTGCAGCGCCCTGCGTCTTTCGTCGACAGGCCACTCTCTTTGACGGCTTGCAGCGTCAGCTTGCTGATGTCGATCGACAGCACTTGGCGCCCGACCAGCGTTCCGTCCTCGAGGGGATTGCTGGTGTAGCCGGCCTTCTTGAGATTCTGCGCGGTGAAGGCCCCGGAATTCACGACCAGCACGCCGTCGCTCTTCAGCTCCTTGAGGTTCGTCTTCAGCGCCGCCGGGTTCATGGCCACGAGCACGTCGGGTGCGTCGCCCGGCGTGAAGACGTCTTGCGACGAGAAATTGATCTGGAAGCCCGACACGCCGTAGGTAGTTCCTGCAGGCGCCCGAATCTCAGCCGGGAAGTCGGGGAATGTTGCCAGGTCGTTTCCGGCGAGAGCGGACGATGCGGTGAACTGATCTCCCGTCACCTGCATCCCATCGCCGGAATCGCCGACGAAGCGCACGACGGCACCGCGCAGTGCCTTGCGAGGCGTCGCTGAAGCAGAAGAGGGAGCGAGTGGATCCGCTTGGGATGCCATGGGCTTTGGATGTTTACCTTTCTTGGTCGGACCGCTGTGTAGCGGTTCTGGTGGGTTTCGCCCTACCATTTCCGCGGCTGAACGGTCACTCAAAGCATCGCATGGCGCCTGGGTGCTTGATTGTCAAGTTTCCCTATCGGGACGGTCAAGAAGACCGGAACTGCGGAAATCGGGGCAATCGCTCTAGTTGAGCTGAGCGTGCCGGTCGAGCAATCCACCGAGCCGGGGCGCTGCAGCTTCTACATGCTTTTTCGCGGTCGGACGCAGCTTGTCGTAGGTCTTCTTGATCACTTGCCGCTGGGCGCGCTCGGCACGGGCGTCGGTGATGCCCAAGAGTGCGTCGGCCACGCGGCCTGCATTCTGCTCCAGATGCTTGCCGGGCGGTTTCCCGGCGCTAGCGGCTTCTTGATAGATCGGATTGAGTGCGTCGAGAAAGTCATCGAGCAGGCTGTCGACCACCTTTCGAATGAACCCCGGTTGCACGCCCTTCACCACGGCGAAGGCCCCCTTGACCGCCATGCCCGAGAGTCCGGATTTGTCGGCTACTTCGGCGTCGAGCACCTGCAACGCGTCATCGATGATGGCGGTGCGCTTGTTCCCTTGGACGACTTGCTCTTTTAGACTCGGAATGCTCATAACGTTGCTCGTTGTGGAGGGTTGGTTCTACAAAGCTTCGAGCCCCGCGCGGCAGCCAGGTCGAAGGGCTCACTGTAGCTTTCGACGAACAGAAGCCGCCCCGTGCCCGTGAATTTTTCTGCTGCCGGTCCCTATCACCGATCGTCCCTGGTTGTCGACCTCTGCGTGGCGCATCCGGCGCAGCACAGACGCCGGCGCTTCAGGCGTTCCTGTCTGGCGTTTCGCCCGGCTCGACGGACGGGGCACACAGCACCAGCGTGAGCTTGGCAGGGTGCAACTTTACGCCAACAGTTTGCCCCAAATAGGCTGGAACTGGGCGACGTCCCTGGGCTACGTGGGCGTGGCCCAGGGTGGAGTCGGCGACATCGTGGGACGCCGCCTCGAATAGGCCCGCTCAAGACCCCATGGATCTCGTCAAAGGTACCCGGCTCGCCAACTATGAGCTGGTGATGCGCATCGGTCGCGGTGGCATGGCGACGGTGTGGGTTGCACGCGAGCACGCCGATCGACCTGAAGATGACCGCCTAGTCGCAGTGAAAGCCATGCTCGCCGATCTCGCGGACGAACCGGAGTTCGTACGCATGTTTCTGGACGAAGTGCGCCTGATTCGAGCCATCAGGCATCCCAACATCGTGGACGTCTACGACGTGGGTGAGGAAGAGGGCGTCATGTGGATGGCGATGGAGTGGGTGGAGGGCGAATCGCTCCACAGCGTGATCGCAGAAGCGGGTAAACGCCGCGCTATCCCGCCCGAGATCGCCGTGCGCATCATCGCGGACGCGGCAGCGGGGCTTCACGCGGCGCATGAACTCAGAGACGTCGATGGAACCCTCGAGAACTTGGTGCACCGAGACGTGTCGCCCCACAACATCCTGATCGGCACTGCAGGTCAGGTGAAGCTCGTCGACTTCGGCGTCGCCAAGGCCGTCGGGCGCATGAGCGGACAGACCCGCACCGGGCAGCTGAAGGGCAAGTTCGGTTACATGTCCCCCGAGCAAGCGGCGGGACACGACGTCGATCGGCGGAGCGATGTATTCTCGCTCGGGGTCGTGCTCTACGAGCTCACCACCAGCCGGCGGCTGTTCCGCGGCGAGAGCGACCTCGAAACGCTGCGGCTGGTGACGTCCGGTCACATCCCTCGCCCGAGCCAACTGGATCCGAGCTACCCGCCGGGACTCGAGCGCGTGGTCCTGAAAGCCCTCGAGCGGAGCCCCGAGCGCCGCTACCAGACCTCCGCCGACCTCGAAGCCGAGCTCCACGATTTTCTGAAAGCAGAGCGCGTCGTGGTTCCACGCTCGGGGGTTGCCGGCTTACTCAAGCGCGTGATGGGTTCGCGCATCGAGCAGCGCCGGAGGGCCGTGCGGAAGGCGCTGAAAACGCTACAGGTGCCCGAGAGCGCTAGGTTGCCCGATCTGATTTCGCGCGACCCCGCCTTCACGCCCACTGAAGGCGAGCGGGGCGACGGGAACGAGCTGAGCGAACCGAATGAGCTGAGTGAACCCAGCAACGTCACCAATGTCAGCGAGGTCTCGTCTTTGTCTCAGGTGGGCTCCGTGGCGACGTCAGCGCCGGGTACGACGCCGCGGACCTCGCCAGGGCTCAGGGCGGCCGTGCTGTTGCTGCTCGTGGTTTCGGCGGTCCTCGGCTATTTCCTGTATCAGACTCGGCTGAAGGGAGCCCTGTTCCCTAGAAGCAGCGCGACGAGTGAGCCGAACGAGGGCGTGACACCACCGCAAGCGCCGGTCCCGCCGCCCGCGCCGAACAAAACGGGAAGTGGTGGCACGCAGCCCAAGGGCCCCAGCCATGAGGCGTCGAGCGACGGCCCCAAGGTGCCGACGCTGAGCCTGGATGAGCTCGAGGTGGAGCAGCAACCTCCGAAGGAGGTGCCACCCCGTCAGGACGCGGCTCCTGGACGAGACGCACCAGCAGAATCTGGCACACGGCCCGGTGCTGCCACACCACCCGGTGACGCCACAGCCACGGGACCGGAGCGACCCGAGCTGCAGCCTCGACGGGACGCGGCACCGGAGGCTCCTGAGCCCCTTCGGGACACACGCACGGAAGAAACAGGGCCGCGACACGACGCTGTGCCCGGTCCGGACACACAGCCTCAGGAGGCGCAGCCCGCGCCCTGACCCGGCGACCCGCCATGAGTTTCATACAGGCGGATAGGCTTTCGGGGTTTCGGGCGCTAGGATTGCGCACTCAGTGACGAATTTCGTGATATTGATGACTTCGTTGGAACCGTAGCCAACATTCGCTAAGAGGAACGGGGCTTCATCGGCGTGGCGACCGAGCCGTAGTGCGTCGCATGCGTCACGGTGGGGCTGCCTTCATCCGCGAGGAACATTGACCGTGCCGCGACCTGACGCAAAAACTTCCGAACC
>JAICQQ010000229.1 GCA_025937785.1 Polyangiaceae bacterium
GCCTCGACTCCCTGCCGTCGGCCACCGCTCGCTACGACGGACCAGAATTTCCGGCAAATATCGTCCACCCCACCCAACCCAGCCTCGATTTCAACATGCCTGAGCCCGGCCGTCACGATGCGGGCCGCGGAACGGGTACCAGATCACAGTCGCGTAGCGCCTTCTTCGCCGCCCATTCAGCGTCCACCGGCAGCGGCTCGTCAAACAGAACCACTGCCGGGCGCTGGAACGCCTTGCAGTCCGGGCACCGAGGACAGCTCTCCGGAAATGAGCCGAGGTCTTGTCGACTCGAAAACTCGCAGCGGGTGCAACACGGTTGATTCAGCGATCCATGCAGTTCGACGACACGCTTCGAGCCCGCGCGCGCGTGGAGTCCGTCGACGTTCTGAGTCAGCACTGTCAAATGCTGGTCCGCCCGAAGCTCTTGCTCGGCCTGCGCGATCGCAACGTGAGCGGCATTGGGCTCTGCCTGGGCCACGTGCTGACGCAGATCAGCGAAAAACCTCCAGACTCGCTCCGGGTCCCTCTGCACGGCCGCGGCTGTCGCGTGGGTGTCAACGCTCACTTGGTTCCAAATCCCGCCCACCCCCCGATAGGTCGGCAGCCCGGAGGCAACGAAGATACCAGCTCCAGTCAGCACGACGATCTGCCGGTAGTTCGCAAGGGGAATGGGAATCACGGCGATATCACTGGACCGGAGATTCCTGGGATCCAAACGAGTTGTAATATTGCCGTCGTCTCAGAGTGCGCTTGGAAAGCGAACGCTTCACCAGCAAAGAGCACGACCTGATCTGAAAGGCTCAAGTCGATCGGGCCACCATCTTCGGTCAGCAGTCGACAGGAGCCACTAACGGGCACCACCGCCTCAAGGCGGTGGGTTCTTCCGAGGGCGCCTAAAGGCGCCTGAACCGGCCATGAACGCCCTACTCGGTAACTTTGAAATCGCCGTCATCGGCCTCGACATCCTGTTCCGCTATGTACTTGGCGATGACCTCGTCCGTAACGTTCCCGCTCGTCGCAACAAAAGTAGCCTCTTGCCCACAAGTGGCGCCCCCAGAACGTCTTGTTCAGTGTCCGGAAGTTCCGCATGAGCCGATTCGAACTGCGACCCTTGATGGCGTTCATGACTCGGATCGGCGACAACGTTGGCGGCACGCTGAGCAACAAATGCACATGGTCGGGTCGGATGTGCCCTTGCAGAATCTCGATATCCCGCGCCTTGCAGACCTCCCGGATCACCTCCCGCAAGTGCTGCCCCACCTCCCCTCGCAGGATCGGCTTGCGGTACTTTGGGATGAAGACGAAATGGTAATGACACTGAAAGACCGTGTGCGACCCGTGCCGATATGCTCGCATTCGCCCAAAGTACCGCAAGCCTCCTCAAGGCGTCGCCTCAAGGCGAGGGGGTTCACCCATCCCCGGTGGGGACCCTAAGCACGATGACCAGAACGACGCCCTGGGGAAGACGCCAAAGGTCACACGGCTCAGCGTCGACTTGTACAACTTGAATCCGAAGATGTTCCTCGGAACATTAGGTGTCGTCCGACCGCTCCGGTCAACTGGTGGAGTGACCACTTCGTCATGCTCGATCCAGCCTCACAGCATCCATCCGCTCGCTTCCTCAATCGATTTTCCATCTAGAAGTGCACGAAGCATGTCCTCGTTGCAGAAAGCTTCGGCGATGACCCGAGCGAAAAAGCCCATATCGAATTCCGCGACGGGAAGTCGATCTCTCCAAACTTGTTCGGTCTCCCCCTCCTTGCGAATGAACTGTGTTCGCGCCGTGGCCACGGCCACACGCAAAAAGTTCTTGGCAACTGGACTGCTGATCGTGGCCAGCACGTCAGCCACGCCTTCCTCGTTGATTGGCAACGTCCTTCGCACGATTGTAGTCCTAGCAGCGCGCCGAATACGACCTCGATCTGAAGCTCAACTTTGCCTTGTCACTCCGTGCGGCGGACTCCAGATCAGCTGAATCGTGCCCCGCAACTTGCAGATGAGTGTCACTGGCGTGCCAGTCGGAACGACGGCTTGATCGAGTTCGCCGAGTTCCGTGGTGGTGGCGCCAGACTCAATCGAGAACTCCCCGCTCCAACACGTGACTACAACGTCGCCATCGTACGCGAACGGACCGAGCGTTGCTCCGCACTCAAGGGTTCGAAACTCGATCCGAACGTGCTGCTCCGCGACTACGTGAAAGCCCGCCTGATCCTCGCGGGTCCGAAGCAATGAGTTGATATTGTAACACTGAATCAATGGGTCACCTCACGATCCGGCGTTGAACAGTTCCACTCCGCTGCAGAAATCGCGCCGCGCAACTCCACGCCCCGGGGTGGCCGTCGTTGTTGCCTCCCAGGGAGACAGCCCTGGGGTCGGTTGGTACAAGCCTCACGCTTCCGCACGTCACGATGAATCCGGCAGCATTGCCGCGCACTATGAATTCGTGCTGCTAGGACTGCAGCTGCAGCCTCTGCCACTAGACGTCTGGCTCCGGAACAGGGTAACCGGCGGCAACCCATGCGCCGATGCGATCCAGCGTTTCCACGAGCGTCTGCGACGCTGTCGTGGCGGGATGGCTGCCATGAAAAAAAGTTAGATCATACCTGTCGAGTGCTGCAGATAGCGGCAGCCCACCACCTCGACCATCGCCGTAGGTTACCATTGCCTGTACGTGTGAAACGTTCGGTCCGGCGAGCCACAATCGAAGCATCGAGAGGTCGAAGCGCAGCTGCCCCGCCCATGACCGCTCGCCAAGCGCGGTTACGAAGCGGATCATGGGCTCGTGTCCCTCCGCCGTAAGCTCTTCCAGTACTTGGCTCAACGATCTTCCGCGCATAGCGGTTTGCCTTTCACGGTGAAAACGACGGCCCATCAATAACTGTTCCGTTTTCAAGATGGAAGAAGGTCTTGCTGCGGAGGGCTGGGTTGTCCATTGCCTGCGAGAATTCCCAGGAGGTGAATCGAACTGAAGATCCAGGAAAGAAGCCTCGACCTTCAGACAACACAGCACTCAGGTCACCCATTTGGGCCAAATTGAAGTGAATTTCATCGGCACCCTTCATTCGAAAAGCTATTTCCTGCGGTAGGTCCATTCCGCGGGGACTGTGAAGATCGAGCACTCTCTTCGCGCCGATGCTTTCAGCAAAAGGCTTCAAAAGTGGCTCATCCTGAGAGCCGCGGTTCCTTCCGAGCGCTAACAATTTCCTCGGTGGGACGACTCCGCCCGCAGCGTTACCTGCCGTAGCCGAGGTAGCGCTCTGCGCTGCCACAGGCTTCGGGGCCTTGACGCTCTTCATCGAGAGCCCGCTGGCGGTTTCGACCAGCTTGCGAGTGGTGCCGGTCTTGTCGACCGCGTCGGCCGCCTGCCCGACGATTTCGGCGGCGGCACCCCCCTTGGCCACGGTGACCGTTGTCTGAAGTGCCGTGCCCACGTCACCCGCAACCACCGTCCTGGTCAAGGCCGGCACCGCGCCCACTACGCGGGCCCCACCGTATGCCATTGCGCTGTTGTGAGCCATGTCGAGCGCGAGCTCGCCCGTGCCCTTATGCTGCAGGGGCGTCTCCGGAGACTCCGGAGCATTAGCGTACTGCGCGGTAAACACGACACCCACCAAAACGGCAGCCGCGGCCAGAAACGCAAACTCCCCCTCGCGGTCGACCTGTACCAAGGGGTTGTTGTTCGCGTACGCATACGCCGATGCGCTCGGGTGCGCCGTCATCAGCTGCTCTGGCTCTGTCAGCCGGAGCGGGTCGACGCTGGCAAATACGCCGAGCTCCGGCAAATACGCCCGCGCGCCCATCATGTCGACGCCGACACCGCCATCGCGCGGAGTCCCAGCAAACTTGCGTCCTTCGCTCGACGTATCGAAGCGCGTGGTGCCATAGGCGTGCGCTTCGAAGCTTGCTTTCAACTGCCCCTCGGCGCTCACCTCTTCGCTCAGCGTACCGATGGCGCCGTCACTCAGGAGCACCGTGTCCGCCTCGCTCAGCGTCGCGATACTGCCGACACTACCGACACTGCCCCGCATCGAATAGACTTCGCGCGACTCGTACTTGCAACTCACGAGCCCCGCAGCTGCAAGTACCAGCGTCGCGATCACCAATGCCGGCCGGCGTCGCCAGGCGTTCGCCCCGAGTGTCAGCAGGAGCACGAGGGTGAGCACTGTGGTTGCGGTCAACATGCCAAGCAGCGCAATCCGGCTGCGGTTATCCTCAGCGGAATCCCTGCCGCCCACAACAGTAGAAGGCTCTGACGCCACGTTTTCTTCCCCCAAACGCACCAGGCGCTGGCCGTTGTGCACGAGGTAACGAACTAGCTTCCCGTCGTGGAGCTCGGACCAATCATCCAGGAAGATGGTCGTACTTTCCTGACCATCCGACGAAATCTCCCGGCGCACCCTGCGCTCACCATCGCCGTCGAAGACATTGTGGACTTCGGCGCCAGATGCGTGGCTTACTTCGAGCAAGCGATCCCCCGCGTCCCATCGATAGTGGCGCATCCCGTCTTCGGTCAGCCGCCCCCGCTTGTCGTATTCGAGCGCGCGTTCCGCGAAGCCGGTGAGCGCGTGGGGTCCTGCCTCATCACCGTAGTCGAGCTCTCCAACATTTTCGTCGGTTTCGTCGCTATTCTTCGCGTCCATGAGCCCGCTCGGCGTGTAGCTGTACGACGTTTCGCCCCAGCCGCCACGCACGCGCCGAAGTCGATAGAGGTCGTCATACTCCGCCGTGATCGAGCGGGAGCGTTCCCGGTCAACGCCCTGACGCCGATCGGTCACCTCGAGCACGTTGTCTACGCCGTCGTACTGCCACATCAGGTGCTGCAAAATGGAGCCATTCGCCGCGAGCGCCCGATGCTCCGTGAGCCGTTGGTCCTCGTCGTACAGAAAGCGCTCCTCGATGCCCGTCGCGAAGCGCCGCGTGGTTTCCTTGCCATCGGCGTCATAGGTCAGCGCCAAGAGATCTTCGCCGTAGCGCTCGATGAGCCCACGTGGGCTATAGTAGGTGCGCAGCGTTGAGCCGTCGGCAAAGCCATGCAACACCTCGCGATCCTGCGCGTCGTACCAGTACCGCGAAGCGTAGCGCTCCCCTTCAATCAGCCTCGTTCGCTCGGCGACCCGCCCGCGCTCGTCGTATTCCACGTCGAGGCTCCCGACGGCATCGTCGACCCCCGTCAGCTTGCCGAGGCCGTTGTCGCCTGAGTCGTAGCGCCTCGTGACCTCCGCTGTCCCATCACCGTTCCAGTCTTCCCTCAGCACACGTCCCACGAGGTCGTGCCTGAAGGTCCACGACGTTTCATCCGGGTGGATGTGTTCGACGAGGTTCGAGGCAGCGTCGAAAATGAAGCGATGTTCGCCCGCATCCGGATCGTCTATCCACACCCGGCGGCTCCGCCCGTCGTAGCCGTAGCGAGCCACGTTCCCCTCCGGATCTGTCAGCTCCACCATCTCCCCGGCCGCGCTGTAGCGAGCATTTGTGGTGATGGCCTCATCCTCATCCCAGCGCACGACCGCAATCGTTCGCCCGAGACCATCAGTCATCGTCTCGGTCGGCACGTGCGAGTACGGCGAGTCGGAGTCGCTCTGAGCGGCATCCCAACCTCTCATCAGGAAGGGGTGGTACTCCGTGCGCGTTTCTCGACCCATGACGGTCAGCGTACGCACCGTCCTCCCGGTGGCATCACGAAAGCTCTCCTCGCCCTCCGCATCCTCCAGCAGCACCCTGGGCTCAAGGCTCGGCTTTTCGATGAATCGCGGGCGCAGGGTCTTTCTGACGTTTCCGCGTGCATCGAGCAGCGATACCGCCCCGAGCACCCAGCGATCCTCTTCCGCCATCAAGATCCCCGCGCGGCGCCGACCGAGCCCATCATGCACGGCATAGCTCCGCTCGGTCTCAGGTCTGCCGCTCGAGACGCGCTTGTCCGTAAGAATCACCGAAAGTGGGTGACCAAGCTCGTAGACGTAGCTCACGGTGGGAAGCTCCACCGTGTCGCCCGGCTTGGCGATGGCAGTGAGCCGTCCGAGCGCGTCGTGCTCAAAGCGCGTCACGACGCCGTTGAAGTCCCAGAACGCCACCATAGTCCCGAGCGCTGGGTCGTACTCGGCCCGCTGAACAAGCTCGCGCTCACCCGTGAGCACTCGTTCCTCGGTGACCAGCGTGTGCGAGGCATCGTCCCAGACAAAGTTTCGCCCACCCCCGAGCGCATCACGGGCCTCGAGCACGTTGCCATGTGCGTCGAAACGGCTTGCGCTCACCACCTCGAAGTCCCCCTCCCCCGGCCCCACCCAAGCCTCGCTGCGACTCAAGTCCCCGCGCGCGACTTCGCCCAAGGGGAGCCCCTGGAAGGGCTCGCCGTCGTAGTAGTTGCGCTCGAGCGCGACGCGCTCCCCCTTGGCGTTGAGCAGCTCCCGCGTCGCCACGAAACCGACCAGCCAATCCCGCTCGTTGATGGCGTACGTGGTACGGGTGATGGCCTCGTCATCGCCCACCAGCTCGTCATCCCCCTCGACTTCACCCCAGCGCCGCTCCTCGACCACGTTACCCCAGGCATCCTGCTGCCACTCCGTGAGCGTCGTGCGAGCCGCGGCCTCGTCCCCCAGCTCGATGTGCTCGACCCGCTCGCTCGCCTTGTAAGCGTACAGCACCCGCCGGTCGTCGGTCGACTCTTCGAGCTCCACCTTTTCGTAGCCATTCGTGGTCCGCCCGAACACCCCGCCGCTCTCATCGCGCTGCTCACTTTCGAGCACTGCTCCCCTGAGCGGCCGGTACTCGAGTCCCACATCGAACTCGCTCTCGGTCACCAGCGTCGGCGTGGTGTCGTCGCCCAGCTGCACCTGCGTGCCGCCGACGAAGCCCGCAAAGGTCCGCTCCACCGGATCCCACGTGCCGTCTCGGTACGAATACTCCGTCACGAGCAGCGGATCGCCAAGCGAGCTGTCCAGCGTCACGCGGCTCACCACCGCCGTCGCCACGTTGAGCCGCGTGGACCACTCGTGCCCACCGTCCAGCGCTTCGGCCGCCAGCTGGGCTGCCGAGGTGTACTCAATCGTGGTGACCTTGCCGAGCCCATTGTCGATCCGTGACAGCAAGCCGCCACGCCCCTGGGGAAACAGCTCCAAGTAGCGCCAGGCTTCGTCCTCGCTACCGGCAACGTCGATCCACACGATGTCGGTGGTGCCGGAGCCGTTCATGTCCGCGAACTCGACGTGTACGTCGGGTCCGCCAGGCGGCGTGTCCTCGATCGTGCGCGCCTCGTCGAAACTCCCCATGCCCACAGCGAGCGCGTAGAAAACGCGGCCCACGCCCACATGCACCAAGTCGACCCAGCCATCACCGTTCAAATCGATCAGTCGATACGGCTCACCGTCCTCGAAATCCGGCACCCCTTCCGCCTCGCGAGCGGGCTCGAACTGCCCGCGGCCTCGACCGAGCCAGTAGGTCAGCGACTCACTCAGGAGAGAGCAAAAGTCCTGCACGCGGTCGCCGTTCATGTCGCACAGAGACACGTGGTGATCGGAGAAGCGCAGCGGCTGCCGCGCATCGATGACCCCGACGTCGACAGGGTCTTCCCAGTCTTGTCCCCCCAAGTTGTATGAGATGCTGAGCCCTGCGTCGGTCGTGATCGCCACATCCACCCGGCGGTCCCCGTCGAAGTCCGCGAGGCGCACGTCGGGATCCTCGAAACTGAAGTTCGGTTTGCGGCGGATGTCACGCGACGCCGCGAACTCCGTAGCACCAAGGCCCGGGAAGTAACGAAACTCGTCGGCGGCGCTCTTCACCAACAAGTCGATTGCCCCATCGCCATCCACATCCGCGAGCTGTGCCCCATCCGTCGACAGCGAAACGCTCGGCGTCACGCTGTCCTTCCAGACGTTTCCCGCGCTCCACCCGAGGCCATCCTGGTTCACGTAACTCTGGTAGCTGCCAGCCTCAGCCACGAGCAGGTCCGGCAAACTGTCACCGTTGAGATCGGCGAGCGTCGTGTCACCGTCCGCGGGCGAGCGTCCCGGGGGCGACTCCATGGCGATCACCTGGTCGTCGCTCGCGAAGCTCGGCTCCGTGTAGTCGAACGACAATGTCGGCAGCGCCGTCTCGCCATCGGTGCCTACCATCGTCACGCGCTCGAGCCGCGAATGCGGCGCCTCGCTGTACTCGAGCGAATAACGGCGAACCAGCCTCCCGCCCAGCAGCACCTCGACTGTCGCCAGGCGCTTGGACAGCACTTGACGAATGCCCGTCGAAAACAATTCGTGCGCATCCGGCCGCGACTCGTAGCTCAGCACCAGCTCCTGCCGGACCTCATCACCAAAATCATTCCAAACCACACGCTCGAGCAGCGCATGCCCCTCACTGGTGTCCCACTCGTACGCGATGCGATGGCCATGCAAATCCAGCTGCTCGCGGAGCAGATAGGTAGCGACGTGGTCCCCTTCGTGCTCAGTGTATCCCGAGCCCCCGAACCGAAACACCACCCCGGATTTGACCCGCGCTTCCCACTCGTCGCCCCCGTCGCTCCGCACGACCCGCACAAACGCTCCGGACTCGAGCTCTGGCCGGTAGAGCCCCGCCTCGGTCTCCAGCAGATCTGAAGGCAGACCGACTCCCGAAATCTCGAGGGCATCGCTGTCATCGAAGCGAGGCAGCCCCTCGTTCACGCGCCGCCGAATCGTCGGCAGTCCGCCGATGCGCCAGCCCATGCCGAGCTCCGAGACACCGCCCCCCGAGTCGTAGTCCAAGCTCAACTTGGGCGAGAATCCCCCCGCCGCTGGCGGCACGGCAATTTCGATGCCGTACGACGCGGTTCCCGTCGACAGCGACGGCTCGAAGTTCCGACCCAGCCCTTCGATCGAGGCGGGCCCACTCGGCAAGCTCAGCTTCGTCGGATCGACCCCACTTGCCCTTGCCACGAGCGACGCCGTCATCAGCGCCGCGACCACCAGCCAGCTTACCAGTCGGATCATACCTGTTCGCTGTTCCACATGGGACTTCTCGGCAGGGGCTCTGAATCCGTTGCGCGAAAAAGTTACTTTTGGAAAGGCGCTCCCCGACCGTTGGCGACCTGGAGGCGCACTTCGGCCGTGGAAGAAAAGAGCGCGGGACGACTTTTCTACGCAACCACTCCAGCCGCCCCGACGAGATCCCTCGTGTCACCCAAAGTTGAAGCTTGGTTCGCAGCCGACCGCTGAGGTCGGCGAGCGGCGAGCTCTGTTTTTCACCGGCACGCACCGTGGAGGCGAACGTGAAGCGTTTTGCACGTACGATCGGTTGGGGAAGCCTGGGCCTAAGCCTAAGCGCCATCGGGCTCTTCGCAGCCTGTGGCGACAACGGTCAAAAGTCCAAGAAGCAAGATCCGGAAAATCTTGGCGCCGCTGGGGCTGCCGGCGCCGAATTCGCCCCCCCGCCCCAGACTCATAACGCGGGTGGCTCCGGTGGCACCGCAGTTCACAGCGACGACGGTTTCACCGGAAGCAATGCTGGCGCAGCTGGCGCGGCAGGGGCTGGCGGCGCCGCGGGGGCCGCCGGCGCCGGAGCTCAGGAAGACCTCGAGCCCGAATGCGTTCCCACCGAGGACGAGCCCGACGGGGACTTCTCGGACACCAACTGCGACGGCATCGACGGGGACGCCAGCCGGGCGGTGTTCGTCGCCAACGAGGGATCCGATGAGGCCGACGGGACTATGGAGGCTCCAGTTCAAACCCTGCAGCACGCCGTCGAGCTCGCGAGCGAGCAGGACAAGAACGTCTACATCTGCAACGGCACTTACGTCGAGAACGTGGTGCTCGAGCACGCCGTTAGCCTTTACGGTGGCTACGACTGCGAGAACGGCTGGCATCGCATCACCGACCGGGCCAGCATCGAGCCCGAAGCGGGCGTACCCCTGAGCGTCATCGGGGTCGAGGATGCTCTTGTGGTGGATCGTCTTGCGCTGCGCGCGCCGGCAACCGCAGCAGCGAGCGAAAGCTCGCAGGCCGCCCGCGTCGCCAACTCCCAGGGCGTGCTGTTTTCCCGTGTCGAGTTGCGGGCGCAGGCTGGTTCCCCGGGCAAGCAGGGCACCGATGGCGAAGTGATCGAGGATTCTCAGGCGCCCAAGGGGGACGACGGCGCTGATGCGGCGCTGGCGAAGTGCCAAACGCGCTACACCCTCGACTCAGCCTGCCAAGAAGCAGCGGATGGCGGTGTTGGGTTCACGCTCCAGTGCACCGACCCTTACGGCGTTTATCAAAACCGCGGTGGTCGCGGCGGCGATGGCGCCAACGCCTGGCTCGCGGGAGCTTCGTGTGGCGACACCGTGGATGGAGGGGCGGGACAAGCGGGTTCCCCCGAGACGTCCTCCCTCGATGGAAGCGACGGCGCCGCAGCTAAAGACGGTGTCACGAGTATCTCGGGATTCGGGAGCATCCCCGACGGTCTCTACCGAGCCACGAACACCGGCACGAACGGTGCTCCCGGCAAGCGAGGCCTGCCCGGCCGAGGCGGTTCGGGCGGTGACAGCGTCATGTGGCTGACGAACCAGGGATTCTGCGAGGGCGACTTCAGCCGCGGAGGGGGTGGCGGTCAAGGTGGCTACGGAGGCTGCGCTGGGTTTCCTGGCACTTCTGGTGGCGCTGGGGGCGGGTCCATCGGTCTCGTCGTCATCAACAGTCGATTCGCCATGGACAGGTCGACCATCATCACCGGCGACGGTGGCGATGGTGGCAGAGGCGGCGAAGGCAGTCTCGGTCAGAAGGGCGGCGAGCCCGGAACCGGTGGCGATGGCTCCACTGCTAGCGGCAATCTGTCCAGCACGAACCGGGGACAAGACGGTGGACATGGCGGAGATGGCAGTCGAGGCGGACATGGCGGCGCCGGCGCCGGTGGCCCCTCCATCGGTATCGTCGTCGTGGGCTACGAGCCCGTCTTGAACGACTGCACCTTCAACCTGGGGCAGCCAGGGCGCGGCGGCTCCGCAGTGGCTGGGGCGCAGGCTGCCGATGGCGAGAACGTCCAAGTCTACTGGACACCGTTGTGACCTGCTGGGCGCATCCAAAACGGAGAACACGAACCATGCTTCATCGAACCACACTTTTGGCGTTGTGCCCGGTCGCCCTGGTCGCTCTGGTGAGCCAGCTGGGCTGTCAGGGTGATCGCGATTCGTCGGGCCTGAGAACACCGAGCACAGACCCTGGCGACTTGTTCGACTCCCCGCCCGACGACTCTGCTGCGACTGGTGGCGCGGGTGGCGAAGGCTCGAGCGGCGCTGCGGGTGCCACGAATGGCGACTCCGACGAGAATCCCGAGTTGCCGAGCATCGCTGGTGGGCACTACTGCGTCATTAGCGCTGATTGCGGCCCAGGCGAGTTCTGTGACCTCGGCGAATGCATCAACGTTTGCGAAAGCGACGCCGATTGCGAAGGTGACCAGGCGTGCTCGGAGCGCGGGCGCTGCATCGAGGCAGGCAGTGAAGACCGCGACCCGGCGCCGATCACCGAAAAGGTCGGCACCGTCACGGTGAACCCCACCAGCGTGCAGCTCACCGAGGATGACAGCAAGCTCGTGCTCACGCTCCACAATCATTCGGACGCTCCCCTCGCCTACCGCGTCGAGCTGATCGGCCCACACCTGTCGATAGCCGAGCCTCGCGGCGAGATCGACGAAGACGGCATACTCAGCATCGATGTCGATCCGGAAGGACTCGAGGGGTTGGAAGCTTTCGGCACCGTCCACATCTACACCGAACTCGGCAACTTGGTGGTTGACGCACCGATCCGCGTTGGCATGACCGACACGTATCAGGGAGTCCTCCGCTACGGCTCCGGAGCGGTTCCCTTCGGGAATGCGTCTATGTTTCTCGAGCTGCAGGAGCACAACGGCGACGTGGAGGTCAGGGTCGATCCCGAACGCTCGCTCTTGTTCCCGGAGTCACTCGGCACCGCCGGGGGCCGCGGGATCTACACCGTCAGCGACGGGCTCGAGTTTACACTCACGCAGCGGATTGATGCAGACGCTGGCGGCGACGCGAATCACCTCGGGCGCCCCATCGGACGCTCGCTCACCTTTGCTCTCGATCGCACTGCCGAAGGCAATTGGCAGGGTGACTTCGAAGAGCGGATTTACGGCCTGCTGGAAAGCCCGGTCACGCTCCACGGCACCGCCTTCTTCAGCCGCGCGGGCACCAAGCCCACCACGAGCTTCGAGCTCGGCGAGCTCGACGACATGCCGAGCCTTTCGGCGGCGTACTTACCCGATCCGAACGCCGCTTTTGGGTGGTCGTGGAAAACTTGCGAGCTGGACGCACGGCAAGCTGCAGGCTGTGCCGCTGCCGACATCAACCTGCCGAGCTGCATCGCCTCGACCCTCGAGCAGGCCTACTACGAGCCCATGTTCGATGCGCTACAGGCCTACCTCGCGAATGCAGCACCGCTCAGCAACCTGCGCGACACCTGCGAGGAGGAGATGTTTTCAACGTCCGCGCTCGGTACGCGGAGCAGCTGCGCGGTCATCCCACCGCTAGCCTGTGGGCTCCGCTCCCTGGTCAATGGCACGAGCCCCAGTGAAGCGCTGGTGCCGGAGACGTTCTCACGTCTCTACGCACGCACCCTCGCCCCCGCGCTCCTCGTGGCGCAAGACCACATGGTCGAAGGCTTCAGAGAGTCGCTCGTGCAAGGACGCTCGGTGCAGGTCGAACACTACGAAAAGGCCCGCGCCGCCCTCAATGGACCGCTCAGGTGGCTCCTGAACCCGGCGCTGCTCGAGTTTCTCCGCCGCATGCCTGTCGATCGAGTCGACGGCGATGCGAGCGCCGAAGACCCGACAGCACGGAACTACCCGGCGGTCCGCGCCTTGAGCCAAGCCCTGTGGGTCATGTCGTTGCTCGATGCCGAGCGCAATCAGCTGGAATCCAGCAAGGAACTGGTGAGCAAGGAAGAGCACGAGCGAAAGCTCGATGCTGCACAAGTGTCGGCGCTGCTGTCGTTCCTGAACTCTGCGGCCGTAGCGGCAGTGCTCGACAGTTGGGGCTCGCCCGCCGGAGTCGGTGGCGAAATCTCAGGTTTCTTGTCCGAGCTCGACCGCGGCTTTCTCTCGCTCTCTCAGGGCGCACTCAGCTTCGGCGTCCCCGAGGGCGAAATCGGTTTCGTCTTCGATCCGCAGCGTCCCCAA
>JAICQQ010000119.1 GCA_025937785.1 Polyangiaceae bacterium
CGCCGTGTGAGCGGCATGCGCCGTGTGAGCGGCATGCGCCGTGTGAGCGGCATGCGCCGTGTGAGCGGCATGCGCCGTGCCAGCAGCAGGCGCCGTGCAGGCAGCAAGCGCTGTACGAGCAACGTGTGCTTTACAGGGAGCCCAGTTGCGGCGCGTCCGCGGCACCCCTCGCCCAGGGAGCCTGCCCGACCAAACGTTGAAAACACTTGTTAAGTTGGCACTTGACGTAGCAGAGGCACTCTGCCGAGGCAAGCCGGAAGTAGCTGCCGTTTCAGCGATTTAGAGGCCATTTACGGCGCAAGCGCGCCTGCGCTGCGGTGAGCGACACAGAAGGTCCCGCTCGGCTCCTAGGGCCTCGATGCGGAAAACGGAAACCGCCCTGCATCCTGCGCTGGGTAGGTCCTGGAGGCTGCGTGGCAAACCGCTCCGCCCCAGCGCTCGCGAGCAGCGGCACACGACCCCGCAGCTCGAGCGTGGGTGAGGTCGCTTCGCCCCGTGGCGAAGTGCCGCCACTCCCGCATACAGCACCGGCTGCTTCCGCGGGGGTGCACGAAGTCACTCACAAAATTAACATGACGCGAGCATCTCGGAGGCGCCTTCTGCGCCATCCGGACGTATGGTTGCCCGTGGACGTGCAAAGCTATTCGAGAGCGAGGCGTTGGGTGAGAGGATCTTCGGCGACGTTTGCTGCCCTGGCGTTGGCCATGACCCTGGGCGAGGGGCATGTGCGCGCGGAGAGTCACAGCTGTGAACAAGGCCGCCCCTGCGA
The DNA here is from genome assembly GCA_025937785.1 of Polyangiaceae bacterium. GTDB lineage: Bacteria > Myxococcota_A > Polyangia > Polyangiales > Polyangiaceae > JAICQQ01. The sequence goes on from JAICQQ010000119.1 coordinate 770, forward strand.
GTTGGGCGCCAAGCCTCCGGCGAGTAGCTTCGTGCCGGGTAAGGTCGATGGCGCTGCCGTTTGGCAGAGCGACGGGTACGCGAACGTTTGGTTCACGACCACGAAAAGGGAACCGACCACCTACAAGGTAGCGGTCTGTAACGCAGCGCAGGTCGAGGAAGTCAAGTTCGAGGGAGGGCCGCGGAAGGACACGAAAGTGGCGTCGCCCAAGGGTCGGTTGAGCGGTTGTGATCTGTACCGCCTTCAAACCGGCATGCACATCGACGGGCTTCGCATCAAGCCGCATGGCAACGCGTTCAAGCTGTTCGTACTCAAGGACGACGAGGCCAGCGGCTACTCGATCTACCTCGAGGAGATGACTTTGCCTGCGCGCGAGGGTCACTACAAGTTTCGCATGAGTTCTCGAGATTAGCCGGCGCGACCAGCAACGCTTCGCGGGCGCGCCGCTACGATCTGTTTACTCCAAGGTGGGAGTGGGCCATGCTCGCCGCATGACTCCCGACATCGAGCTCCTGAGAGACTCGCTGGACGAACTCGAGGACCAGGTCGACTATCTCGAGCTCGAGCTCGTCGACACCCCCGATTGGGCCGAGCCGTCGGATACGAGCTACCTCACTGACGAGGATCGCTCCGACCCGGAAACCATGGACAACGTCGACGCCATGCAGCAGACGAACAGGCTGATAGCGTGGTTCGGGCGCGACATGGAGGGTTTCGTCGGGCTGTGGCGTGGTCCCGATGACACTCCGCTCGAAAGCGCGCCGGTGGTGCGCCTGGATACCGAAGGGCAGTACGCCGTCGTGGCCCGCACTATCGGCGATTATATTGCCATTTCTGTCGATGAAGACGACTTCGACGCCGCTCGCGAAGCCCTCATCGACGCAGGATTCGAAGTCTCGAAGTCTAGCGCCGACATCTGGCAGAGCATCGAAGACTTGGACGATCCGAACGAGTTCCGCGGCAAGCTTTACAACGCCGGCCGCGTGCGCCGTGGCCTCGACCCCATCGAATGAGCGATCGAAGCCACGGGCGGTATGGCTGACTAACGCTGGGTTCGCAGAAAGCGTGCTCGGGTATGCCCGGTGGGTCCGAGCGACCGCGCGCCGAATGTCGGTCTGCCTTCCGTTAGCCGGGGCGATGTAGCGCGGCGTTGCAACGGTGCTACCCTAGGGAGGCTTAGATGATGAAGTTAGTAGTAGCGCTGACTTCGCTGATGTTGCTTACTGCCGCGCTTGCGGCCGCAGACACCAAGCGAGAAGGCGTCGGCGGGATCTCGGTTCGAGTGCGTGGGTTTCAGAGCAACGCCGGCGTTGCCGTATGCGCTTTGTTCAAGAAAGACGGCTGGCTCCAGCCGGGCAAGGGGCAGCCGCGGAAGGTCGCGATCCACGACCGTCGGGCCAGCTGTGAGTTCGCAAGTGTTCCGTACGGCACGTACGCGATCGCGGCCTTTCACGACGAGGACGGTGACGGCGAGTTCGACAAGCGGCTCGGTATCCCCGTGGAAAGTTATTGCTTCTCGAATCGCGCGACGCCGCGGCGCATGAGGCCTCCGAGCTTCGACGCCGCCAAGTTCGAACACGGGCGAGCGCACACCGACCAGGCCTGCGAGCTGCGCTGAGCGGTCAGGAAGACCCATCGTCAGTCTTCGGCGACGTCGCTGACTCTACCCGCGAACCAGGCATAGACCGAGGGCAGCACCAGTAGCGTGAGCATGGTGGATGTGACCAATCCGCCGATCACCACCGTCGCCAGAGGTCGCTGGACCTCGGCGCCCGCGCTGGTGGCGAGCGCCATGGGGATGAAACCGAGGCTCGCGACCAAGGCAGTCATCAGCACCGGCCGCAGGCGAGCCAGCGCCGCCTGACGAGCCGCGTCCTCGGCCGTGGCGCCCGCGCGGCGGCGTTCGACGATGTACGAGACGAGCACCACGCCATTGAGTACGGCAACCCCGAACAGCGCGATGAAGCCGACGCCGGCGGAGATCGAGAACGGGTAGCCTCTGAGCGCCAGCGCCAACAGGCCTCCGGTGACCGCCATCGGTACGTTGAGGTAGATCAACAGCGCCAGCCAGCCCGAGTTGAAAGTGGAGTAGAGCAACACGAAGATCAACAGTAGCCCCAGCGGGATCAACAGCGCCAGGCGCTCGGATGCTGCCTGCAGGTTCTCGAACTGGCCGCCCCACTCGACGGTCCAGCCCGGCGGCAGCGACACGCGGGCGTCGACCGCAGCGCGAGCATCGGCCACGAACGAGGCGAGATCGCGATCGCGTACGTTCGCTTCGATGTTGATGCGGCGGCTGATGCGATCGCGGCTGATCTGTGCTGGGCCCTCCTCGACGCTGATCTTGGCGACCTGGGAAATGGGTATCTGCATCCTGGCGTCGCCAGCGCCCGATGGAACGGCGACACGCAGCGACTTGATGGCTTCGACGTCTTGTCGCACAGCGTGCTCGAAGCGTACCTGGAGCGCGAAGCGCTTCTGCCCTTCGAGCACGGTCCCTACCTGCTTGCCGCCGACGGCCTCGATGACGTTCAGGACGTCGGAGGCATTCAGCCCGTAACGCGCGATGGACTCGCGGTCGACCTGCACCCGCAGCAACGGCAGCCCCTGAGTTTGCTCTGCCTTGACGTCGGCCGCTCCAGGTACTTCGGACAACACGCGCACGACCTCGTCGGCCTTCTGCTTGAGCAGCCCGAGGTCGTCGCCGTAAATGTGCACTGCGACGTCGGAGCGCACCCCAGAGATGAGCTCTTGCACGCGAAGTTCGATCGGCTGTGAGTAGCTGAAAGTAGCGCCTGGGACCTGCGCCTTGAGCTTGGCGTCGATGGCCTCGACCAGCGCCGCTTTGCTGGGGTACCGCCAATTCTCTCGGGGGTGTAGCATCAGGTACGTGTCGCTGATCTCCACGCCCATCGGGTCGGTGGCGATCTCAGCGCGCCCGGTTCGTGAAATGATCGTGTCTACCTCGGGGAAGTTCTGCTTCACCACGCGCTCGACGATCGTGCTCACCCGATTCGATTGCTCCAGCGAGACGCTGGGCAAGCGCCACACCTGCATCGCGATCGCACCTTCGTCCAGGCGTGGCATGAACTCGGCGCCCAAAAATGGTATCAGCCCGAGGCTCGCCAAGAACACGCCGACGGCCGAAAAGAAGGTCAAACGCCGGTGTCGCAGCGCGCGCGGCAACAGCGGCTGGTAAATACGTTTGGCGAGCCGAAACAGCCAGGGTTCCCGCTCCGAGACCTGCCTCAGGAAGAAGCTGGCGAGCACCGGCATCAAGGTCAGGGCGCAAATGAGCGAGCCGACCAGCGCGAACACCACCGTCAGCGCCATCGGTCCGAACATTTTTCCCTCGACACCCCGCAGCCCCAGAATGGGAAGGTAAACGATCATGATGATGCCGACGGCGAACACCACCGGTCGCGCCACTTCGTGCGCAGCCATGCGGATCTTGTCGAGCGACGACGCTCGATCGTCCCCGCGTCGCTCGTGCAATACGCGCACGATGTTTTCGATCATCACCACCGACCCATCGACGATCAGACCGAAGTCGATGGCGCCCAGGCTCATCAGATTGCCCGACAACCCGGCGGCGCGCATGCCGATGAACGCCACCAACATCGACAGCGGAATGGCGGTGGCGACGATCAGGCCACCCCGAATGGTTCCCAGCAAGAGCAAGAGCACCAGCACCACGAGCAGGCCGCCTTCGAGTAGATTCTTGGCGACCGTGTGAATCGTGCGGTCGATGAGCTCGGTGCGGTCGTAGAAGGTATCGATGCTGATGCCCGGCGGCAGGGTTTTTTCGATCTCGTGGATTCGCTGCTTCACGCCCTCCACGACCACTCGAGAGTTGCCGCCCATCAGCATCATCACGATCCCGACCACCGCTTCGCCGCGGCCGTCGCGTGTGACGGCGCCTTGGCGGATCACGGGGGCGAACTCGAGCGCAGCGACGTCGCGCACGTAGATCGGCGTGCCTTCGTTACTCTTTGCCAGTACGATATCGCCGATCTCCTGGAGATCATTGATCAAACCTTCGCCGCGGATCAGATACTGCTCGCCTTGGTGTGCGATGTAGCCACCGCCGACGTTGCGATTGTTGTGCTCGATCGCGTCGAGCACGTTGCCGACCGTGAGTCCGTAAGCGACCAGGCTGTCGAGGTTCAAGGTGACCTGGTAGGTCTTGAGCTCACCCCCGAAGGAGTTCACCTCGACGATGCCCGGGACCGAACGCAGCTGGTAGGCGACGTTCCAGTCCAGAATCGTCCTGAGCTCCAGGAGCGTATAGCAGGCGTCGGTGTCGGGCTCTGCCGGCTGGCACATGGGGTCGCCCTTGACCTCGAACTGGTAGATCTCACCGAGGCCCGAAGAGATCGGCCCCATCTCGGGTTCGCCATAGCCGGCGGGCACTTGCTCGCGCGCCTCGGTCAAGCGCTCGCCGATCAACTGGCGCGCGAAATAGATGTCGGTACCTTCCTCGAAGACGACGGTCACGACCGACAGCCCGAACTTGGACACCGAGCGGATCTCTTCAACGTTGGGCAAGCCGCTCATCGAAGTCTCGACAGGGAAGGTGATGAAGTTCTCAACCTCTTCGGGGGCGAGCCCTGGGCTGTTGGTCAGCACCTGCACCTGCACGTTGGTCACGTCGGGCACTGCGTCTATGGGCAGCTGATTCAGACTGCGTACACCGAGCCCGATGACGAGTAGCCATCCGATCAGGACCAGCACGCGGTTGTGCAGCGAAAAGTCGATGATGCGATGGATCATGGACGCTGCTTCAGTGGCTGTGGCCCCCGCCCAACTCGTGTTTGGCGGCTTCTGATTTCAGGATGAAGGTGCCTTCGGTCACGACGAGTTCGCCCTCGCGCAGGCCAGCGAGCACTTCGACGTAATCCACACCGCGTTTTCCGAGGCGGAGCACGCGTGGCTCGAAACGGCGTGCGTCCTTGGCGACGAATGCCAGGCTTTGGTTGCCGTCCCGCTGCACCGCGCTCACCGGCACCGCGAGGCTCGCGCTGCGTTCGGCAACGGCATCCGCGGGATCCGTCGGAATGATCGTCGCGAACATGCCCGGCTTCAACACCAGATCCGGATTCTCGAGCTCGACCCGGACCTCCGCCGTGCGTGTCCTTTCGTCGAGCGTCGGGGCGATGTAGGAAATCGACCCCTGCCAGCTCCGCTCCGGATACGACTTCAACTGCACCAGCGCGCCTTCGCTCTTCTGCAACAGCGGTAGGTCGCTCTCGTAGGCGCGACCCACGACCCACACCGGGTCGATGTTCGCGATCACGAACAGTTGTTGCTCGGGTGTCGCGACTTCACCCGCGGTTGCATGCCGCTCGACGATGGTGCCGGCGAGGGGACTGCGAATCACTGTAGTGGCGCCGCTGCCGCCGCTGCCGCCGTACACCTGCGCCCGCGAGATCGCCGCCGCGAGCGAGGCCTGCGCCTGTTTCACCGCGCCTTGGGCTTCGACGTAGGACTTCTGCGCTCCGATCCCAGCCTCGAGCAGCTGTTCTTGGCGCGTGAACTGGTCTCGAGCGACCTCGAGCGCAGCCCTGGCCTGGGCGATCTCGGCTCGAGCTTCGCCGAGCTGCACGTTCTTGAGCACGGCGAGGACGTCGCCTTTCTTGACCTTGTCGCCGGGGCGAGCCTTCACCTCGGTCACCTGGCTCGGCACGAGCGGAGTGATGTGGGCGATCTGGTCGGGGTGCGGCTGGACCTCTGCCGGTAGGCGCAAGGCCTCCACCACGCGACGCCGTGCCACCTTTGCGGTGCGGATCGTGACATTGGCCAGGGCCGCGGGAGCCAGCTCGATGAGCGCGGGTGGCTCTGCCCCCTGGTCGTGGTCGTCGTGAGCCGCTTCGCGCTCGTCCTCGTGCGCATGCGCGCGGGCAGCGTGATCGTCGTGGTCGCACGCGGGCGTGCTCAGCAGGACCAGCGCGAACAAGACCGGCAAAGCCGCCGCTGGCTTCGTCATCTTGCACCGCCGCCCGCGCGCGGCGGCGCCGAGTGCGCCGACTCGTGCAACTCGGCGCCCACGGCGGCTTCGAGCTCGGCCCAGGAACCGTAGTAGTCCGCGAATGCCTGGAGTGCGTCCTGCTGGGCGTCCAGGAAACGCTCTTGCGCGACCAGCACCTGCAGAATGTCGATCTCGCCGAGCTCGAAGGCCTTCTGCAAGAGCTCGAGGTTCTTCTCGAAGGTCGGCAGGATCTCGGCTCCGAACAGCAGCGCGCGTTGGGCATTGACGCTGACGCGTTCGCGCGCCTGGACGATGCCGGGTTCCAGCGTCGCGACCAGCGCCGCCCTTTCGGCGCTGGCCTGCTCGAGGGCGCCGCGAGCTCGGCTAGCTTCGGGCTTGTTGCCGACCCAGAGCGGCAGTGGCACCGAGAACGTGCCGCTCAGGATCCGCGCTGGTGATGCTCCGGGCTCCGCTTCATTCTCGAAGCTGACCCCCAGAGTCGGGTTCGGCCACGATCGACGCTCGGCCGCGGACAGCTGCGCCTGCGCGGCGTGATGGCGGGCGCGCGCCGCCCGCAGTGCGGGTTGCCGGTCGTGCGCCGTTCGTATCAACGAGGCGACATCGGGCGGCTGTTCCGGCGACTCGAGCGCGTCGGCGGGCGTGAGCAGGGCTCGCCCGGTCCAGCCGGCGGTACGCGCTAGATCGAGCCGGGTGCTGGTGTAGTCGCTGCTCGCCCGAAGCGTGGCTTGTCGCGCTTGCGCGACCTCGCCGGCGGCGAGGCGGGCCGGCAACGGTGAGGTTTCGCCCGCACGAAACCGCTGCTCGGCGACCAGGGCGAGCCGCTCGACGAAGGCTTGCATACGCTCGGCGGCCGCCAGGCGTTCCCGAGCGACCAGCGCTTGGTGGTACGCCGCGTGCACCTGTTGGTGCACCGACCATTCGGCGGCGCGCTGCTCGGCCTCGCGGGCGCGCACGGCGGAACGAGCCGCGCCCAGCAGCAGCCCGCGCCGGCCTGCGAGATCGAGCTCTTGCTCGAGCGCCACCGAGTAGTCAACGCCGGAGCCGGCGTCGTTCCAACGACGGCCGACGCGGCCGGAAATCACCGGATCGCTGGGTAGGAGGGGGGTGTGCGCTTCCACCTCCGCGCGCCCCGCGGAGACGGCGGCGCGGCTCACGAGCACGGCCGGAGCGTGCGTGAGCGCATGCGCCAGCACCTGCGCCAGGGTCATGCGCTGTTCGGCGGGCGACTCCGTGCGGGGCGTCGACGCAGCCGGCGTTTGCGACGGGCGCGGCGAGGGCGCGGGTGCGAGCATGGGGGTCGCCGGCGCTACAGGCGCGGGCGCTGCCACAGCGCCTTCAGGGGACTGAGCGCGGGCGGAGACGCAGAGCAATGTCATGAGACACGCCGGGCGGACCACGAGCTTCCTCAACATGTTGGACTCCTGGCGAACGGTGTGACGGTTCGCGCTGTGCACCGAAGCAGGGGGCACGGGCGGCGACGCAACAGTGCGCGCGCTCGAGCGGGCAGCCTCGGAGCTCGACAGTTACCGAAGAGCGGAGAGCGAGGGGAGCGCTGCGAGAGCGCTCAAGCCGCGATCGGAGGTCGAAACACGCTGGTAGCCGTGCCTTCGGGGCCAGCTCGGGTGCCCGCCAGCGCCAGGTGTTCGGAGCTGTCCGGTGCAGGTGGAACAGCCAGCCCGACGCTGGCGTTCGCCATCACCGGGTGCGCACAGCAGGGGCAGACGTGAATGTGTCCGGCGCAACCGTGCTCCAGGTCCGAGTGAGTCTCGCGATGGTCGGACGTTGCACCGTCGGCGTGGGCGGCGTCGTGTGCCGTGTGACCATGAGCGGCCAGGTGCAGGACACTCTCGACGGTTTCACCCGCGCCGGGTCGCAGCAGGAGGGTCGCAAAGGCGAAAAGAAGGATGACAACCCGCTGGAGCACTATCGCAGCAGTTTTCGGCAAGTGACAGGGGGTGTCAAGGGCTGCGAGGCTCGCGTGGCGACCCTGGGCCCGACGAGCCGCTGTTCGATAAGTGGCCAGGAGCTGCCTTTCGGGTTCCGACCTGGTACGCTCGGCCTGTTCAACCGCAGCAATGCCGAGAGCAGCGAACATCCCGAGAGTACTCCGCATCGTGGCCGCGTGGCTGCTGACGCTGTGCGTGTGCTTCGGCCCCGGCAAGTTCGGGGCACCGGCGCTCGCCGCCGCCGAGCCGTGCGATGGTGGTTGCCCGTGTGCTTCGGCGAGCGACGGCTCTCACGCAGCCACGCACGCCGAGCTGGATCGGCACGATCCTCGCGCGGGAGCCGGAGAAGCAGGCCCGCAGTATCGAGCGAGCCCTCCGTGTCACAGCGACTGCTCCGACAGCTGTCCCACCTGCGCCTGTCGCCTGGGGGCCGCGCTTGCCGTACTTCCATTGCCGGCGACAGCACACAGCGTCGCCTGGTCGGTCACGAGCATCGTCGCATCCGTGGATCGGATGAGCTGGGGTTCTCGCACGCGCGTGTTCAGGCCGCCCCGCAGCCTGGGCTGAGCTTTCCGGTCGAAGCTTCGCAAACCGCGCGCGGACCTGTTTCGCGCGCCGCGCGCGGATCGCGATTCCATGGGGAACTCGCGCGCGCTCGTGCGACCGCGCACCCAGTCGCCACCAAGACAAAGGCGCATTGCGCGCCAAGAAAGGATTCTTCCATGCGCTACCCAGCCATCGCCCGCTGCGCGGGCATTGCATTGATTTCACTCACGTTCGCCGCTTGCGACAAGAAGAGTGATGCGGAGCCGCGGGCGGCCGCGTCAGCCGCGGACCACGCCCCCTCCGGCGTGAAACCGGGGTCACACGAGGACTGGTGCGGTGAGCACCAAGTCCCCGAATCTTTGTGCACTCGCTGCAACCCGTCGTTGATAGCCGCCTTCAAGGCGACCGGGGACTGGTGCGAAGAACACGGGTTGCCAGAGTCGCAGTGCAAGATCTGCAACCCCAAACTCGTGATCGAGCGCCCCCCGCCGGCAAAGGCGACCCAGTGAGATCTCGGCTCCGCTTGCTCGCCGGCGCGCTGCTCGTCCTGGGAGCGGCGGCGTGCGACACCGAGCGTGCCCAGCGCCCACCAGCGGCGAAACCAGCACCGAGCGCGCACGGCGCCAGCGCGCAGAAAGCCGGGCGCTGCGAGCACGGGTTGCCGGTGGAGCTGTGCACCCAATGCAATCCGTCGCTGGCGGTGGTGTTCAAGTCGAAGGGGGACTGGTGCGAGGATCATGGGTTTCCCGAGTCATTCTGCCCCATTTGCAAGCCGGGCGGTGCGTTGCCCGAGGTCGGCGACACGGACCTGGCCGCGATCGAAGCGCGCGTGGTGCGGTTTCGATCGCCGGAGATCGAGCGGGCCGCGGGGATCCAGACGAGCCTGGCCCAAGCGGGGGAGGCGGCGAGCGCGGTCGAATGCACCGCCCGCATCGCCTTCGATACGGACCGTGTCGCCGAGGTTCGTGCCATCGTGCCCGGCATCGTGCGCCGGGTGCGGACCGAGCTTGGAGCGGAGGTGAAACGGGGGGCGGCCTTGTTCGAACTCGAGAGCACGCGCGTTGGTGAGATCCAGGGCGCGCTCCTGGCCGCGCGCGAACGCGTGCGAACGGCCGAAGCCAACCTCGCCCGCCAGCGGGAGCTGAAGACCAACGAAATCGCGTCCGCGAGGCAAGTCGAGGTCGCGGAGCAAGAACTGGCGACCGCCCAGGCCGAAGCTCGCACCGCCGAGGCTGCGCTGCGCATGGCAGGCGCTGCGCCGTCGGCGCCGTCGGGTCGTTACACGCTGTCGGCTCCCATCTCGGGCAGCATCGTGCGCAGGCCCGCGGTCGTGGGCCTGTTCGCCACCGAGAGCGAGTCGCTGGCCACCGTCGCGGACACGTCGATCATGTGGGCGTTGTGCGATGTCCGGGAATCCGATGCTTCCCGCGTCGAGCTGGGCCAGCGTGTGGTCGTCAGCGTGCAAGGCGACGTCGAGGCGCCGGCCGAGGGGCGCTTGGCGTGGATCGCCGCCGAAGTGGACCCGCGCACGCGCACCGTGGTGGCGCGAGCCGACATACCCAACCCAAACGGTCGCTTGCGTGCCAATCAGTTCGCTGTCGCGCGCATCGAGGCCGGGGCTGCGCGCGCCGCTGCCGTGGTGCCGCGTGCGGCGGTGCAGCGAGTCGGTGAGCGTGAGGTGGTCTTCGTGCGCGCGAGTCAGGGGGTCTACCAGCCGCGCGTCGTCGAGCGCTTGGGGGAGGGCCCTACGGTGAGCGTCAATGGCCGCGTCAAGCCGGGTGACGCCGTGGTGACCACGGGAGCCGTGCTGCTCCGAACGGAGCTGATGCCCGGCAGCATCGGCGCCGGTTGCTGTGAAATCGAGACACCGGGAGCAGATTGATGCTGACGCGCCTCATCGATCTCTGCCTGCGCCACCGCCCGATCGTGCTGCTCTCGGCGTTGCTCTTGACGATCGTGGGCGCGTTCAGTCTCGCCCGCCTGCCGTTCGACGCATTCCCAGACACGACGCCCGTGCAGGTACAGGTCAACACCACGGCTCCGGCGCTCTCTCCTCTCGAGATCGAGCGGCAGCTCACCTTCGCGGTCGAACAGGCGATTTCGGGGTTGCCGGGACTGTCCGAGGTACGTTCGATTTCCAAATTCGGCTTCTCGCAGGTGACTGCCGTCTTCGACGACGACACGGACATCTACCTGGCACGCCAAGTGGTCAGTGAACGTGTCGCCAGCGCCGACCTGCCGGAGGGTGTCGAGCGCCCCGCGCTCGGGCCGGTCGCGACGGGGCTGGGCGAAGTGTTCCAGTACGTACTCCACAGCGACACGCTTTCGGCGCAGCAACTCCGTACGCTGCACCACTGGCTGATCCGTCCGCAGCTGGTTCAGGTCCCCGGGGTCGCCGAGATCAACACCTGGGGCGGCTACGAGAAGCAGTATCACGTGGTTGTCGACCCGGAGCGGCTGGTCAAGCACGAGCTCACCCTGGACGACGTGGCGCGCGTATTGCGGCAGGGAAACCGCAACGCGGGCGGGGGAGTCCTGGACCAAGCTGGAGAAGCGCAGCTGATTCAGGGCCAAGGTCTGGCCACGAACGTGGACGACTTGCGATCGATGGTGCTGGCCGCCGTGGATGGCACGCCCATCCACCTCAGCGATGTTGCCGATGTCCGCGAAGGGCACGAAATCCGTCGCGGTGCGGTGACCTATCAGGGGCGGGGTGAGGCCGTGCTCGGCCTCGGATTCATGCTGATGGGCGAGAACAGCCGCGAGTTGACGCAGCGCCTCGAGGCGCGCTTGCGCGAGGTTCAGCAGAGCTTACCCCCGGGAGCTCAGCTGACCGAAGTCTACAGTCGCACGCACCTCGTCGGCAAGGTGCTCGAGACGGTGGAAAGGAACCTGCTCGAGGGCGCTCTGCTCGTGATCGCCCTGCTATTCGCGTTCCTCGGCAACTTCCGCGCCGGGCTGATCGTGGCGCTGGCGATTCCGCTTTCGATGCTGTTCGCCTTCAACGCGATGCTGCGCTTCGGTATCGCGGGCAGCCTCATGAGCTTGGGCGCCATCGACTTCGGGCTCGTCGTCGACAGTTCGGTGATCATGGTCGAGAACGCCGCGCGCCGTCTGGGTGAGGACGACTCGAGCCGCGATGTGCGCGAAGTGGTCCGCGACGCCGCGGTGGAGGTCAGGCGACCCACGCTGTTCGGCGAGCTCATCATCGCGGTCGTGTACCTGCCGATCCTGGCGCTCGAAGGCGTCGAGGGGAAGCTGTTTCGCCCGATGGCGCTCACCGTAATCTTCGCGCTCGCCGGTTCGATGCTGTTGTCGCTGACCTTGATGCCGGTGCTTGCGAGCTACGTGTTGAAGAAGGGGCGCGGGCGGCGGGACCACCGTGGCATGCGTTGGCTCGAACAGCGGTACGGCAGCGTACTCGGTTGGGCGCTCCGCTATCACAAGTTCGTCATCGCGCTGGCGGCGTTGATCGTGCTGAACGCCGGCGTCCTTGCGGCCGGTCTCGGGACGGAGTTCGTCCCGCGCTTGAACGAGCAGGCCGTCGTGATCAATACCGTGCGCATCGCGGGCGTGGCCCTCGACGAGTCGGTCCGCTACGGCACCCAAGTAGAACGCCTGCTGCTCGCGCGCCATGCCAACGAGATCGAACACATCTGGACCCGGACCGGGACGGCGGAAGTGGCCACCGACCCGATGGGGCTCGAGGTTTCGGACGTGTTCATCACGCTGAAGCCGCGCGGCGACTCGCAGCAGCGCGGTAACCAAGACGAGTTGGTGGCGGCCATGGCGAAAACCCTCGAGGGCATGCCCGGGATGCGTAGCGTCTTTACACAACCCATCGAGATGCGCGTCAACGAAATGCTGACCGGCGTGCGCGCGGACGTCGGGATCAAGCTGTTCGGCGACGATTTCGCACAGCTTCGAGAGAAGGCGGAGGAGATCCGGCGCTCGGTAGCGGCGATCCCGGGTGCGGCCGACGTCACGGTGGAACAGCTGACGGGTCAGGCGATGCTGAGCATCGATGTCGATCGACAGGCGGCGGGGCGCTACGGCATTCCCGTCGGCGAGATCCTGGAGGTGGTGGAGTCGCTCGGCAACCGCAAGGTCGGGCAGGTGGTCGAAGGCCAGCGCCGCTTCGATCTGGTGCTGAGGCTGGCCGACGAGGCGAGCAGCTCGGCGGAGAAGATTCGCAGGATCCTGATCCGCACCCAGGCCGGTGCTCAGGTTCCTCTCGCGTCAGTAGCCAAGATCGAAGTCGTGGAAGGCCCTTCCGCGATCCAGCGCGAGTGGGCCAAGCGCCGTGTCGTCGTCCAGGCGAACGTGCGCGGCCGCGACGTGGGAGGCTTCGTTGCAGACGCGCGCGCAGCGCTCGGGAGAATCGAGCTCCCCGAAGGGTACTACGCGACGTTCGGAGGGCAGTTCGAGAATTTCCAGCGCGCGCAGCAGCGTTTGTACTTCGTGATCCCGATAGCGCTGTTGCTGGTGTTTTCACTGCTGTACCTGAGCTATGGCCGCGTTTCGGATGCTCTGCGCGTGTTCACGGGCGTGCCCTTCGGTGCTGTCGGAGGCATCGTTGCGTTGTGGCTGAGGGACATGCCTTTCTCGATCTCGGCCGGCGTGGGGTTCATCGCCCTCTGTGGAGTTGCCGTGCTGGGGGACATGGTGCTGGTGTCCTCGGTCGTGCGTCTGATCGAACGCGGCCGAGCGCCCTTCGCAGCGGTGCGAGAAGCCGCCGAAATGCGGCTGCGCCCGGTGCTGATGACCGCCTTGGTCGCGGCCTTCGGCTTTCTCCCGATGGCGCTCAACACCGGTGTCGGAGCCGAGGTGCAACGGCCGCTCGCGACCGTTGTCGTCGGCGGCGTGATCACCTCGACCATCGCCACGCTGCTAGTGCTCCCGGTGCTGTATGCGATCTTCGGTGCCGGCCGCGGAAGGACCCGAGCTAGGAGCTGACATGAGCGAAGCATCGCGCGCCATCGCCAGAGGTTACCCGCTCCGCGTGCGAGACATCGGGTGGTGAGCGACACTCGCAGTCGCTCGCGCGAAAGCACACGAGCGACGCAGGGCCGGGCGTCATTCGCCGCTGATGGCCGCAGGGATCTGGGCTGCGATCGCCGCCATGGCAGGCTCGGCGTTCGCCCAGGTGCCGAGGGTGTCCGCGCGGTTGTCGAAGTAAGCCCAGCAGAACGTGCCGGCGAAGCCTTGGTTCACGGCCTCGACGTGCATCTGCAGCGTGGTCCAGCGGCTGTCTTCGCCCAGGCACGGAAACTCGCCGATCAGAATCGGCTTGCCATCGGCTTGCCACTCGGTGCTGCTCTTGATCCATGGCTCGTACGACCAGCCATCACCGTGCATCCAAGCGTAGTAGTGGGTTTGGTACACGTCGAGGTAAGCCAGCGCATCGCCACCCGCCGCAGCCTGCAGGGCTGCGTCCGAGAGGATGTTGTTGCTGCCCGCGAGGTACTTGAAGCTCGCCGATCCGGTCGTGACCAGCGCGTCGGCGTCGGCGCGATGAATGCCTGCCGCCATCTTCGCGTGGAAGCGCTGATAGTCGGCGGTCGACACCGTGCCCATTTCCTCGGTCAAGAGCCAGTCGCCCTCGTTCATGATCTCCCACAGGCCGAGGCCCGGGTGATCGTTGTAGCGCTCGACGAGGGGAGTCACCACATTGGTGACGAACGCATCGGTCGCGGCCGCGTCCGTCACCAGGAACTCGCGTCCGGAGTTCTCGATGTCGAAGGAGAGGAACACGGGCATGATCAGGACGCCGTGTTCCGCGGCGGCATCGAAGGCCGCATCGAGGTTGTCGAAGATGTTCTGCGACAGCGGCTGCGCGAGGTTGCCTTGGAAGCTGAGCTGGTTCTCGCCGTCGATGAACCACCACCAGCGGACGGAGTTACCGCCCGAGGCTTCGAGCTGAGCGAACATCGCTTCGAAGTTGGCAGCGTTGTAGTTCACGAGATCGCCTACCCATTGATCCCACGCAACGTTGATGCCGTTCAGGTAGTACTTTTTGCCCTTGATGCAGACGCGGCCCGGGTTGGCGCCGCCGTCGAACTCGCAGCCGGTGGGTCCGCCCCCCGAACCGCCGGTGCCGGCCGTCGTGGTCACACCAGTGGCGCCCCCCGCGTTGGCAGCGCTGGTGTTCGTGGTGTTGCCCGCCGTGCTGTTGCCATTGCTCGTGTCGGGTCCTCCCGGTCCGCCAGCCCCGCCCGAACCCGTGGCGCCGTTCGTCGCGTTGGACGCGCTGCCCTGCGTGGTGGCGTTGGTGCCCTGCGTGGTGCTCGCCGCCTGAGCGCCGGAAGGCCCGGTACTCGAGGCTGCATCGGTCGAGGCAGCGCTCGAGTCGTCCGGCGCCTCGTCGTTGGAGCCGCCGCTGCAGGCGACGACGCAGGCGGAGAGCATCGAAAGGACCGCTGAGACCTCGAGTCGCATCGGCGTGGCATAGCACGGATCGCGCCTGCCGCAGCATCAGCGCCGCCCTGCGACCTGCACCGAGATGTCGGGTAGCGTACCGCCTGTGAGCCTGAGATGAGAGATTCCGAACCAGAATCGGTTCCGGATAAGTGCGCGAAGCTCAGTCGGCCTTGGGCTGCAAGAGCGCCTCCACCAATTGCGCGAGCATCGGCCCCGAGGTGCCCCGACGGCGACCCTTGGGGAGGGGGGCGTGCGCCTCTTTCACGATGTCCGAGAGCCCCACGACGCCGACCAGCGTGCCGTCCGCAGCGACCACGGGCACCCGGCGCACCTGGGCTCGGGTCATGAGCTCGCGAACCTCGGCGATGGGCGCCGATACATTACAGCTCACCAACGTCTTGGACATGGCCGAAGCGACCGCGCCGTGAACGAGCGCGACCCCTTGGGTATACGCCGCCATGCACGCATCGCGATCGGTGATCATGCCGACTGGCGCGTGCGCTCGATTGACGACGGGCAGGGCGCCAACGTCGTGTTCCCACATCAGTCGCGCGGCTTCGTTGAGGTTGTCGTGCTCGGCGCAGCAGATGGCAGGGCTTCGCATGACGTCCGCGGCCACGGGCTCTCGCCGAGCGCTGCTCGGGGACCTGGCACTTTTGGGCGCGGCCGTCTTCGCCAGGGCCTTTGCCCCTGGCTCCTGCTTCGCCCCCCGAGACTTCGCCGGGGCTGTGTTCGTCGCCGAAGGGCGCTGGGACGCTTCGTCAGCCGGTTGAAGATGCGATGCAGACATAGTGACACCTCGCGATGGGATGGCTGCAGGGCAGCATCATGCTCCCCGCGTATTTCACAGCGCAAGTTTGTGTCGTATCGGCGGGCGCCGTCACCCCGTTGAAACACGTCGCGAGTCCGCCACGTTTCGGGGAGCTCGCGCCTGAAGCGGCTGTGGCGAAACGAGACGGGTGCGGAAACAGCCGTAAAAAGTAAGGATTGTCCGATTGCGCGTGCGGCGGGCGAGTCCCCTGATACACCTCGCGCCTTTCGATGTCCGATCTCCAGAGTTCCACCCCTCCTGTTCAACCCACCCTGGACACGCCCGAGCTCGCGCTGGCGGTAGGGCCCGTCTTGGTGCAGGCGCTCGTCGCCAAAGGGTTTCAGGCGCTCACGCGCGTGCAACAGCAGGTGCTCGAGCCGGGCCTCGGCGATCGCGATCTGCGCATCAGCTCGCAGACTGGGTCCGGTAAGACGGTGGCCATCGGTTTGGTGTTGCGCAACGCCGTGGCAGCGGCGGAGCCGCCAGCGTCGGGCGTGGCACCCGAGCGCCGCGGACAGCCGAAGTCGGCCGCGCCGCGCGCCATCATCGTGGTGCCGACGCGCGAACTCGCCGCACAGGTGCAAGTCGAGCTGTCCTGGTTGTACCGAGGCTTGCAGATCAAAGTCGCGAGCGTCACCGGTGGCGCAAGCTACCGTGACGAACATCGGGCCCTCGCCCGTGGCCCGGCGGTGGTGGTCGGCACACCCGGACGCCTGCTCGACCACCTCACACGCGGGGTGATCGACGCTACAGGGGTGGCCGCTGTCGTGTTGGACGAGGCCGACCAGATGCTCGACTTGGGCTTCAAGGACGATCTCGACGCCATCTTCGAGCACCTGCCCGAGCAGCGCCGCACACACCTGGTGTCCGCCACTTTCGCGCGCGAAGTGATGGCACTCGCGGATCGCGTGCAGACCGCGCCCGTTCACATCGAGGGCACTCCGCTCGGCAGCGCGAACACCGACATCGATCACGTGGTTCATGTCATCGAGCCGAGCCAACGAGTCGATGCGCTCGTGAACGTGCTGTTGCACCACCCCGAAGACCAGACGCTCGTATTCGCGCGCACCCGGGCGGACGTCGCGGACATCACGCGCGAGCTGCAGGCGGCTGGTTTTGCCGCGGGTGCGCTCTCGGGCGAAATGGATCAAGCGGCGCGCAACGCCGCGCTGGCGGCCTTCAAGCGGGGCCAGTTGCGCGCGCTCGTGGCTACCGACGTCGCGGCCCGTGGCATCGACGTGCAGAACATCGCTCGCGTCGTCCAGATCGACGCTCCGCCGAACGCCGACTCGTACACGCATCGCAGCGGGCGCACGGGGCGGGCGGGCCGCAAGGGCACGAGCCTGCTGCTGATTTCGCGGGCCGCGCTGCGGCGCACCGAGCAGCTGCTCGCGCGCGCCCGCGTGAAGGCGCGCGTCGAGCCGGTGCCGACCGCGGACATGATCCGCGCCGCTCAGGACGAACGGATGCTGAACGAGCTCAGTGCGCCCGTGGCCGAGGCGGTGTCGGACCGCGTACAGCGGCAGGTGGCGCGCATCGTTGAGAGCGGGCACACGGAGATCGCGCTGGCACGCTTGGTCACGCAACTGCAACGCGCCCTCGGTGAGGCACGCGAGATCCGGAAAATCGCCGTGGCGCCCGTGCGCGATCGCGAGCCCCGCGGACGTGATGCTGGGCCCCGCGGCGTGCCCCACGAGGGGCGCGGCGCTGCTCGGCGCGAGCGACCCGACGCGGTGGGCTGGGTTTCGTTTCGCGTGACCTGCGGTCGGGCGCACGGTGCCGATCCCCGGCGGCTGGTGGCCATGCTGTGCCGCCGCGGGCGCATCAACGGCAGCGACATCGGCGCGATCCGCGTGTCGACGACCTACTCCGACGTCGAGGTCGCCCAAGACGTCGCTGGGACCTTCGCGGAAGCGACACAGCGCACCGATCCCAGAAACCCGCGGGTCAACGTGCACTTACTGACCGAGGGCGGTGCCCCCCCGCGCCCCAAGCCGGCGTTCGCGAAGCCCTTCCGCGGTGCCATGGAACGACCCCGGCCAGCGCCCGGCGGCAAACGCCCGGGCAAAAAGAAGAAGCGCGCCCCAGCCCACGCCGCCGTCTCCTGACGGGCACGGCCTGGGGGCCGCTCGACCAGCCCCCGCTTGACCCAGCCCCCGCTTGACCCAGCCCCCCCGCATTGGCGACGCCAGGAGCGCCCTGATGCGCCGAGCTTCGGAGTAGAACTTGCTGCTCCGGATGAAAATACCTGAGCCAGGGGGTCACTTTTCGCGTCGAAGCAAACGTTTTCAAGACCCTTTTGACGACGTCATTTCGACACGGCCAACTCTCGAGCCTATATACCCTTTGATCAATGTCGACCACCCAGGGAATTCCCCTGAGCCTGAGGGCTGTCGAAGGGATGTCTTGAAGTGATGAAGTCGCGTGTAGCACGGGGAAAAACCATCAGCGCGTGGGCGGCCCTCTCGGCCGTGTCGGTAGCCGCGTTCGCCGCCAGTTGCTCGGGCGGTGACGACCCGCCGACGAACCCCACCGGTCCCGCCAGCGGTGGGCCGAGCACGGCGACCGTGGGCACCGATGGTTCCGTGACCAACGGCGCCGGTCCCACGAGCACCACGGGCAACCCCGCGGTCACGTCCTCCGTCGGCGGAGTGACCAGCAGCGTCGGCGGAGTGACCGTAACGGGCGGCGTCACCAGCGCCGGCGTGGGAGGCACCGGCAACGGCGTGACCAGCGCCGTCGCCACCACGAACCCGGACACCACCGTGAGCACGAGCGACGGCAGCAGCACCACCGGCGGCGGCGAATGGTGGTTCGACGGTCCGCGCGAACCGCCGGCGCTGGGTAGCTGGCCGCCCCCGGCGATCAAGCTGACTCAGGTGTCGGCGGCGACACAGCCCACCGCGATCGCGGCGCCGCGCGGCGATAATACTCGCCTTTACTTCACCGAGAAGTGGGGAGCCATCCGCCTGATCAAGGACGGCGTGCTCGTCGAAGAGCCTGCGCTCGACATCAGTGAAGCCGTGCTCGAAGGCGGGCCCTCCTCGGACGGTAACGAGGCCCGGAATCAGGGCAAGCGCGGGCTGGTGGGGCTCGCTTTCCATCCCGACTACGAAACCAACGGCCGCATCTTCGTGATGTACACGGCTGATCAAGGGGTCAAGGGCTACGGAACGGTCGATCACTCGAACGTGTACGACGACGGCGACATGACCATCGAAGAGTACCGGCGCAGCACGGACAATCCGGACAAGTTCGATCCCGCGTCCGCCAAGCTCATCGTGCAATGGGACAAGGGCAACTGCGATCAGTGTTCCCAGCACAACGGCGGTTCGCTCGAAATCGACGTGAACGGCTTTCTTTGGGCGAGCAGCGGCGATCCACCGCCGTACGACAACCCAGGTTCGCAAGACCTCAACAGCTTGAACGGCAAGCTCTTACGCTTCGACATCAGTGGTGACGAAGTGGTCGGCGCGGGGAACTACCCCGGCGCCCAGGATCCCGCCATCGCGAGCATCGGGATCCGCAACGCCTACAAGTTCAGCGTCGATCGCTACACGGGTGACGTCTACGTCGGTGATGTCGGCGAAAACGTCTGGGAAGAGGTCTCGGTCGAGGCTTACGGACAGTTCAACAGGAACCACGGTTGGCCCTTGATGGAGGGTCTCGCCACGCGCGAGGACTACTGCCTCGACGAAAACTGCCTCGACCCCGTGATCGACTACCAGCATTCGGGCGCGGAAGGCACGCCGGGTGCGGACAACTGCATCATCGGCGGCTACGTCTACCGCGGTCAGGCCATCCCTGCGCTGCAGGGCGCCTACCTCTACGGCGACTTCGGCTCCGGTAAGATTCGGGCGATCCAGGTCCAAGGGGGTGTGAAGTTGCACCCCACAGGTGGGGAAACGCCGCACGACTTCGGGCTTCCCGCGACGTTCATGGGGTGCTTCGGCGAAGACGCAGCCGGCGAGATGTACGTGTGCGACTACAACGGCGGAAAAATCCTGCGCATCGACGCTCAGTGATCCATAACACAGCGTGACCCATTCAGTAAAACACGCCTCTGTGAACCGCCCCGCCGGTGCCCAGGCTGCCGTGCTGGCCCTCGCGATCGCGAGCGGCCTTGCCGCTGGCGCTTGTGGCAGCGACCCTGCGAGCTCGACGACGGCGGGGACACCGAGCACGACCTCGTCCCTCACGAGCACCGCAGCGACCACGGGTGCAGACACCACCGGCAGCGTCGGCACCACCACCGGCGCTGGGCCAACCACCAGCGTCAGCGGCACCGATGGCACCACCACCGATGGCACCAGCGCTTCCGTCACCACGGCCACCGCGACTCAGGGTGCGGGCGGCACGGGGAGCTCGACGACCGGGACCGACACGACCGGAACCACCACCGCTGGCGAAGCCCCAGCGATGCTGTCGCAAACGGGCCTCTACACCGAGCGCGCTGCGGACGGGACGTTGGTTCTGGCCGAAGGGGTGCGCGAGTTCGAACCGAAGTACTGGTTGTGGTCCGATGGCTCGGACAAGAAGCGTTACGTGTACCTGCCGCCCGACACGCAGATCGACACGAGCGATCCGGATCACTGGGTGCTGCCGGTCGGGACGAAGCTTTGGAAGAGCTTCATCAGCGGCGACCAGTTGGTCGAAACCCGCTTGATCGAGCGCACGGGCGAAGGCGAGCACGATTTCCGCTACGCCACCTACTTCTGGATGGCGGCGGATGCGACCGACGCGACCCTGATGAAGTACAACAACGAACGCTTGAATGCCGCCGGTACCACCCACGACATTCCCAGCGGTCCCATGTGCGAACGTTGCCACAACGGCCTCCAAGAGCGGGCGTTGGGGTTCAGTGCGCTCCAGCTCAATCACGACTTGGGCGGTCTGAATCTGGCGACGCTGCTGGAAGAGGGCTTGTTGACCGACCCCATCTCGCTCGAGATTCGCATCCCCGGCGACGATCCAGTGGTTCAAGACGCGCTCGGGTACTTGCACGCCAACTGCGGCAACTGTCACAACGACAGCCCCGGTCTCCCGGACGAAAGCGTTCCGCCACCTCAATTGTTGCTGCGGGTGTTGGTGGACGACCTCGCCGTCGAAGACACGGACGCCTACCAGACCGCGGTCAATCAGCCCACCACGGCCTCGGATGAGCTCGGCTACCCTTGGCGCATCTACGGCGGCGACGAGACCCAGAGCGCGCTCTACTTCCGCATGACGCGCCGGATGATCGAGGACCAGATGCCACCCATTGGCACCGAGGTGACGCACGACGAAGGCCTCGCGGCCATCCAAGCCTGGATCCAGAGCTTGCCGCCGCCCCCGTAGTGCGCCTGTACTCGCACAGGCGTCCAGTTCGAACGTAGCAAGCCGTCGTGTCTCTCGTTTCTTTCCCCCCGTGCGGCGTGAATCGGGTGTGCCTGCTCATCGCAACGCTGGGTGTGGGATGCTCCCGGCCCTCTGGGGAGCCGAGAAAGCAGCTAGCCAGCGCCAGTGCCAGCGCTCCCGGCGCTGGCTCCGGGGCCTCAGCCGCTAGCAAGAAGCGCACGCCGCCCCGAGCGTTGGCGCCCGTGAAGCCAGTGGTGTTCCCGCCGATGCCGCCCCAGTTCGTGGCGTGCAGCGGACGCGCGTTTTACCGGATCACGCCGAAGGCCTTGGAGGTGTTCGAAGCCTCCGCCGAAATTCCGCCACCCCAGCTTCGTGGAAGCGCGACAGCCACCCAGATGGCACGAATCGCCATCCACGAAGCGTCGAATCTGATACCGGTCGCTGACCGCGGCGTGCTCGTGATCGCGAAGGAAGGCGTGTTTCGCTACGACAAGGGCCGGAAGCAAGCCCGCGCCCGAGCGCCGATCCCCGCGCCCGCACCGCTCTTCGCCTGGGCAGACTCGAAGAACATCGGCGATTTTTGGGTGCGCTCACGCGGCGAGCACAGCGTGCGGCGGTACGCATTGGCTGCCTTGGCGCCTTCCGGCTCCAGCCCGGTCGGGCCGGCGACGAACGCTGGGACGCTGCACGAACTCGCTGCTTTCGACGGTCGCCTGTTCAGCGTGTTGTCGAACGGGACGCCCGTGTATTCGACATCGGAGGGACTCATGCATGGCGGGCAGGCGCCCAGCGCTCTTCCCGTGAAGCTGCCGGCGCCCCCCAAGGGCACGACGCTGCTGTTTGCGGATGCGTCGCCGGATCGCTTCTGGAGCGCCGATTCAGGCGGAAACCTCGGCTTGTGGGATGGCAAGCAAAACGCTCCGATCACCACCGCACACATCCCCGGCGGCGTCATCGACGCGGCACACGAGGGCGACCGGGTTGCCGTGTTGAGTATGGAGCTGAGCGGCCGTCGGCATCAACCCGTCGTTACGCTGTTCTCGAATGGGCGCCAAGAGGGGCAGCTGCGCCTGGGGGCGAGCCCTGCATCCCGACCTCAGCCGGAGCTCGATCTGTGCTTGCTCAGCGGACGGCCCTGGGTGGTGGTGGGCGGACCGCGGTGGATGCAGCTGTTCGATTGGAGCGCACCCCGCCTGCTCGCCGAGTGGTGACGCGCGCAGTCACGGCACCCTGCAGCTGGTCTGCCCCGGCGCTTCCCGAATCTGCCGGCCCAGCGTCAGGTTCGACTCCGGCGCATGAGCCCAGTATAACTGCGACAGGAAGCGAGGTGGCTGTGACTCAACCGGCGTTGCGCTTCGAGGTGGTAGCTCGTGCTCGGCCGTGCGCTGGCGAGTTCGTCAATGGCGACCTCGTCCGCTGGAAGCAGGTGGGGGAGGCGACGTTCGTGCTCGTGGTGGACGCCACCGGGCATGGCAAAGAAGCGCGCCGCGTGGCGGAGCTCGTCGAGCACACCTTCGATTCGGCTGAGCTCGACGATCCGGTAGCGTTCATGAGCTCGCTCGATCAATGCCTGCGCGGGAGCCGCGGCGCGGCAGCTGCCCTGGCGCGTCTCG
This sequence comes from Polyangiaceae bacterium, assembly GCA_025937785.1. Taxonomy (GTDB): domain Bacteria; phylum Myxococcota_A; class Polyangia; order Polyangiales; family Polyangiaceae; genus JAICQQ01. The sequence goes on from JAICQQ010000119.1 coordinate 23,432, forward strand.
ACGCGGATCAGAGGCGCCTGAGCTACGCCGGGGTCGGCAATGTCTCTGGCCGCGTGCTGGGTAGCCACGACACGCAGCTCGTGGCTCGCGAGGGAACCCTGGGTCAACACTTCAGGGTGCCGAAGCTGCAAACGCTCGACTTGGAGTCAGGGGACCTACTGCTGATGCACAGCGACGGCATCAGCGGGCGTTTCTCGAGCAACGGTTTTCCCGAGCTAGCCGGCGCTGCGCTTCCTTTCCTGGCGACGCAGCTCCTCGAGCGCTTCGGCAAACTGTACGACGACGCCAGCTGCGCGTTGGTACGAGTGGAGGAACCCGGCCCGGACGGGTCAGAGCATGAGCTCGAGGTGGACTCCGAACAGTGAGAAATCGAAGGGGCGCGGGGCGTCCCCGGAGCCGATGTTGACATAAGCGTAGTGCAGGCCGAGGTTCAACAGCGGCAACAGCCCGAGCCCGAGCTCTGCGCCCACGTCATAGGTGAACGCCTTCCGCGATTCATCGGCCACGGGCGAGTCGAAAGAAGCGTAGCCCGCATGGGCGAAAGCCCCGACCCGCAACAAGAAATCGAGCCCCAATCGCAGACCGCCGATACCTCGCCACAGGCTCGGGGCTCGCTCACCACCGAATTCGTGGTAATGCGCGCCGAGCTCCGGGCGCACGTAAAGGATGGCGAGCAGATCGGATTCCAGGCCGAGCCGCAGCGCGCCGCCGCCCCCGCCAGTGGTCTCTTCACCGTCCGGCGCCACGCCGATGTCTCCGTCGACGCCGATCACCACGGAGCGGTCATCGGCGCGTGCAGTCGGCGTGCCGAGCAGTGTCAGCGCCCCCGCGCTCAGCACGAGCATCCCTAATTTGCTTCGCATTCGGCATCTATTCCGACGCCTGGTGCGCGCGTCAAGTACCAGGTCGCCTCGATCGCGCCTTGCAGGCGGAAAGGGGAGCTCAGAAGTAGACGGTGCCGCCGATGACCAGGCTCATCTCGTGGTAACGGACGCGCACGCCAGTCGGGCCCCAGTCGTCGACGTCCTCGGTCGGTACACTGGCACCTTGCATCTCGCCGGTACCGTAGGCGTATCGGCCCGCCAGCGTCGTGGCAAATGTCAGCTGTCGGGCGCCGTCCACGGCGTGGTCTTGCCCCACCCGTACCCCGACGGTACCCCCGTAAAAGTCGACGGGCGTCTGGCGGTGCGGGCTGCGATCCGTAAACACCCCCGCACCCACTTCGATGTTGTCCGTGAGCGGCAGCACGCCGCCTGCGCGCACGTTGTAGTTCCAGTCCCGGTCTTCGGCGTACTCGACCACGAGCGGCGTGGCGACGTCGCCGTCGACGGAAAGCCAGCCCTGAGCGATCCGGTAGGCCACGCCGAGCCGGAAACGAGACGGGCTGGTCCAGGCGGTGCCCCAAAGCGTTTCGGTCGAGTTTTCGCTGCGCAACGTGGTGTCGCCATTTTGATCGGACACCATGGCCAGCTCGCTCCTATCGACCGACCGCAGCGGCGCCAGCGTCGGCGTGCGGGCGGAAGCCCCGACCACGACTTCGTCGAAGACGTCCCACTGCACGCCAGCACCGATGGCGAGCCCGTACAAAGACAGATCTTCGAGGCGAGCGTACGTGAAGGCTGGACCCGATTCGGCCCCGCCACCGACCTGCAGCGACTCGACGCTGGCCATGTAGACTCCGATCAGGCTGCCGCCCACGCGCACGGAGGGGTGCAGTCGCGTAGCCGCAGCCAGCACGTAGTTGTAGTCGCTCTGCTCGTAGCGCGTCGCGACCTGCCAGCGAGCGCCCGTCTCGCGCTCGAGATCTGCTCGAAAGATCATGTCCGACGCCCGCGGCAAGAACACGCCAAAGCTCGCCTGCCATTTGTCCATGATGGTGCGCGTGTACGTGACCATGCTCGGCACCAAGACCCAGTCGATGGCCCGCGCCGCCGACTCTTCGCCTTCGGAGCTGCTCAAGAGGTCGGGGCTGCGTGCCAACCGAAAACCGTAGCAATCGGCGGCCACGTCGAGCGTCGGTCGGTCGCTGTTCGCCAAGCCCGCGGGGTTGTAGTAGCCGGCCGCCCCATCCTGCACCATCGCGGTTACGGCCGCGCCCGTCATCGAAGCTTCGCTGCCGATGGGGATTTCGTCGTCGTTGCC
>JAICQQ010000301.1 GCA_025937785.1 Polyangiaceae bacterium
CGCCGGCCAGCTTCACCTTCTCGAAGTTCGTCTTCGACGCAGGCTGCGCCTTCGGCAGCGCTCCAATCGTGCTCAGCTTCGCTGGCCCCTCCCACAGCTGCTCCAGCTTCTCGGCTTTGCTGCAGCCCGTGCCAAATGCCGCCAGTGCCGCCAGCGTGACCGCTGCCACCGACGCGCGGAACGCGTTCGAGTACCCGATAGCAAACATCGGCCGCAGGCTAGCCCAGCGCCTGGCATAATCAACAGGCTCGATCGATGCTTTCGCACAATCCGCGGCCGGGGTGGCCGGTTTCGCGGGACCAACGGCCAGGCTAATCAGTAGCCTTTTCCAGCTCGTTGGCGAGCTGCCGGAAATACTCACTCCGTTCGATCAGGTCCTCGTAGCTGCCGTGCTCCACGATTCGGCCACCGCGCATGACGAAGATCTCGTCGCTTGCCCGGATGCTGCTCAAACGATGGGCCACGCAGATCACCGTCTTCGTGCGCCGCAGCCCGACCAGCGCTCCGGTGATGAGCTTTTCGGTGGCAGCGTCGAGCGCGGAGGTTGCTTCGTCGAACATCAACACGCGTGGATCGTGGTACAGCGCGCGGGCGATCACCACGCGTTGGCGCTGCCCTCCCGAAAAACGTGAGCCGCCGCGTAGGCCCGTCCGCGCGCCCTGAGGCATCGCAGCGACGAAATCCCAAGCGGCCGCCTGGCGCAGCGCCCGCTCGACGGCGCTGTCGTCGATCCGCGGGTTGGCGATGCCGAGGGCGACGTTGTTCCTCACGGAGGTGCTCGACAGCCAAAGATCCTGTCCGACGTAGCCAATCTGCCGATGCCAGGCTCGGATGTGTTGCTGCACGTCCTTACCGTCGCAGAGGATGCGGCCAGACGTCGGGCGTACCATGCCCATCATCAGCAAGAGCAGCGTGGACTTTCCGCCGCCGGATTCGCCGCAGAACGAAACGAAGCTGCCCGCCTTGATTTCGAGCGAAACGTGGTCCACCGCGGGCGTCTCGGAGTCCGGGTACGAGAACGAGACGTCCTCCAGCGTCAGCTTGTCCGAGAAGGACATCTCTGTCTTGCCCCCAGTGTCAATCTCGTCCGCCAGATAGGTAGTGGGCGCTTCGACCTCGACCTCGTCTTGGAACACGCGGGGCGCGATCCGCAGCAGCGCCTGGCGCTGGCTGTCGAACGCTTCGGAACGCCTGCGCAAGCTCTGCAGCGACTCGTTGATGCGCGACATCGCGCTGTTGCTGCGCAGCCCCGCGAAACCGAAGACCGCCAGCGTCGGCAGGAACGTCGACAGGTCTCCCCCGGAAAGGATCACGTAGATCACCGCGCCGGTCACGGCGATCGCGAGCAATATTTCGTTCGCCGATCGTGGCACCCGCGCGAGAGCCTGACGGCGGCGTTGGAGATTCAGCTGATCGCGCAGCGCTGCACGAAACTTGAAGGTGTAGTAGCGTCTGTAGTCGCGCAGGCGCGTTTCGATCACTGCCCTGAACGGCTCACTCAGATATTGAGACACCCGCTGGCGAGCCCGCATCTCTTCGCGTCCCTTGCTGCGCAAGCTGGCGGCCAGCACGCGGAACGTCAGAGTCCCGACCACCCCGAAGAGCAGCGCCGCACCCAGCGTCAGCCAAGGGTCGATGAAGATCAAGAGCAAGATGACCATCACCAAAAGCGTGCCGTCGGCGAGCACCTGCGCTGCTTCCTTGAAGCACAGCGAAACCACCTCCATGTTCGCACGCACTACCTGCTCGGCCTGACCGTGCTTCTGGCTCTTCAGGTCGGTGTACGGCGCCACCAGAAAGCCGGCAAACAGTGTCTCGGTGATGCGGCGGTTCAGGTTTGCGAGAAACCGACTCAGTTGGTGCCTGACCACGAGCGATTGCACGTTCTTCACCACGATCACCGCGACCACGAGCAGACCGCCCAGCAGGGCATACTGGGCGTCCGTCAGCGGCTGGTCGACGAACAGGTGGAGCGCGCGGCTCACCACCCCGGAGCGTTGGTCCGTATCGGGATGCGGCTTGAGACCGGCGATGAAGCCGAAGATGACCAGCATGCCCGCCATCTCGAAGATCCCCGCCACGAACAACGAGATCACCAGGATCACGAACACCACGCGACGCTTTGCGTCGAGCATGTGCCAGAGCGTCGCGAGAACCGATGTCAGAATCATGAGCGAGCGAGCTGCTTCAATACCATGTGCTCGCGCGCCCGGTGCCCCGGCCCCGTGGGGCCCTTGGGGGCACTTCGGCCCGCGAGCGGGAGACTAGCCCCCCGAGCGGGCAGCGGCGACCGGCCGCCGGGCGGGTGACTGGTGCACCGCTGCCTCCCATGCTAGTCTCGGGTCTCTGCCAAACGCGGGCGCACCAGCTCTGCTGGTTCCCCCCCTTTTTGAGGTAAGCGGCGCCGTTCGACGAATCGCGAGCGCGCTCCTCGGAGCAATCCCATCGAATCTTTCTCTGCCAGCCCGATCTCGCATTCTACCCCGTTGCTTACCTCCCAGGAGGTACGTCCATGAAGCCGCGAGCCACATTCGAGAAGCGTCGCAAAGAGCAGGAGCGACAGGAGCGACAGCGCGAGAAGGTCGAGCGCCGTGAGCGCCGGAAGGCGGAGGCCGCCAAGGGACCGACGGTCGCCGACGGTGAAGACCCGGACATCGCCCATATCGTCTGGGGACCGCAGCCTCCGCAAGACGGCGAGCCCGGCTGAGGCGCACTTCTACCTTTCCGGAAGGTCCTGCAGCTCGGCCTCGGCGAACCGGATCAGCCCCAGCAGCCGGCCGATGTGCTGCGGATTGACGTACAGGTGTGCTGCGTTCAGGCGGCACGCCGCCGCCGGCATGCCGTACACGAGACAGCTGCTTTCGTCTTGCGCGAGGGTCAATGCACCGGTGTCTCGCATCGCCCGCAAGCCTTCGGCGCCGTCGCTGCCCATGCCCGTCAAGAGCACGCCAACCGCCTGCCCGCCATAGGTTCGCGCCACCGATTGAAACATGACATCGACCGATGGTCGCTGATGTCGAACGGGGGGCGTCGAACCGATCTGGATTGCACCATTGCCGGTGACCTCTAGGTGTCGGTCACCGGGGGCCACGAACACCTGCGCTGGTTCGAGCAGCGCACCGGGTCGCGCGATCTGCACCGGCAGCGCGACATTGCTGGCCAGCCACTCGGCGAAGCCCGGCATGAACTGCGCCGGGAGGTGTTGTGTGATGACGACCGGTGGACTGTGTTTCGGGTCGAGCGCGCCGACGATCTCGCGAACGCAGCGCGGGCCGCCGGTGGAAGCACCGATGGCGATCACGCTGGCACGCGTCCACTGACCGAGCCCAGCCATCGGTGGGTGCGAGGTCGGCCTGTCGTCATCGCTGGTGGCTTCGTACGCGGCGCGGCCACGGATGGCGGCGACGCCCACATTGGCCACGTCGCGCAGCTGTCGCACGAAGCGCTCACGTGCTTCCCCGTCTGGCTCGAACACCTCGAGGCCAGGCTTGACGATCACGTCGACCGCGCCCGCCGCCATGGCCCTGAACGCGGTTTCTCGCCCCGCGTCCACCGGCCCTGCCGTGACGATGGCGATCGGCGTCGGCTGCGATGCCATGATGCGTCGCGTGGCGTGTACGCCGTCCATACCCAGCATACCCGCGTCCATAGTCACCAGATCCGGGCGCAAGCGTTGCACCACGTGCGCTGCCTCCTCTGCCGTGGCGGCCATGCCGACCACGACCATATCGGGTTGTGCGTCGAACACTCGGCGCAGCAGCTCGCGAGTCACCGCCGAGTCGTCGGCCACCACGATCCTGACGAGCTTCGTGTCGAACCCGCCGCGGTGCGTGATCGAGTTAGCCATGGGCGGCGCGCTCGAAACCGCAGCTCTTGGTCAATCGATGCAGCGCCTGCGTCAATTCGCGGGCGCCTCGGGCGTTCAGAACATGGCCGAAACGTAGCTCGAAGAACTCGCAGAGCTCGCGCTCGGGGCCGGGATCGAGGGCACTGGGCATGGGCACTCTGCCCGCTATTCAAGATCGGGGCCATTCACCGGGGCGCTCCGAAACGAGCGTTTGGGTCGCGGCTCGAGCATGAAATCCGAGCTGCGCATCGCCTGGAGTGACCACGACCCCTCCGCGCGCGTCCAACACACGGATCTCAGATCCAGATCCTGGATCTCGGCTTCAGCGCGCTCAGAACTCCGAGGCGTTGATCCCGTACTTCTTCAGCTTGGCGTAGAGCGAGCTCCGCGGAACGCGCAGCACGTTGGCGGCATGCTCGACGTGACCCTGGTGCGAGCGCAACACGTTGAGGATGTGGCGCCGCTCCATTTCCGAAAGGCTCTGCTCGATGTCGCTGCCCTGTTCGGGGTTCAACCAGCGGTCGAACTTCAAGCCATCCGCGCTGATGCTGTCACCCTTGGTGAACAAGGTCGCCCGTTCGAGCACGTTGCGAAGCTCGCGAATGTTGCCGGGCCAAGCGTAGCGCTCGAGCAACGCGTGTGCGTCGGCACCGAGCGTCATCGGCGGGCGTCCCTGGGCGGCGCACGCTTGCTGCAATAGGCAATCGGCGATAGGCACGATGTCTTCGCGGCGCTCGCTCAAAGCGGGCAACTCGAAGGTGACCGTATTGATCCTGAACAACAGGTCGTTGCGGAACGTACCTTCACGAACCATGTCGCCCACCTGACGATGAGTCGCTGAAATCAGACGAATGTCGGCACGGCGCAAGCGCGTATCGCCGACCCGCCGAAAGGTCTTGTCCTCCAAGGCCTTCAGTACCTTCGGCTGCACCGACAAATCGAGGTCGCCGATCTCGTCCAAGAACACGGTGCCGTTGTGGGCGATTTCGAACAACCCCGTCTTGTTCGACTGGGCCCCCGTGAAGCTTCCGCGCTGATGACCAAACAGCTCGGATTCTGCCAGGTCTTTGGAGAGGCCCGCGCAGTTCAGATCGACGAAGGATTCACCCGAGCGTGGCCCGTGCTCGTGGAGCCAGCGAGCCAGTACTCCCTTGCCCGAACCGGTGGGGCCAATGATGAACACCGGTGCGTGCGAATCGAGCACGGCTTCGGCGAGCTCCTTCAAGCGCTTCACCACAGCGCTCGTACCCAAGAAAGGATCGAGCCGAGTGCGGCTCTCTTGTCGGTCACGGGCGACCTTCTTGCGCCGGAGTCTCTGCGCTTCGAGCGTGCGCTGAATCATGACCCACAGCGACTTCAGCTCGATGGGCTTCGTGAGGAAGTGCTCCGCGCCCAGCTTTATCGACTCGACGGCGAGGTCGATGGTCCCGTGCCCGGTGAGCACGATGGCTGCAGCGTCTGGATCTTTCGAGCGCACGCTCTTCAGCAGTTCGAAGCCGCTGCCGTCGGGCAAGTCATAGTCGAAGATCGAGACGTCGGGGTGTTCGGCGTCGAACAGCTGATCTGCTTCGGCGATCGAGCGCGCCGTGTACACGATGCACCCTTGCCGCTTGAGGTAGGTTCCCACGACCGACACGACCTTCTCGTCATCGTCCACCAATAGCAACTTGGTCGTCATCGTCGTGCAGCACGGCTCCGTCCCCACGTCTTCGCGCCCGAATCCCAAAGCATTCGAAGCATCATCAAAGCGAGTGAACCCCAGATTTTCTGGCGGTACGTGAGGTCGTGTCAACAACGAAGCCCCCTCCGAGAAATCGTGTGCGAGAGTCGCCTACAAACGGGGCCTGCGCGCCGCTCGTCGCCCTAGAACCGGGCCCGCGGCGGGGCTGGCAGCGGGGGTGAACGCCGGAGCGCTGGCACTTGCCACCGGGGCAGTGGCCGCGGGGAATCTTGGGGTGCGCGGCGCCGCGATGTCGGACGGCGCTGCACCGGCGGGCGCTGGGTCGGGCGCCACGGCATTTCGCGCAACAACCGGTTCGGTCGCGGCGGGTGCAACGCCCAGGGCCCCGAAGGACCGCGTACGACAAGCCATGCGGCCGAATAAGACCCGATGCCACGAAATCTCGAACTCCACATATCAACCCACAAATAGCTAACAGTCTGTGCCAGCCTTGGCGCCACGGAGGGACAGAGCACGAAGCAAGAACGAGGCCAAACGCGACAAGGTCGTGACGCCAGCGCCCGGTTGCATTGCAGCCATGAAACTGCTGCTAGCGAACGCCAGGGTCGGCTTCGCCCCTCGTCCAAAACCAAGACGGCCGTCTGAATCTCGGACGCGCCGGTGGTCGAGCTGATCGCGGGCTCTGCCGCCGACGCCTAACGTTCCAGGATCGATTCCAGCGTGACGGTCCTGAGCTCGATGCGGTTCAAGACGATGGAAAAGCATAGGTGAGTTGCCAGGCGCCGCGGATCCGCTGCCCAATGCGCGACGAAGCGACCCGGCCATAGGACACCTCGCTCGAACTGCTGTTCCAAACGGAGCACGTCACCTACGGTCAGGCGGCCCGCGAACAATCTGGGAATCAACTCCACACGACGCTCCGAGATAGCGCGCCTCAGGAACGTGTGCACTCCGATGAGTCCATGCAGATACACCACGTCCTTGGTGAACGCGACCTTTCCGCGCGGGTCGCCGCCGCGAAATACGCGCATCGCCGAACGGGCGCTTTCGTCTTCGCTCTGCCCAGCTCGTAGGAAGTAGCGGAAGACTTCGATGAAATCGGCGCCTTCGATGGCATGCTTGACGGCGCCGATCCGCAGCGCCAGACGCCGGAGCCGTGATAGATCCATGCTGCCGGTAATGAGCTCGGCCATCGTCGCCAGGCCTTCCTGAGTCGCCGTGGTTCGCGGTGCAGCGAGCGCAAAACTCTGGATCGGCTGCAAGCGACCGTTCAGCGCCGTCGCGGAGTGGACGAAGGCTTCGTGCTCGACCAGCTGATCGATGTCGGCTTCGGTGAAACTCGTGCGATCTCTGAGGCGCACGCGCGTCGCCGACGCCGCTGCTTTGGAGGCGAGGTTCGAATCTATCACTACGTCGAGCTTGTACTCGGCGAAGAAGGAGTCGGTCCTGCGCTGGATCTCGCGTTTCACCGCTTCTGCAGTGAAGCACACCTGATCTTCCTCTCGGCTGCACACGGATCTGAGCGGCGCGGTCACGTCGAGCAACTGGCGCGCAGCCTCGAAGTGCGTCAGCCGCGTGCCCGGAAGACGATCGTAGGGGTCTCCGTACAACTCGCGCGAGAACTCCAGAAAATCGGGGGTGCCCGCGGCGTCCAACAGCCGTGCCGCGGTCGCGTACGACGACGCCGTCTCGCCCAGGTACGCTTCGATGGGATCGGAGGGGTCGGCGGCATCTCGGATGCGCTCGAGCTCGGTGCGTGCTTCCGCGAAGCAGCCGTCCTTGCGATACTCGACCTTGGGCAGCTCCGGCTCGCCGCGACGCCAGCTGTGTAAGAACGATTCGATGCTCGACTCGGGCCACGACAGCTGAGAGAGCAGCTTGATACGCGGTGCGATGCCGCACAGCGCAGCATCGAGCTCTCGGGTTGTGGCGCTGAGCATGGCGGTCAGCATAGCTGACAATCGCATACTCGTTGTTCGGTCAGGCGAATGCGGGCATCGGATTCTGTTCTCGACAAGCGGCGACACGAGCTCGACGTCAGAGCTGACGCGCCCCACAAACTCCTCGAAACGCACGCGACATCGACCGCGGATACACCTGGGCCTTGCTCCCGCGCAACGAATCGGGCAGGCTCCGCCCGTGTCGAGGGGTAACGATCCGAAGGGCGGTTCCCAAGAGCCGTCGTCAGGGCGCGAGCACCAGAACCAAGCGCAGGTCGAGCTGGCGCTGACGTCGGCGCAGGCTGGGACCTGGGAGTGGGACATCGAGACCGACGAGCTTTCGTGGTCGCGCAACGCCGAGGCGTTGCTCGGACTGGCTCCCGGCACGTTCCCGGGCACCCACAGTGCTTATATGGCGTTGCTCAGCGAGGCCGATCGCCGAATGGTGCAGCGCGCTCTGACGCGGACGCTCAGCTCCGGCAGCCTCTACGTCGTCGAGCACCCGGTCGAGACGCCGACCGGCACCCGCTGGCTCGGGGCGCGCGGTCAGGTCCTGCGCGACGCGCACGGGAAGGCGCGACGCCTCACGGGTATCATCGCTGACATCACGACACGCAAGGGGACCGAGCGCGAGCTCAGCGAGCGGGAAGAACGCCTGCGGGCCTTCGCCGATGCCGCGTTCGAGGGCATCGCTTTTAGCGTGAGAGGCGTGGTGATCGACGCCAACAAAGCGATCTGTCGCATGCTCGGCTACCAGCAGCACGAGTTGATCGGCAAACGCATCACCGACCTGGTAGCCGTAGAGGACATCGACCTCGTGCGGGCGCACATCACCACGGGCTACGAGGGCTCGTACGAGCACCGCGTAGTGCGCCGTGACGGCAGCATCGGACACGTCGAGGCGCGCGGTCGCGCGGTCACCTACCAGGGCCAACTGGCGCGCATCACCGCGCTGCGTGACGTGACCGAGCGCAAGCATATGGCCACCGAGCGCGAGCAGCTTGCGAACCAGCTGCGTCAGGCCCAGAAAATGGAGGCGGTGGGGCAACTCGCGGGTGGGATTGCGCACGATTTCAACAACATCTTGAGTGTCGTGCTCGGCAACATCGAGCTTGCCATCTTCGACATCGAGCAGGGGGCGGGCGCCGCGGGCGTTTTGGAGTCGCTGCGTGAGGCGCGCCAAAGCGGC
>JAICQQ010000006.1 GCA_025937785.1 Polyangiaceae bacterium
ACTTGATACACTTCCAATCCCTCATGATCGAGCGTCATGCTCCAGCCATCGGCCCCACCTCGGCATCGGTTGCGCTTCTTCGGGCACGGGCACGTTTACGTTCACGTTCACGGGGCCATCGTCCAATTCAGGGACAGGCCCGAGTTTCGTGCACGGCCCCGGCACTTCAGCGGCACTGGAGCCGGCACACCCGTGCGCAGGAAAAATCGCATGGCAGGTGACGGAGCCCCCTTATCCCACCCTCGAAAACGCGCGTTGTGCGAGGGTTATGACGATGGCCTGGTGCTGGGACGGAGAGCTGCATGTCGTCGTGCACGACGCGCGCGACCCGACCGACGTGGAGTGGAACCGCTATGTCTCCGAGCTGCACCAGTTCACCATGCGCGGGGACTGGAAGATCCTGGTGTACTCGGCGGGCGGGACGCCGACGGGCCAGCAGCGCCACGCGCTCACGAAGACGTTCCGAGGTCATCCCGTGGCCCTGGTCACGTCGAGCCCGATCATGCGCGCCATGGGCCTCGTCATGCGAGCGCTCGATCCGAACATTCGCGTGATGCCGCCCCAAGACGAGGACCTGGCCTTTGCCCACTTGCGGCTCAGCGAAGCTCAACGACGCCGTGCGCACATGCACCACGAGCAGCTGACGCGACAGGTGATGGGTCGCTCGAGGCTCGACCAGTCGGCCGCGCGCTGACGCTTGGCCGCCGGTCCTGCGGCGAAGCATCAGGCGCTGGCGTGGAGAGCTGCTTGGACCTGCTCGACCAGCGTGCTCACTGCCGAGTCCAGCCCGATGAGGCTCGCCTTCTTCGGATCCGGTTCGCTGCGGGGCTTCAGCTCGACCTGGCCCTGCTTCAAGCCACGGTCACCCACCGTCACGCGCAGCGGGATACCGATCAGGTCGGCGTCCTTGAACTTGCTGCCCGGCCGCTCGTCGCGATCGTCTACCAGTACCTCGACGCCGCGACTTTCGAGGCCCTGCTCGATGCTCCGCACCGCAAGGTCGACTTCCGGCGAGTTGCCCAGCTGCACCAGGTGCACGTGGTACGGAGCGAGCGCCATGGGCCAGGTGATGCCGTTCGGGTCGTGGAACTGTTCGACCGCGGCAGCTACCAACCGCGAGACGCCGATACCATAGCACCCCTGCACGATGGTCTGCTGAACGCCCTTGTCGTCCAGGAAGGAGGCGCCCATCGACTCTGTATAACGTGTACCGAGCAAGAAGATGTGTCCCGCCTCGATACCCCGGTACAGGCCCAGCGAAGCGCCGCACTGCGGACAGGCATCCCCGTCGATGATCTCTCGCACGTTGACTACCTCGGCTTCGAAGTCTCGCCCGTGCTGGACGTGCTTCAGGTGGTAGTCCGTCTCGTTGGCGCCGGTGATCGCGTCGCTGATGCTAGCCGCGTCGCGATCGATCACGACCCTGCCGGAGTATCCGACCGGTCCGGCGAAGCCGACCTTCGCTTTGGTCGCACGCCACACCTCGTCCGCCTCGGCCATGCGCACTTCCGCGGCGCCCAGCGCGCGGCCGAGCTTGATCTCGTTGACCGCATGGTCGCCGCGCACCACGACCAGCACCGCTGTCCCGTCACAGATGTAGACCAGGCTCTTCAGGAAGCGGTCGGGCGCGCTCTCCAAGAACTTGGAGACCTCTTCGATGCTGCGCTGCCCGGGAGTGTGGATCTTTTCGTGGGGTGGCACGCTACCCGGCTCTGGACCCCTCGCGGGAAAGGCCGGCGTCTCCGCGACCTCGATGTTCGCGGCGTAGTCGCATTGACGGCAGGCCGCGATCACGTCCTCGCCGCTCTGCACCAGGATCTGGAACTCCGCGCTCTTCTTGCCACCCATGGCTCCCGTGTCCGCGTTCACCATGCGGTAGTCGAAGCCCATGCGGTCGAAGACTCGGGTGTACGCGACCCGCATGCCTTCGTAGGCGCGCTCCGCAGCGCCCTCGTCGACGTCGAACGAGTAGGCGTCCTTCATGGTGAACTCGCGGCCGCGCAGGATGCCACCGCGCGGACGCGGCTCGTCGCGGAACTTCGTCTGGATCTGGTACAGGTTGAGCGGCAGGTCGCGGTAGCTCTTCACCTCGCGTCGGACCATGTCGACGATGATCTCTTCGTGGGTAGGGCCGAGGTGGTAGTCGCCGCCCTTGCGATCCTGAAGCCGCAGCAGCGTCTCCCCGAAGACGTCCCAGCGCCCGGACTCCTTGAAGTATTCTGCCGGCAGCAGCGCCGGCAACAGCACCTCTTGCGCGCCAGCCCGATCCATCTCCTCGCGCACGATGCTCTCGACCTTGCGTTGAACTCGGAGCCCCAGCGGGAGGTAGCTATAGATCCCTGCGCCCACTCGACGCACGTAACCCGCTCGGGTGAGCAGCACGTGACTCACGCTCGTGGCGTCGGACGGGGCCTCTCTCAGCGTCGGAAACAGTCCACTCTGGATGCGCATGGCCCGCGGCTCGTACCATGAGGCTCAGGGGCGCAAAAGCCGCCGCGAGCGAGACACACCGCCACAGTGGGTGTCCCAGGAGCATTGACCACGCAGTTTTTTCACGGGGAAAACGCGTCGTTCGACCCGCGCCCCAACAATTTTACCCAATGATTCCAAATAGATGTAATGTCTATTCCCGATACCCGACTTGTCACACCGGAATTAGGGGGTACAAAGCGCAACCCCGGGCTTGATTATCACGCCCCAATCGAGGAGTCACAAGGAATGACCGCCGTCAGGAACTGGAAAGAATCGCTCAGGGACCGCATGCCGGAGTCCCTCGCCCGCGAGATCGATATCTTCGAGACACAGATCGAGCTCAGGAAAGCCGGCAAGATTGGCGACAAGATGTTCGCCGAAACGCGCTTGCGCAAGGGCGTGTACGGGCAGCGCTACGACAATGGGCGGCGGCACGACGGTGAGAAGACGCAGGCTTTGGAGTTCCCCTGCGGGGACCTGACCAAGGGCCCCGAGACCGTTTGGGACGCGCCGGGCATGATGCGCATCAAGATCCCGCTCGGAAAGGTCACACCGGATCAGCTCGATCTCATGTGCGAGCTCGCCGAGGAGTATTCCGATCAGATCTTGCACGTCACCACGCGGCAAGACATCCAGCTGCACTTCATTCACATCGACGACACACCCGACCTGATGCGGCGGCTGGCTTCCGTGGGCATCACCACGCACGAGGCGTGCGGCAACTCCGTGCGCAACGTCACGGCCTGCCAATACGCGGGAGTGTGCAACGACCAGACCTTCGACGTCACGCCTTACGCACACGCCGCGGCGATGTTCTTGCTGGGACACGACGACGTGCAGGACTTCGGCCGCAAGCTGAAGCCTGCATTTTCTGGCTGCAAAGACAATCCATGCGGCCTTACGACCTTTCACGACATCGGCTGCATCGCCCAGGTACGCGAGGTCGACGGCAAGCCGAAGCGTGGGTTCGAGTTCTACGTCGGCGGCGGGCTCGGCGCCGTGCCGCACCCCGCAAAATTGTTGGAAGAGTTCACCCCGGAAGAAGAGCTGCTGCCGATGATGCAAGCCGTCTGTCGCGTCTTCGCTCGGCTCGGTGAGAAAGAGAACCGCTCGCGCGCGCGCCTGAAGTTCCTGGTCAACAAACTCGGCATCGAAGAGTTCACGCGCCTGGTGAAAGAAGAGCGAACCAAGCTCCGGCCCGACCCGCGCTGGACAGCCTATCTCGACGACCTGGCAAGCCTCGACGAGAAGCCGCTCAAGCCGGGCTCGGAGCTGGTTGTCGACGCTGGTGAACGCTTCAAAGCGTGGTTCAAAACCAACGTTCGACCCCAAGCGCAGCCGGGCTATTCGTGCGCGATCGTCACGCTGCCCCTGGGCGACTTTACCCCAGACCAAGGCCGCACCATGAGCGACCTCGCCCGCGAGTTCACCAACTGCTCACTGCGCTTCACGGTGGACCAGAACATGCTCTTCCGTTGGGTGTCCAACGCAGATCTGCCCGAGCTCTTCGCCCGTCTCGACGCGGCTGGCCTCGGGGCCAGCGGGGCCGAAACCATCAGCGACATCACCTCGTGCCCCGGCACCGACACGTGCAAGCTCGGGATTTCGTCGTCGCGTGGGTTGGCCGGAGAGCTCCGCCGCCATCTCTCCGTCGCCCCCGAGCTGCCGCCGGCCGCGCAAGCCCTACACATCAAATGCAGTGGTTGCTTCAACTCCTGCGGGCAGCACCATGTGGCTGATATCGGTTTTCTCGGCGTCAGCCGAAATGTGAGCGGCCGGAGAGTGCCGCATTTTCAGCTGGTTGTGGGTGGGCAGTGGACCGAGAACGGGAAGACGTACGGCCTAGCGATCGGGGCCATTCCCTCGAAGCACGTGCCCCAGGCGGTGGACCGATTGACCAAGGCCTACGCGGAAGGCAGGCGCGAGGGTGAGAACTACCGCCAATACGTGGCTCGTGTCGGCAAGAAGGCCGTACGCCAGCTGATCGACGATCTGACCCAGGTGCCGAGTTACGAGGCAAATCCGAGCTTTTACTCGGATTGGGGTGACCCTCGTGAGTACACCATTGGCGACATGGGTGTGGGAGAGTGTGCTGGGGAAATCGTCCCGTTCGTGGAAATGGGGCTAGCGGCCAGCGAGCGCGAGCTCTTCGAGGCCCAGGTGATCCTCGACGAAGAAGGCAACGCCACGAAAGCGGCTGAACGAGCGTATCAGGCCATGCTCCACGCCGCGAAAGCGCTCACCCGAGAGCGCAATGCCAACCTGGGCGACGACCCGGACGAGATCGTGCGGGAGTTCAAGCTGCACCTTTGTGATACACGATTGTTTCACGACCCCTACGTCGGCGACAAATTCGCCAACTTCCTCTTCAGCGCTCACGGGAACGGAACCACGACTTCCCCGAACAACGCCACCGCGCACCAGCGGATTGAGGAAGCGCAGCTATTCGTAGAGGCGGCGCATCAATGCTATATCCGTAACGCAAGCCCGGCTTCCTGAGCCGTACAGTACAGCTGAAACCTTCTAGAATCGCGAGGCCCTGGTTCCATGGACGCTCCCAAGCTTCAGGTGAAGCTATTCTCAGACAACGTCGATAGCTCGAATCTCGAGAAGTTCATTCCCGTTTTCCATCGCTGGATTCGCGATCACGTGCTGGACGAGCTGATGATCGACGTCGCCGACTACAGCCATGTGCACCATGGCCCGGGCGTGGTCCTGGTCGGTCACGCTTCAGACTACTACCTCGATCTCAGCGACGGCCAACCGGGATTACTCTACAGCAGAAAGCGCCAAGCACCCGAACCAGGAGAACGCCTGAGGGACGCCTTCCGTCGTGCGCTCAACGCCTGTCGCTTGCTCGAAGGCGATCCCACGCTGAACCCTCGTCCCAAGTTTCGTCCGAACGAAGCGCTGATCAAACTCCCCGATCGCTTGGATTTCAGCAACGACGACCCGAGCTTCGACGCGCTGAAGCGCGAGTTCGAAACCTTCTTGGGTCAGCTGTACGCAGGCGGTAAGGTAAAGCTCACGCGCGTGGGCTCGAACAAGTCACCGCTCAGCGTCCGCGTCGTGGCCGAGGGCGCCCCCGATCTGACGAGCCTGCTCAATCGAGTGGGTGGCCCCATCAACGGCAGCTCGTAAGCTCGTTCCCAAAGTCTGCGACGGCCTTCCAGGCTGTGGCGGCCCAAAACGGCCAAGACTCCAAGAGCGCCAAGTTCGCCATTTTTTCTTTTTTGGGCTAGCTGAGATCCCGGCGGGCTCGCGCTCCCGCTCGCTTGCCCGATAGCGCAGAGCGTCGTGCCCGTTGCACCGAGCGCTTCCAGACATGCGAGCCTCGGAGTTGTTCGAGCATCCGGAATGAACCGCCGGTTCCGGTAGGCTGACATGAGATTTCTTGGCGGCGCTTGGCGCGCTTGGCAGTGAAATTGACGCCTCTGCCGGGCAAAGCCTATCGGAAGTTCGTCAGGCTTGGCGTCAGTCCACCGGAGCGAGTGCGGCTTCGACGAGCCTGCGCGCGCTCGCAGGTAAATGCAGCTCCAACGCGGCGCGCTGGGCCTGGGGGCTCAGCTTGCGCCAGGTCTTTCGCAGGATGTCGACCACCTTCGCGGGCGCGTGCCTCGCTGCGAACTCTTCGAGCTCGTACTCGAGGAACGTTAGACACAAAGCGTCTTCGAGCGTCTGCGTGTCGGGGTTCGTGGTGAGCCCCTGCTTCAGGTTGAGCTGACGCACCGCCGCGATCGTTTCGGAGGCGACGCCAGCCTCGCGCAGCGTTTCTGCCGCCAGGTCGGCGTGGAACTTCGAGAGATCTTTGCGCCATTTGAGGTAGCCCACGCGCCCGCTGGGGTAGCTCTCTCGGGGAACTTCCCAGCGCCGCACGTGTTGCGCGTATGCCGCCAGGCGCAGCGCGTCCGACGCCTCGGGGTTCAGCCGCAGCACCCAGCCGAAAATGCGCTCGGCTTGCACGAGCTGCTTGGGCTCGAGCCGCCCATTCACCGGAATCTGGTTCGGATCACGCGCATTTGCGCGCTTGAACAGGGCAATGGCTGCATCGACTTCTGAAGCTTGCATCTTACGCGGACCAACAGCCGAGCCCGAAGCGTACTCCGAGCGCCGGCCCACGGACTCTATCAATTGGCGGGAGCCAAACCAAATGCGTAAATGCGGCATGCACTATCGAACCTTGGGCAAGTCGGGCCTGGAGATTTCCTCTGTAAGCTTCGGCGCGTGGGCGCTGGGCGGCGACTTCGGCACGGTGACCGACGCGGAATCGAAACAGGCGATCGTGCGGGCGCTCGAACTCGGCGTGAACTTCTTCGACACCGCCGACGTTTACGGCGACGGACGCAGCGAACGCATCCTCGGTGAGGTGAAGCGCTCGACCAAGGCCGACATGATCATCGCCACCAAGGCGGGGCGGCGCCTGAAGCCCCATGTTGCCTCGGGCTACGACCTCGAAAACTTGACGGCCTTCGTCGATCGCAGCCTCACGAACCTGCGGGTCGAGGCGCTCGACCTGGTGCAGCTGCATTGCCCGCCGACCGACGTTTACTACATGCCCGAGGTATTCGAGGCGCTCGACGTGCTGAAGCAGCGCGGCAAGTTGCGCCACTACGGCGTGAGCGTGGAGCGCGTCGAGGAGGCCTTGAAAGCCATCGAATACCCGGGCGTGACCTCGGTGCAGATCATTTACAACCTGCTCCGGCAACGCCCCAGCGAGCTGTTCTTCGAGCGCGCGGCGCAGCGGCAGGTCGGCGTTCTGGCGCGGCTTCCGCTGTCGAGCGGGATGCTCGGCGGCCGCATCAACGCAAGCACCGCGTTCGAGCCGAGCGACCACCGGAACTACAACCGGAACGGTGAAGCCTTCGATCGAGGCGAGACATTCTCGGGGGTGCCGTTCGAGGCCGGGCTCGCGTTCGTCGAGCGCCTGCGCAATCTGGTGCCGAACGGCACGAGCATAGCAGCGTTCTCGCTGCGCTGGGCCTTGATGCAAGACGCGGTGACTGCGGTGATCCCCGGCGCAAAACGCCCCAGCCAAGTCGAGCAGAATGTCGGCGCGGCGGCGCTTCCGCCCCTGCCCCAAGACACGCTGCGACAGATCGAAGCTCTGTATCGAGAGCACATTCGACCCCTGGTGCATCAGCGCTGGTAAATGCGAAAGAGCCCACCCTTTGCGGGGTGGGCTCCGTCCACTGCGCGGCCTCGGGACGGCTCAGCGCGGCGGCTCTGCGAAACGCCCCGGGAAGGGATCCGCCGAGTGACGTCGCTCGACCTCTCCACGAAGCCAGGGCGAGTCCGAACCGCGCTCGTGAAACAGGGCGACGCCGATCACCCCCACGTTGCGCGCCTTGCCTTTCCTGCCGGCGTAGGAGTCGCGCACCGAGCCGAAGCGAAATGCTGCGACGGTATCCGTGCTGCGGCGGAACCCATCGATGCGCACGGAATCGAACGGACCGATGACGTAACCGCGCTTGACGAACGAGCCTTCTTCACCGTCGACCACGTCGAGCCCGTCGACGGTCGCCACGGCTTCGATGCGGTCGTTCGTGTGGTTCCTGACCTCGATACTGTACGCCGCGCCGTGCTCACCCACGACGTAATCGCGGCTGGCCAACTCGAACGCTGGCAGCGCGCGCCCGTGTTCATCGAGCAGGCGCAGCGTGACAGCGCCATTCATCACGCTGAATCCGCTGTCGCCGTGATCGGTCCGTGCACTTTCGCGCGCCATCGCCGAAATGCCTTCGCGATCGTTGTAGAACAGAGTTGCCAGAGCGAAGGGGCGCTGGGGAGCTGCGCGGTGGAACACCGTGTGTCGCACGTTGCTCTCGCGATCTTCGCCCCAAACCGTGCCCAGACCCGGCCGAGCTTGGGGAGCGTCGTCGCGAGGGGCCGCGGAGCTCGATTTGCTCGGACCGCGCATCGAAGAGCCGGCAGCTTCCTCGGCTTCACTCGGGGAGGCGCTGCTGTCGATGCCCACGCCCTCGGTGACCACGGGCGGTGCCATCGGTTCGGCCTGAGTGCCGTCCCACGCCTCACCCGACGCCCCGCTCGACGTCGCAGACTCGGTCCCGCGGGCGGCGATCGGTGGTGCGCCGTTCGGCGCATGGTCCGCGGGCGCGTGCGACCCTCCGCAGCCGACCACCAGGGCGAGTGCCGTCCACAATGCTCCACGTTTCAACCAGGCTTTCCATCTCAAGGTCATCGTCCGTTCCTCCGCTTGCTCAACGTCATTGGGAAGAACGCAAGGCACGCCCGGTCCTTACACCCCGCGTGCTTTTCTCGACGGCACGGCTGGACTCGGCGCGCTGACCTCTCATAGCGGGCTTTCGCTGTAGGGCACCCGGCAGCTTCCCCGCTGCCGCAGTGGACGCAGTCCGCGGGTGACGGTACACCTCAGAGAATTCTAGGCCCTGTCCCTGAACTCCGCTGAACGACCCCGTAAACGTGAACGTAAACGTGCCCGTGCCCGAAAAGCGCAACCGATGCCAAGACGGTGCCAATGACCGGAGCAGGATGCTCCCTCATGAGGGTTGGAAGCGTATCGAGTCGCGCTGGATTTTCTCGTCATCGCGAACGCGATCATCGACGCACTACCGTGGGCGGCCCTTTCCTCGACTTCTCGGGCACGGGCACGTTCACGTTCACGGGCCGGACCCCGATTTCAGGGACAGGCCCTAGCTCTACCGCAACGCCCCCCCATGATCGACTACACTGGATCCCTCGCGGCCGTACCCCTGGTGCTGCTCTCGGCATCGTTGCTCTCCGGCTGTGGGCCCTCGACGAGCGACCCGGGGCTGGGCCGAATGCAGACCTCGCTCGACGTGAGCGTCGGGGTCGACCTTTCGCAACGCCACCAGACACTCGAGGGCTTCGGCGCAGCGGTGGCTTGGTACGACAATTGGCTGACGGAGCACCCGAACAAGCCGAGCTGTACGAGCTGATCTTCAATGAGCTCGGGCTGGACATCCTGAGGTTGAGAAATCGCTTTCGCTATCAGGACGAGTTCTGGGTCGAGAGCCAAGAGATCGTCGCCGAAGGCGCCCGCTCACTGGGTCGCGATCTCACGGTCTTGATGTCGTCGTGGTCGCCACCGCCCAATCTCAAGAGCAGCGGGCAAACCGACTGTACCGACCAAGTCAGCTGCACGTTGATTCGCGAAGGTGACGCATTCCCCTACCCGGCCTTCGCCCAGTACTGGAACGATTCCCTCGACGCCTATGCAGAGCTGGGCATCGTTCCCAAGTTCATCAGCATTCAGAACGAGCCCGACTACCACCCCAACGGCTGGGAAGGATGCATGTTCGCGGCGACCGAGACTGCAGAGCTGCCTGGCTACGACCGCGCCCTCGAAGCGGTGCACGGCCTGTTGCAGCAGCGGCAAACGCCGCCACGAATCTTGGGCCCCGAAACGATCGGGGTCACGCTCGGCAAAGTGCAAGGCTACACCGACGCCATGAATGTGGGGTTGCTCGACGGCATCGCCCATCACCTGTACGACGGCAGCACCTGGCAAGCGCCCGACGATTTCACGCTGGCGTTGCAGTCGCTCCGCGCCACGAACCTGCCGGTCTTTCAGACCGAGTTCAGTGTCGAAGGTTCGGACGGGGGCGCGTTCGAAACCGCCTGGCTCATCCACAACTCACTGACTCACGCCGACGCCGTCGCCTACGTTTACTGGGACCTGATCTGGCGCTGGCAGGGCAACGAGGAGGGAGGTCTGGTAGCGGTCGAGCTTCCCGACGAGACTCGCTGGCAGAGTGAGCGCGGCTACAAGCTGCGGAGCCCCTACTATTCGGTGCGCCATTTCGCGAAGTTCACCGATCCGGGCTGGACTCGCGTCGGGGCCAGCGCCTCGTCGGATGCTGTGCGGGTCTCCGCTTTCGTTTCACCGAACGAAGACGCCGTGACCGTCGTCATGCTCAACGTGAGCAACACACGCCGCGACGTGCGCCTCGACAACGCCTTCGACGGCTTCGCGCGCACGATCATCCAGTCGACGGACACTGCCAGCTGGCAAGAGCTGAGCATCCCGGGCGATGCACCCATCGAATTGCCCGCCAGCAGCGTGACGACACTGGCCTTCACGCCCCCTGGGTGAGAGCCCCCCTGGCGCCAGGCACGGAACACGCCGTTCCGACTGGCTCGGTTCGGCTCGAGTCAAAAAAGGGGCGGCTGAAAGGCAATCTTCATCGCCAAGGCGCCACTGATGATTCATCACACCTCCTTCCTGACGTCATACGAGTTCGTCTTCATCGCCCTTCCTGCAACTGGAGGCGCATCACAACCGCAAAGACGCCAAGAACGCCAAGCTCACGCCAAGGAGTACATTTTCTGCCGGTCGCAGATCGCAGCGTTGGGTTTCATGAATCGCCCAGCCCTCCGCTGTAACCTAAATCTGTCACCTATGTGCCCGGCCAGAAACGTCACCTATCCTCTCGGTTGCACACTCATCGACACATGCACCGAGCGCAATAGCGCAGTCGAACGCGCCTGCTCGTTACTGGCCATCGATGAACAGAAAAAAAAAAGAATTAAAACCTTGGAGAGCTGGCGTTTTTGGCGCCTTGGCGGTTCTATTCACGCCGCAGGTCGGAAGACAGTTCCGTTGACGCCACAGGTCGGAAGGGGCTCGACGCGGGCGAGGCTACTTTTGCTTCACGAGCTCGCGCGCGGTGCGAGCGTAGGGCCCCTTGGGGAAGCGCCTGAGGTACTCACGCGCCACCGCTTCGGCTTGAGCCTCGCCCTGCACACGCTGCACCAGCGTCAGCTTGCGCCCGAGCGCTTCCGACGCGTAAACGTCGGACCCGGCTTCGGCCAGGTACACGTTGAGCCAACGCAGCGCACTCTGAGCGTTGCCGCGCTGGTCGTAAATCCTGCCCATGAAGAACGCCGCTTGCTTGCTGCCGAAGCGCTGGCGAGCCTTCGCCCAGGCGTCGAGCGCCAGCGCGCTGCGGCCCGTGTAATGTGCGGCTTGCGCCAGCGCCTGTAGGTCTTGCACGCCGCGCGTGCTCAGCGCGTGCTCGAGACCGACGCGCTCTGCCTCCTGGATCACCTCCGAGAATAGGCCCTTGCCGACTAACTTCGCCCAGCTCGGTGCAGCCCTGAGCGACGCCCCAATGGCCGCGTCGGCCCGCGCCACTTCGCCGCTGCCCTGGTCTGGGGCGCTTCCCTTCGATACACTCGAAGCTTCCGCGCGCACCACCTTCGCGCTCGTACCCTGCGCGGCGGTGGCGACCTTCGCCTTGGGCGGCGTACCAAAGGTCCGCGATTGCCCGGCATTCAAGAAGGTTTCGCCAGCTTCTGGCCCGATGATACGGACACGTCCTTCGTGCATCACCACCGACAGCTGCTCGGTCGCCGGTTTCCAGTTCAGTTCGAACTCCGTTCCGATCACCCGCACCTCGTAGGGGCCGGCGAGGAATCGCCAATCGGTTTCGTCAGCATGCGTCACCTTGACGTTCAGCTTGCCGGCTTGCACCCGAGCGAGCGCGGCGTGTTCACCCACCACGCTCAAGCTGAGGGCCGTCTGAGGGTTGGCGACGATGGTACTGTCGTCCGAGAAGGTCAGGGTGGCCGGTGTCGCGCTCGTCTTGATCTGCCCGGCGTGGTCGATGGCACCGACCACCTCGTAGGTAAGAGTGTCCGGCTCGAGCCAGGACGTCACGGCGATGGTCAAGCCCGCCGCGGCCAATGATGGCGCGATCGTGAGGAACGCCAGGCGTCGCGCGGGCAGGCGGGGAGCACGCACGCGGCTGCGCTCCTGAATGCGCGCCAGGGTGCGCTTGCCTTCCGCGGCCTCGACCTTGCTCGCGTAGTCGTCGGCGAGCGCGTTGAACACCCTGGCGACGTCTGCGTCTGAAAGTGATCCGTCAGGTTTCATCGTGCACTAGCCCCGTTTTGTCCCGCACATAGTCGGCCAGCAGCGCATTTCGGCTCACCCGCTTGAGCACACGCTCGCTGGCGCGACGCGCCCGCCGTTTCGCCGTCGACTCGGAAATCCGCAGCGCCTCGGCCACTTCTGCGATGGGCAGACCTTCCATACAACGCAGCACGAAGGCTGCTCGCTCATTGGCGCTGAGCTCTTCGAGGATCCGACTCAGCTGAATCAAGGCGGCTTTGGCTTTCGGATCGTCCAGCCCCGGACGCCGCTCCATCTCGTCCGACCCGGCGAAGAAGCGCTGGAACAGCGCACGCCGCTTGCGCCTGCGGGCTTCACGCCGCACCGAGTTCATCGTGATCGAGACGAGGTAGCTGCGGATCCCTTCGGCGCTGCGGATGCGCCGGGCGTTCTCCAGGAAGCGGAGGAAAACGTCACCGACGACGTCTTCGATGTCGCCCCTGGGACCGAGCGACTTGACGATCAAGCCCCGCACCAGGGACTGATACTGATGGTAGGCACGACCCTGCCAACCCGGCAGCCCACGCGTGATGGCCGTGAACAACTCCGTCTCCACCTCGCTGGCAAGACGCGGTACGGCCGGCGGGCTCACGGGGGGCACGAGGAGTAATGTAGCAGAGTTCATGCAGCCAGAGCCCGCGATGGTCCGATCGACGGGGCCGGTCCAAGCAGACTCTGCTGGGCGCTGGAACGGGTCAGGTTTTGTCTGCTTTGCTCGCCTGGTCGCGAGGGAGTTCGGGTACCTGCGAACGCCTACCGTGGCGCTGGAGCCGCATCCCAGCTGGAAAGCCCTCTCGCCGCGGGCGCGCCGCAAGAAACGCGAGCTTCAGCGCACGAGGCCGAACATTATTCCAACGGCGAAACTTAGCAGCGGACGTTCAAATCGGTCCCCGGCGATGCCGCCGAATCTCACGTACGGCGCGTTCAATGCCGCGCTGGCTTCGGCCTCGAAGAATAGCCCCACGCGAGGACCCAACCACCACTCCCCCCCCAGCCCCGCGACCCCGAAGGCCGTCCAGTGGGTCTCGTCGTTCGCCGCGTAACCCGAGCGAGCGGTTCCCTGGACTCGGTAGGCGACTGGGCCGCCGCCAAGTTTCGCGAACAGGCCCACCGCCTCGGAAAGTCGTAAGCGACTACGGAACTCCAGCGCTGCGGCGTGTCGATGCACTCGTGCGGAGCCTGACTCGGCTCGAAGCTCGAACGGGAGCAGCGTCGACTCGAGCTCCGCCGCCACGAGCCACCAATCGCTCCCCGCCCCCAGACCGAGACTGGCGGCCCCAGCGGTGCGAGCGTTCAAGGCGTCCACCTGCAGCGTCGGCGCCAGCCACAGATCGGCCGTGAACGACGCGCGAGACTCCGACGCGGCGGGGGGTGGCGGGGCGACAGGCCGAGGCGACGGCGCCACCACCGGGGGTGGCGGCGGAGCTGGACGAGGCGGCGGTGGCTCCTCGATGCGCGCGAGTTTCTTGACGGGCTCGGGCACTGGATGGTGAGTGCTGTAGTAGTACTGTTGGAGCGCCGCACGCAGCGTCTCTACCGCTCTTACACCGACGACCAGGGGCGTGATGCGCCCATCTTGCGTGCCGAGTTGCTGGCTGATCGGTTCCGGTGACCCCGGGTGATAGGCGCGCAGGATCAGCAGCCCCGGCCGCTCCTCGAAGGTCAGCGCACCGTAGGTGCCCGGCGCGAGCTCGGGCTTCACGTCCCGCTCTTCCGCAGCAGTCGTGGTGACCTGGATCGCGAGCCCCAGGCTGCCAAGCTCTCCACGTACATGAACCAAAGCCTCGCCGAGCAACGGAGACGGCACCTCTGGGTATACCAACAGCACTCGGCTCTCCTCGGCCACGGCCGTACTCACCATCGCGCACAGCGCGACCGCCGCCAGCGCGACCGTCGCCAGCGCCGAACGTACCGCGCGCCCCGCAGGGCTTGACTCGTACGCCATCAGCAGCGCGTTCAGGACGGCCGCTAGCACGAAGCGCACGCCTGATCTCACGATGTTCGCCGGCTCGGGTAGGCCATCCACGCTCGCCTCCAGCTTCGCACCTTAGCGCCCGACGAAGCCAGCACCGTGGAACGCATTACTCGGGGCGGAAAGTTTTCTATCGATCACGGCGCACGCCGGCCCCCCGCGATCAGCGGCGCGTTCGCGTAAGCACTGCGCACCTCGGCCTTGCGCCCTGATGCAGCTCGAGCGGCGAAACGCGGGCAGCCGGCCCGGCTGGTGCCGCTCGCGGCCGTCGTGATACAAACTCGTGGCCTGAGAGCCGCCCAGGATGAGCCCGTGACGGATCCCCCCGAATCTACACCTGTACCAGGCAGCGCCTTGCCAGGAACCGATCGGACGACGGAGAGCATCCCGCCGAGCGAGGCCCGACAGGCCAAGCAGTCAGCGGTGCTCAACACCATGGACCGCCTCGAACTCTGGGATCGCGAGGGGGTGGCCCCGGCGGGGTTCGTGATCCTGCTGTTGGTGGCCGGCGCGGCGGTGCTCTACGTCTTCGCCACCTTCGTCCATGACATCGTGCTTGCCTTCGTGGTGGCAGGGCTTTTCGGTCCAATGTACCGGCGGCTGCTGCCGCGCGTGGGCAACCGCTGGACGTGCTCGACGTTGGTCACTCTAGCCGCGCTGGTCTTGGTGGCGGCGCCGGTGATCTGGCTGGGCCTCGCGCTGTTCGAAGAGCTGATGAACGCCTACGACCGGATGAAACCAGGCTTCGCCGATGGCTCGACACAGCACGAGATTCAAACCGTGCTCGCCAAACTGGGCATCCAGCTGAGCGACGCCGAGGTGGTCACTTACATCGATTCGTATGCGGCACGCGTCAGCGACTTCGCTCTAGAGCGCGCAAGCTGGTTCGTGAACAACATGATCGCGGGCTTGCTCCACTTTTGCATCATCGTCGGGCTGGTGTTCTACACCCTGGTCGACGGCCCCAGGCTCAAGGACTTCTTGTTCCGCCTGTCACCGCTCCCCGATGAACAAGATGAGCTCATCGTAGTGAAGTTCACGACCGTCGCACGCAGCGTGCTCGTGGGCAACGGCATCGGGAGCGCGTTGCAAGGGGTGGTGGGGGGCGTCGCCATGGCGCTCGTTGGGCTACCGTCACCCGTGTTCTGGGGGTTCGTCATGACGATCCTGGCGTTCCTGCCGCTGATCGGTGTGTCGGCGGTCGTGCTCCCGGCCGGCTTCTATCTGGTGTTTCAGGGGCGCACGGCGGAGGGCGTGGCCTTCATGACGGTGTGCATGTCCTTGCACTTCGTGCTCGAGAACATCTTGAAGACGAAGCTGATGGGAGCCGGCGTCCATGTGCACGAGGTCCCGCTCTTCCTCAGCATCCTGGGCGGGCTCGCTGTTTTCGGAGTGCTGGGGATCCTGTACGGGCCACTGATCGTCGCGATGTTCCTGACCTTGACCGACTTGTACATGACCCACTACCGGCACGAGTTCGCGGCGCGCTTCCTCCGCCGGAAGCGGGGGCGCGGCAGCATCTACTGAAGGCGACGCGGTGGGTCCCGGCCACCCCTGAACGACGGACCGACCCTCCCCACGCCAGCGAACCAGCGCTTGGATGTCGCAGATTTTCCCCGGTACGTCTTGGCCGTGCGGTCCAAGCATTGACAAAACCGTGAATTCCCGACTATCGCGCCACCACCGGGCAGCGCGGCTAGCGCCAACCGCAACTTCTGTCACAGTGGCGCCGGCGGGCGCCACGAGCTCGAAAATTCTTCGGGACGCCGGTGGCAGTCGCCTCACCTGCGCACTAATAGACACGACCAAAAGCCATGACCGACCTCAGTAAATACCGCAACATTGGCATCTTCGCTCACGTCGACGCGGGCAAGACCACCACCACCGAACGCATCCTGAAGCTGACCGGTAAGATCCACAAGATCGGCGAGGTGCACGACGGCGCGGCGACCACCGATTTCATGGTGCAAGAGCAAGAGCGCGGTATCACGATCCAGTCCGCAGCCACGACCTGTTACTGGAACGGTCATCAGTTCAACATCATCGATACGCCCGGGCACGTCGACTTCACGATCGAGGTGTATCGTTCGCTCAAGGTGCTCGACGGGGGCGTCGGGGTGTTCTGCGGATCGGGGGGCGTCGAACCCCAGTCCGAAACGAACTGGCGCTACGCGAACGACTCCAAGGTCGCCCGCATCATCTACGTGAACAAGCTCGACCGACTCGGAGCCGATTTCTACCGCGTCGTGGGTCAGATCAAGTCCGTGCTCGCCGCGAAGCCCCTGGTGATGGTGCTGCCGATCGGCACGGAATCCGAATTCGTGGGTGTGGTCGACGTCCTCGATCGCAAGGCCTACATCTGGGACGACTCCGGGCTGCCCGAAAACTTCGAGGTCAAGCCGGTCCCCGCCGATATGGTCGACAAGGTAGAGCAGTATCGGGCGGAGCTCATCGAGATGGCGGTGGAGCAAGACGACGACGTGATGGCGGCGTACCTCGAAGGCAACGAGCCCGACGTCCCGACGCTCAAGCGCTGCATCCGCAAGGGCACCATCGCGCTCAAGTTCTTCCCGACCTACTGCGGGTCGTCGTTCAAGAACAAAGGCGTGCAGCAGGTGCTCGACGCCGTGGTCGACTACCTGCCCGACCCCACCGAGGTTCCGCCACAGCCCGAGATCGATCTGGAAGGCAACGAGACCGGCGAGTTCGCGATCGTCGATCCCGAGAAGCCGTTCCGCGCGCTCGCCTTCAAGATCATGGACGACCGCTTCGGCAGTCTGACCTTCACTCGCATCTACTCGGGCAAGATTACCAAGGGTGACAACGTACTCAACACGTTCACCGGTAAAACCGAGCGCATCGGACGTATGGTGCAAATGCACGCGAACGACCGCACCATGATCGATTCGGCGCAGGCGGGCGACATCATCGCCATCGTCGGCATGAAGAACGTGCGCACCGGGCACACGCTCTGCGATCCGGACAAGCCGGCGACGCTCGAGCCGATGGTATTCCCAGCGCCCGTCATCTCCGTGGCCATCGCCGCCAAAGACAAGGCCAACAGCGAGAAAATGGGCGTCGCCCTCGGCAAGATGGTGGCCGAAGATCCATCGTTCCACGTCGAGGTGGATCAAGAGTCCGGCGAGACCATCCTGAAGGGCATGGGCGAGCTCCACCTCGACATCAAGGTGGACATTCTGAAGCGGACCCACGGCGTCGAGGCGACCGTCGGTGAGCCGCGCGTCGCCTACCGCGAAACCATCACCAAGGCGGTGAGCGACCAGTACATCCACAAGAAGCAGACCGGTGGTTCCGGTCAGTACGCCAAGATCGACTACACCATCGAGCCGCTGCCTGCGGGTTCTGGTTTCGTCTTCGAATCGGAGGTCGTCGGCGGCAATGTGCCGAAGGAGTTCGTCCCGGCCGTCGAAAAGGGCTTCAAGCTCATGCTCAACAAAGGCCCGCTGGTCGGGTTCCCGCTCTTGGACATCAAGGTGACGTTGACGGACGGCGGGTTCCACCCCGTCGACTCGTCGCAGATGGCCTTCGAGACCGCCGCCAAGGCCGCCTATCGGCAGACCACGCCGAAGGCCGCACCCGAGCTACTCGAGCCGATCATGAAGGTCGACGTGTTCGTCCCCGATGCCAACGTGGGCGACGTCATCGGCGACTTGAACCGACGCCGTGGCGTGATCAACGGGCAAGAGCCGACGCCGACCAACGTGCGCATCAAGGCCAACATCCCGCTCGGCGAAATGTTTGGTTACATCGGCGACCTGCGTTCCAATACCTCGGGCCGCGGGCAGTTCTCGATGGAGTTCAGCCATTACGCTCCCGTCCCGCGCAGCGTGCTCGACAAGGTCCGAGAGCAGGTGAAAGAGCGCGAAGCGGCCAAGAAGTAGGTTCGCTCTTCCAGCGCCATCCCGGCCCGAGCAGCGGTAGCGCCTCGGGCCGGCTGCTTTTCGTGTGAGGGCTGGTTCGGGGCTCAGCGCTCGACGTCGATGCGCATGCCTTCGCGGGCGACGATCGCGCCCGACCACATGTCACGCGCCTCCTGCTCGAGCGCCTGCATGAAATCGTCTTCGTGGTCCGGGTCGTGGTGGAAGATCGCGAGCTGTTTCACGTCGGCGGCGGTGCAGAGGCGCACCGCTTCTTGCCACGTGGAGTGGCCCCAACCAACCTTGCTCTCGAACTCCTGGTCGGTGTAGGTGGAGTCGTACACGACCAAATCAGCGCCTTCGATCAGCCCGAGCACGTTCTGATCGGGCTGCCCGGGAATGTGTTCCGTATCGGTAACGTAGCAGAGGGCCTTGCCGCCGTGCTCGATGCGGTAGCCGGTGGCTCCGTTGGGATGATTGAGCGGGGCGGTGCGGACCTTCACGCCACCTCCCAGGTTGAAGGTGTCGCCGACGCTGAAGTCTTCGAACTTCAACACGGCTTTCATGGTCTCGAGCGGCACTGGAAACGTGGGCTGCATCATTTGGCCCGCGAGGACTTCTTGAATGCCCCCACTACCCTTGAGGTGACCCGCGAGGATCTCGAACGTGCGATCTTTCTGAAATGCCGGCGTGAAGAACGGGAAGCCGTTGATGTGATCCCAGTGTGTGTGCGTGAGAAACAGCTGTGCGCGTTTGATGTCAGCTTTGAGAAACTTGTGCCCCAAGCTCCGGATGCCGGTCCCCGCGTCCAGAATCAACGTGTGCTCACCCGCTTGGACCTCGAGACAACTCGTATTGCCCCCGTATCGAACATGTTTCGGCGACGGGCAGGCAATACTTCCCCGGACGCCCCAGAACTCCAGCCCGAAAGCCATCTAGCTCCATCTCCGGTAGCGGGCAGTCGCTCGCACCGCCAGCAGACAGCTGGTCGACCGCTTATACATGCCTGAACCTGGCCACGTCACTTACCAAAACCCTCGGGCATTAACCCCTGGGAGTCAATGGCTGTGGCGCGGACGCCGCAATTTACGGGCGACGCGCACCTACGAGTGACGCACGCGTCGAGCTCGCTGGGCGGCTGCCCGCCTCGCACCGGGCCTTGACTCCGTCAGGGTGTACGCGCTCGCGTGCGTACCATTCCGCACACTTTCCGTTCTGGTAGCGCTCCGTCCCGCGCGGCTTCGTGGCGTGGCCGGGCCGCGTGCCGCGGGCGGAACGGGCTCGTACCGCGGGCTCCACTCAACGCACACGGGCACTCGACCGCAGCGGCGCTTGAGGCGCGTCGCGCCCGACGCTCGTGGACAGCAGCGCAGCTTGCGTGAAATCCTCAGCAACGGCACCAGTTTAGGCAGGCGGCACGCGCCAATCGCTTCCCCGCCGTGCGCGGTACATGTGTGCGCGGAGGAGAGGCTGTCAACTCAACTCGAGCCTCGCGGATGCAGCAGTAGAGGAACTCGCGTAGCGGCGGCGCGCTGCATGAACGACGGCTCGCCAGCGCTTGGACCGGGCCGGCGAGAGCCGCGGAGGCGCTGCGTTCGCCGGACAAAAGCGGTAGAGTGCGAAGCTGAGGCATCGTGGAATCCGACAAGCACTCGAGCCCAACGACTCACGGCGACTCGGCAGAAACGCTAGAACAGCGCCTGGAGCGCTTCGAGCTGCTCTATCGAGTCGGGATCGCACTCTCGGCCGAACACAACACCGATCGCTTGATCGAAATGATCTTGGTCGAGGCCCAAAAGCTGTGCAACGCCGACGGCGGCACCTTGTACCTGGTGAACGAGTCTCGAGAGCTCTCTTTCGCAATCTTGCGGACCGACTCGCTCCACGTCGCGCTCGGTGGCACGACGGGCATACCCATCGACCTGCCACCCATTCCACTCCGGGACCCCGCCACGGGCAACCCCAACAAGCAGAACGTGGCGAGCTACGCCACCTGGCTCAAGCGCTCGGTCAACATCGAAGACGCCTATGACGCGAAGGGTTTCGACTTTTCCGGCATGAAAAGCTTCGACACGCGTAACGGCTACCGATCGCGATCCTTCCTGACGATCCCGCTCGCGACCAACGAAGGCATCGTGATCGGAGTGATCCAGCTGATCAATGCGCGGGACGAGGCTGGCAACGTCAAGGCGTTCTCGAAAGAGAATCAGCGCGTCGTCGAGGCCCTCTGCTCGCAAGCGGCGATCGCCCTGTACAACCAGCTGCTGCTCGACGATCAGCGACGTCTGTTGGAGAGCTTCATCAAGTTGATCGCCTCCGCCATCGACGCGAAGAGCCCCTACACCGGCGCCCACTGCGAGCGGGTGCCGATTCTCACCGAGATGCTCGCGCGCTCGGTGTGCAACGCCAGCGAGGGCCCGTTCGCCAGTTTCACGTTGAGCGACGAGGAGTGGTACGAGCTGCAGATCGCTGCCTGGCTCCACGACTGCGGCAAGATCACGACCCCGGTTCACGTGATGGACAAGGCCACCAAGCTCGAGACCATCTCCGATCGCATCGACAGCGTGCGCGCGCGTTTCGAAATCTTGAAGCGCGACGCGGAAATCGCCGCCTTGAAGCGGCGGCTCGAGGGTGGCAACGACGACGACGGCTCACTGGCGGCGGAGCACGCGCGCCTGGACGCGGATCTCGCTTTCCTGGAGGCCTCGAACATCGGGGGTGAGTTCTTGTCACCGGACAAGCAAGCGCGGATCGCCGAAATCGGATCTCGCCACGTCACGTTGGGCGGGCAAAGCCGCCCGCTTTTGTCTGAAGACGAGATCTCCAATCTGTCGATCTCGAAGGGCACGCTGCTACCGAGCGAGCGGCTCATCATCAACGGGCACATGGTGCAAACCGTCAAGATGCTCGAGGCGCTGCCGTTCCCGAGCAACCTCAGGCGTGTCCCCGAATATGCGGGCGGGCACCACGAGAAGATGGATGGAACCGGCTACCCGAAGGGCTTGTTCGCCGGCGACATGTCCATCCCGGCGCGTATCATGGCGATCGCTGACGTGTTCGAGGCGCTGACTGCGGACGATCGGCCCTACAAGAAGGCGAAGAAGCTGTCCGAAACCATGCGCATCATGGGTTTCATGAAGCGCGACAACCACCTCGATCCAGAGCTGTTCGATCACTTCGTACGCGGCGAGGTGTACCTCGAGTATGCACGGCGTTTCTTGGCACCCCACCTGATCGACGAGGTCGACGTCGCGGCGTTGCTGGCGATCGAACCCAAGCCTTTCGAGCTCCCCGAGCAAGAGGTCCGCATGCAACGCTGGCGGAGCTTCCTCGCCGAATACGCGACCGGGCCGTGAGCACGGCACCGGGCCGTGAGCACTGCGCACGCTCCCGGTTCGAGCTCGAGCGCGGCCTGCTCAGGGCCCCTCGCCCGCCTGTCCCGCCGAACCCGTGACGGCGCCCATGCCGCCAGTGCCGGCAGTCCCCCCCGCCCCGCCGGTACTCGTGGTGGCCCCGCCAGTTCCGCCGGTGGCCGTGGTGGCCGAGCCGCCGCTCGCGCTGGTAGCCTCGCTGCCCCCGGCTGAAGGCACGCTGCCGCCCGCACCGCTCGAGCCACCGGCGCTCGAGTCGGAAGCACCCGCTGCGCCCGCTTCGCCGGCCGCGCCCGCGTCACCGGCAGCGCCCCCAGCGCCACGGGGACAAGCGCACGCCGACCAACCGACGCCGGCGCCGAGGCAGGTCTGGGTGGCCTCGGTCGTGCACTCCCGCGCTCCTGCGCAGGACCGGGTGTCGCCGAGGTCACAATCGAAGTCGAGCGGCGGCGGCTCTTTAGATGGCGGGGAATCGGAGCCGCAGGCACCCGCCATCCCGAGAGCCAAGACCGCCGCCAGAGCCAGCCTTCGTGCGCGCATCCCCTAACTCTAGCCAGACCCAGCCGACGAGACCAGCCCGCCCCTACCCGCGCCGGGTGACTACGACGCTACGCGCCCACCTCGCCCCCGCTGCGCCGGGCGATGCAGATTGACTTCGGGGGTAGGCCGTGGAGTGCTGATTGCACGAGCTCCGCGGTGTTCTTGGCCTCGCGGGGCCACGTTCCTCATGGTTCAGCTCGTCGGGTATTTGCTCTGCGTCGTCGGGGCGCTGGCTGGTTTCGCGTACCTGGCGCGCGGCAGCGGCTGGCGCCTCGGCGCTACGCTTCTGGTGCTGCTCCAGGCTGGTCTCGTGCTCTTGGCGCTGGCCAAACCGAGCGCACCGGACCCCACCCCAGGCCTACCCGTGGCCGCGCGCTCCGACGGTTACGTCACTTCGGCGGCCTGCCGCAGCTGTCACCCCGGCGAGTACGCCTCGTGGCACAGGAGCTTTCACCGCAGCATGACCGAAGTCGCGAGCGAAACGAGCGTGCGTGCCCCATGGCAGGGGGAACGCTTGGTGTGGCGCGAGCGCAGCTACGAGTTGTTGCGCAAAGGCCCGGAGTTCTGGGTATCGCTGCCCGATCCTGACGCGGCTGCGCCGACACGCGCCGCACGAGCCCTCGTACCCCAAGTGGAGCGCCGGGTGGTCATGGTCACCGGCTCGCATCACTATCAAGCGTATTGGGTTCGAGGCGGGCGCGGCAACGAGCTCTTGCAGTTCCCGTTCGTCTATCACTTCGAGAGTCAGCGATTCATCCCTCGCGACGACGCTTTCTTGCAGCCGCCGGATGCGCCGCATCACACCGCGCGCTGGAACTCCAACTGCATCCAGTGCCACGCGGTAGCGGGCGAACCGAGGCACGATCTCAAGAGCGATCGCTTCGACACCACGGTGGTCGAACTCGGGATAGCCTGTGAAGCATGCCACGGCCCCGCGCTCGAGCACGTGCGCCACTATCGCAACCCGCTGGCACGCTACACCGCGGAGACGGAGGGGACCGCGGATGCAACGATCGTGAACCCCGCGAAGCTCGCGCCGGCTCGGAGCGCCGAGGTGTGCGGCCAGTGCCACGCCTACTTCGTGCCGCTGGATGCGGAGGGCTGGTGGCAGAACGGGTTCACAGGTTCGTACACCCCCGGCGCAGAGCTCGGGTCATCGCGCCTGATCTTGGAGTACGAAACGGAGATCGACCGCGAGAACCCGCTCGTCAGCGCCAGCCTCGAGAGCATCTTCTTTGCCGACGGGACCATCCGCGTCGGCGGACGCGAGTACAACGGCCTGCTGCGGTCGCCGTGCTACGAACGCGCGCCGCCCGGCCAGGCCATGACCTGCCTGAGCTGTCACGAGCTCCACGGAGACACGCAGGCGAGCACGGGGCGCCCCGCCGATCAACTAAAGCCCGAAGCACGATCTGGCGCCCACTGCCTCGAATGCCACGCATCGATCGGGGAAGCGCTCGAGGAACACACGCATCACCGCGCGACGTCCAGCGGTAGCGACTGCTACAATTGCCACATGCCGTACACGACGTACGCGCTGTTCAAGGGCATTCGCTCTCATCGAATCACCTCGCCGAACGCCGAGGCGACGCACCGCTCAGGCACCCTGAACGCCTGCAATCTGTGTCATCTGGATCGCAGCCTGACCTGGACCGCGACGGCGCTCGAGCGCTGGTACGGGCAGCCTGCCCCCGAGCTTACAGGCGCCGAAGCCGAACTGCCTCACGCCGCGCTCGGCCTCTTGCGCGGCGACGCGGCCACTCGAGTGCTCTCGGCGTACGGCATGGGCTGGGACATCGCCCAGCAGGTCTCGGGCAACGACTGGCAGGCTCCCCTGCTCGCCGAGCTGCTCGATGACCCTTACTCGGCGGTACGCTTCGTGGCGCATCGGTCGCTCCGCACGCTGCCTGGATTCGACAAACACACCTACGACTTTCTGGCTCCCCCTCACGAACGGCGACGCCAACGCGCCGAGGTGCGTCGCCTCGCCCGCGCGCGTACCGGCAAGCGCGCGCCTTTCGTCATCGACGAGGCCGTGGTACTGCGAGAGTTGGCGCGCAGGGACGACACCCCAATCAGCATCTCGGAATGAGCGAATCGAATGAGCGAATCGAATGAGCCGGCCGCCACGGGCGATACCCTCCGCGCGCTTCGCCGCCGTCATCTTCGGTTCGGGTGGTACGCGCTGCTCGGTTTCTTGGCGCTGGGCGCGGCCCTCGAAGGCCTGCACGGATTCAAGGCCGGGTTCTACCTCGACGTGACCCACGAAACGCGGCGGCTCATGTGGCGGCTGGCGCACGCCCACGGAACCTTGCTCGCGCTCGTCAACGTCGCGTTCGCGCTCAGCCTCGAAGCCCTGACGGAGCAGGAGCCCGCGCGCTTGCGCTTCGCTTCCGCGTGCTTGCTGATCGGCGCGCTGCTGGTACCGCTCGGCTTCTTCGCGGGTGGCGTGTTCGCCAAGAACGGCGATCCCGAGCTCTTCGTGCTGCTCGTCCCCCTCGGCGCCCTGCTCTTGTTCCTGGGCGTTCTGCAGGTCGCTCGCCGCACCTGATTGGCGGGTGGCGAGCCAGCACTGCGAGCGATGCAGCCCGTGCTCGTCGCCTCATACTGACGAGCCACGCGGCCGTACTCTTTAGAGGCTATCAGGGTGCTTTGCGGGTGAGACGCCAGTCGGTCCCGTCGGGTCGATCGAGGAGCTCCACACCCCAGCCAGCCAGCTCATCGCGGATCTGGTCGGAGCGAGCGAAGTCTTTGTCCGCGCGCGCTTGGGCTCGATCGCGGATGCGAGCTTCGACGGCGGCGTTTTCGATGCCGAGCTTGATGGCACGCCGATCGCGCACCCGGTTGGAGAACGCAGCGGGGTCCTGGCTCCCGATACCGAGCCGCGTCTCGAGGGCATCGAACGCCGCTTCGCTGGCCGCCACGGCCGCCCGCGAGACACTACCCTTCTTCGCCTGGGCTCTGTCGCAGAGCTCGTTCACTGCCTTGAGCAGGCTGGCTGCGTGCGCGAGCGCTACGGGCGTATTCAGGTCGTCGTCTAGGGCGTGGGCCAGGCGGGCAGCAAATTCGGTGATTTCCGCCGGCGCTGGCTCTTCTGCGTCGCGGATTCGCCCCTCGGGAATCGCGGCGAGCCGCTGACGCGTCGCATAGATGTATTCGAGCCTGGCCTCGGCCTCTTCGAACTGGGGAAAGCCCAGCAATTTTCCCGAGTCGTCTTGCTCCCACTCCAGGTTCAGCGGCGCCCGGTAGTGCACGGCGAGGACGGCATAGCGGATCGCCTCGGGCTCTACGTGTTCGCAGGCCTCGCGCAGCATGAAGAAGTTGCCGAGGCTCTTGCTCATCTTCTCGCGGTTGACTTGTACGAAACCGTTGTGCACCCAGTAGCGCGCGAACTGTTTGCCGGTGGCACATTCACTCTGAGCGATCTCGTTTTCGTGGTGAGGAAACACGAGATCGAGGCCGCCGCCGTGCAGGTCGAAGCTTTCGCCGAGGTAGCGCATGCTCATGGCCGAGCACTCGATGTGCCAGCCCGGGCGGCCTAGACCGTAGATGCTGGGCCACGCCGACTCTCCCGCGCGGGACTTCTTCCACAATGCGAAGTCGTGCGGGTGGCGCTTGCGGCGCAGTTCGTCCTGGTCGACACGCTCGCTGGCGCCCGTCTCCAGCTCTTCGAGCTTGCGGTGTGAAAGCTTGCCGTAGTCGCTGGCCGACGCTACGGAAAAGTACACGTCGCCGTCACTCTCGTAAGCGTAACCCGTGTCGACCAAGCGCCGGATCAACGCACGGATTTCGTCGAGGTGGTCGCTCACCTTGGGCTCGACGTCAGGCGCCAGGTTGCCGAGCCGTTGCATGTCGTGCGAGTACGCCCGCCAGAAGCGATCCGCCAGTTCGCGCGGTTCCTCGCCCGCCTCTTTCGCGCGCTTGATGATCTTGTCGTCGATATCGGTGACGTTGCGTACGTAGGTGACGCGGCCTGACTGCTTCAGGTGGCGGACCAACACGTCGTACACCACGTAGCAGCGGGCGTGACCGAGATGGGTGTGGTCGTAGACGGTCGGCCCACACACGTACACTCGGGCATGCCCGGGCTCTTGAGTTTCGAAGAGCTCTTTCTTCGACGTGAGCGTGTTGTAGATCTGGAGAGGCATCTGCTACGAAAATAGCACCAGGTCGGGCTCGAAATACACAGGTATTGCCGCCAAAGGTCGCGGGTCAGCGCCGCCCGGGCCTGGTACGCACGTCACCCGGGCGTCGCACTGACGTCGAGATCCCAACCGTCGAGCGCCGCGAACGAAGCCGTCGCCGAAAAACGGCCTCCGGCGTCTTCACCGATGAACGCCAGCGACGTGGCCGGGTCGTGCGTGAAGAACAACCCTACCCGATCGCCGAGCGCTCGCTCGTACAGCGCCCGCTTTTCGTCGATCAGCCGTTCGGGGAAGCGATCGTAACCCATGGTGATGGGCAAGTGCAGCCATGGCACTCCGGGGATCAGATCAGCGCAAAACACGAGCTGACCCTGGGCTCCCACGACGAAGGTGTGCAACATGCCGGGCGTGTGTCCGTCGCTCTGCCAGAACCGAAAACTCGCACCCAGCACGTCGCATGTTTCGGCGCGCTCGCGCACGACCTCGAGCCGCCCCGATCGCTCGAGCAATTCCGGCAGGCCGGGGATGAATGAAGCGCGGTCGCGCAGGTGCGGGGCGCGGGCGCGCTCGAGCGCGGTTTGCCCCACGACGTAACGCGCACGGGGGAACAGGAGCTCGGGCGGTTGCCCCTCGCGGAATGGCGAGAGCAGTCCGCCGGCGTGGTCGAAATGCAAGTGGCTCAGCACGACGGCGTCGATCTCGGTGTGATCGACGCCCGCGGCTTTCAGCGACCCGAGCAGCACGTGCTCGTCCTCGACGACCCCGTAACGCTCCTTCAGCTTCGGTTCGAAGAACACGCCGATGCCCGTCTCGAGCAGGACCTTCCTGGCGTCCTGCTCGATCAAAAGGGCGCGGCACACCAACGGCACGCGCCCTAACTCGTCCGGGGGCAACCACTTCTGCCACAACGCGCGCGGCGCGTTGCCGAACATGGCGCCCCCGTCGAGGCGTTGGCTGTTACCGAGGATGGAGCTGACCCGGAGCATCCTGACTCACTCCGCGGCGCGCGGCGCTGTTTGCACGCTGGCGACGAAGTCGTCGACGGTGAGCTCGACTTGAGACCCATCGTCGCGCGAACGCACGTTGATCGTCCCCGCAGCTTGCTCCTTTTCGCCGACTACGATCACGAAAGGCACCTTGCTCAGGCTCGCCTGACGGATCTTGTACGAGACGCGGTCGTCCGTCAGGTTGGTGTCGCAGCGCAAGCCTGCGTCGAGCAGCCGTTCGCTGACGCTCTTGGCGTACTCCGCGAACTTGTCGCTCACGGGGATCACCGTCACCTGTACCGGTGCGAGCCACATCGGGAACGCGCCCGCGTAGTTCTCGATGATGATGCCCAAGAACCGCTCGAGGCTGCCGTAGCAGGCGCGATGAATCATCACCGGCGTGTGCTTGCCGCCGTCGGCTCCCACGTACTTCAGGTCGAAGCGATCAGGCATCGAGAAATCGAGCTGGATCGTGCCACACTGCCACGAGCGCTTCAGAACATCGCGGATGTGAAAATCGATCTTCGGCCCGTAGAACGCGCCGTCGCCAGGGTTCAGCTGGTACTCGACGCCCTTCTCGGTCAGTGCCTTCTTCAGCGCCGACTCCGCCTTCTCCCACATTTCGTCGCTACCGATGCTCTTTGCGGGGCGCGTCGACAGCTCGATGCGTACGTCGGTAAGGTCGAAAGCGCCGTAGACCTCTTTGAAGAAGTCGATCAGCATCTTGATCTCGCTGCCGATCTGATCCGGAGTGCAGAAGTGGTGCGCGTCGTCCTGCGTGAACGCCTGCACGCGGAACAAACCGTGACGCACGCCGCTGAGCTCGCGGCGGTGCACCAGGCCCATCTCGGCGATACGCAGGGGCAGCTCTCGGTGCGAGTGCAACTTGCTCTTGTACGCTACGCAATGCCCAGGACAGTTCATGGGCTTGACCGCCATCGGCCGATCTTCCTCCACGTTGTCCAGAATTACGTCGTCGTGGCCTTCTTCGCGCAGCTTGAGCTTCGTGAAGAACATGTTCTCGAGGTAGTTCTGGTAATGTCCGGAGCGGTGCCAGAGCTGCTCGCTCAAGATGATGGGCGTCTTCACCTCGACGTAGCCGCGGCGACGCAACATGCCGCGCATGTAGTCGACTAGCGAGTTGAATAGTATCGTGCCCTTCGGCAGATAGAACGGGAACCCGGGGGCGTCCTCGTCGAAGGTGAACAGCTCCAACCGTTCACCGAGAACACGATGGTCGCGTTTCTTCGCTTCCTCCAGCGCGTGCAGGTAGTCCTTCAGCTCTTGCTTGCTGAAGAACGCAGTGCCGTATACCCGCACCAGCTGCTCGCGGCTGGCATCAGCGCGCCAGTAGGCGCCTGACACTTTGGTCAGCTTCGTGTTGGCGAGCCATCCCGTATTCGGAACGTGCGGACCACGGCACAGATCGATGAATTCTCCGTGGCGATAGAAGCTCATCTCGTCCCCGCGCTCGAGGATGCCGTCGATGAGCTCGCGCTTGAACTTGTTGGCGCCCCCGTCGATCGCCTTGTACTTCGCGAAGTACTCGTCGTGCCCGTCGGACACGCAGCGTTCGAAAGGATACGCGGCCTTGGCCAGCCGCTGCATCTCCGCCTCGATCGCGGGGAAGTCGTCGGGCGTGATTTTGCCTTCGGGCAGGAAGATGTCGTAGTAAAAGCCATCCTCTACCACGGGACCGATGGTGAGCTGAGCCTTCGGGAACACCCGTAAGATCGCGTCAGCCATCAAGTGGGCGGCCGAGTGACGCATCACCTCGAGCGCCTCGGGATCGCTCTTCGTCACGATCGCGACTTCGTCGCCGTCGGCGAGCTTGGCAGACAGATCTTTGAGCACGCCGTTGACCTTCGCGGCTACGGCGGCCTTGGCCAGTCCGGGACCGATCTGAGCCGCCAGCGCCGCCGCGGAGGCGTTGTCGTCGAGCTCGCGCGCACTCCCATCCGGGAGCTTTATCTGAAGCATTTCGATTTTCCTTTCAGTCTGAAGCCGGTTACCCCCGACTTCGTGTGATTCACCCGACGGAAACCGCCCGTCGAGGCAACGGGATCAGACTAGCTCGGAAGCACGCCGGGGGCCAGCCCGACGGCAGACAGCGATGGTGACCAGGAAGCTGGGCGACGGGGCTCAGGACTTGCGAGAGCGGAGCTCGGCCTCGAGCTCACGCAGGCGCCGCTCCGCATCCTCGGCACGCTGGCGTTCCGTCTCGGCACGCTGGCGTTCCGTCTCGGCACGCTGTTGCTCATGCCGCAGCCGCTCGCGAGCCGTGGGCAACGGCTCACCGGCCGCATCTATCCAGCGCAGGAAGTTACCTTCGTATGCCGACAGCTTTCCTGGGCGCAAACCCAGGCGCAGCTGCAAGCCGGCGACCGGGTAGTCACCGCGTGCGTCGGGCGGGACGGCGACGTAGTCCCGCGTCTCGACATCCAGGCGATAAGCGTCGAGCTCTTCGGTGTCGGGGTCGAAGATGAAATACTCGGGGCAACGCCAAACGTTGGCATAGAGGCGCTTCTTGTCTTCGTGATCGACGCGGCGGGTCGATGGCGATGTGAGCTCGATGACCAGGTCGGGCAGCTTGCCCCCTTCTTCCCAAGCCACCCAGCTTTTGCGATGGCGCCACTCGGTATCGAGCACCACGAACACGTCCGGACCACGAAAATCGTTCTTTTTGACCTGCAGCTCGCTGAAATACACGAACATGTTGCCGCCGACGTAGTAGTCGTCGCGCCCCGCCCAAGCATCCTCGAGCGAGTCGATCAGCAGGTTCATCTGCAGCCGGTGGCGCGGCGTGTCCATCGGCTCACCGTCTTCGCAGGGCAGCTCGTCCTGACCAGGCGGCAACTTCGGGGTGAGCGGATCGGGTTCGGTCATGGGCCCTCCGGCAGTGGCAATGTAGCATCGCCTCTCATCGGCTGGTAGCGGCGCGAGTTGCTGGGAATTGCGACTGCCGCTCGCCGCAGGTCCTCCGGCGCCGGCATTGCGACGGCGCCGGCATTGCGACGGCGCCGGCATTGCGACGGCAGCCCGATGCACTTCAGTCGCCGGACGAGGGCGGGACGCAGGCTTTGCCGCCCCGCGACCTCTCGACGAAGTCTATATTCGACGAACAGTTGGCTGCGTCAGCTTCCGGGCGGAAGTAGTTGCACTCGGGCTTGTTGCTGCAGCTCAGAAAACAGTAGTTATTGCCATCGTCGTGAACGACGCACGCCGAGCCTTGGGGGCAGTCCTGGTCGCCGGCGCAGTCGCTGACGCCACAGTACCCCGCCCGGAACTGCGTCAAGCATTCCGGCGCGGTCTCGGGGCAGTCGTCGTTCGAAGCGCAAGCAATGCCGACGCCCTTCTGATGCGCTTCGCTCACGTCCTCGTCGTCGTCGTCTCCGCAGGCAGCCGCCAGCGCGATCGTCACGATGAGCAGGAGCTCGCGCGCTAGGCCTCCGCCCGCCATTGGTTTCATGTCGGCAGGTTATTCCGAATCGAGGGCTGACACAAGAGAGCGCCCCTCCCCGATAAGGTGCCTCGTACGGTGGGCAGAAGCAGGCGTGCATCGAGTTCTTGTGGCGAGCTGCAGCACGGCGGACGGTGGCTGGTTCGATACGCTGTCGCTCGACACGTTTCTCCGCGTGGGCACCGGTAACCGGCATTTCTGCGCGTGCGCGGCGACATCAAGCTGCCCTGTCTCGGTCAACAGGCTCGCCTGGAGACCGCGCACACCTTGTTTCGCTTGTGCTGGTGCGAGCGCCGTGCAACCCTCGCGACCGCAGTGAGCCCCCAGCGGACGAGGCACGAGCCGTCTCCGAACTCGACGCGCTGGCGCCGTGCGCTCCTGGCAGTGCTCTACCTTTCGGCGACGGAAGCCGCAGCGGGACCCCTAGGTTTGGCGTGGGACGCTCCCGCTGGCTGCCCGTCGCAAGCTGCCGTGCTGCAAGGCGTCGAGCGCATCGTGGGGCGGCCTCTGGACCAGGTAGCGGCGCCATGGACGTCGGCTCGAGGCGCCGTCATGCGACAACAGGAAGGCTGGCTCCTGCAGGTGATCGTGGTGGGCGCCGATGGTACGCGGAACGAGCGGCTCCTGGTGGCAGCGAGCTGCGCGGAGGCAGCGGAGGCGGCCAGCGTCGTGCTCGCGACCAGCCTCACCGCAGCCCAACCCGAGCCGTCTGTCGCCGATGCCCCAGCGCCGGATTCGAACGGGTCGCCCGCACCAGCCAAGACGCCGAACGTCGAGCAGTCGACGGCAGCAGCACCGACACCGGCGCCGCTGCCGGCGGCGGCTCAGCCCAGTGGCGCAGATCCCGTACCGGCGCCCGCAGTCGTCGTGGCAGCGCCAATGGTACCGCCGCCCGCCGCTCCCGCCGTGGCTCGCCCCACGGAACGAACGCCGTCCCCGCGGGCAGAGGCCTCGGATGCCGTCCGCGGTTCGTTGGGCGCTCGCCTGGGGTTGGATACGGCGCTCTTGGGGGAGGCAACCGCCGTCGTTGGCGCGGTGGGCGGGATCGAGTTTCACCCCGCCAGTGTTCGCGCGTTCGCAAACGCCACCGATGCGGTGGATCACCAGGCGCCAGGAACGGAAGG
Source organism: Polyangiaceae bacterium (assembly GCA_025937785.1). Taxonomy (GTDB): domain Bacteria; phylum Myxococcota_A; class Polyangia; order Polyangiales; family Polyangiaceae; genus JAICQQ01. The sequence continues at coordinate 31,844 of JAICQQ010000006.1, forward strand.
AGGTGCCCGCATTTCGCTCTACGCCGGCGGCCTCCAAGGTTGCTTGTCACTGGCGGGGGTCACCCTGCGCGTGGAGGGCTGTGCGGGCGGTCAGTTGGGCGTGCTTCGGGCCAACGGCTATGGCGTGGCGGGCACGCACACGGATTCCGTATTCTGGTCGGCGGGCCAGGGTAGCGCGGTGTTGCGTTGGCGCCGCCGCAACTCGGGATCCTTGTGGTTGGAAGCAGAGTTGCTCGTGCCTCTTCGCCCGCTCTACGTAGAGCTCGCGGACGAAGCCCTCCATCGGACGCCAGGCGCAAGTGCGCAGATCTGGCTGGGATTCAACCTGGATCTTTAGTTTTCGAAACGGATCGGGCAGCACTTGGCACTAGTAGTGTCATGCGCGCCGTGCCGCTCAACGCCTCTGCCTCCGAGCCTACAGGCGCCGATGCCCCTCTCCCCCCGACGAGCGGCGCTGAACCTGGAAAGCGCGACCAGAGTTGCGGCTCCGCGAACGGCAAAGTCGAGTTAGCTCCGCTCGAGCTGGGGCAGCTCTATGACGAGCATTTTCCGTTGGTATGGCGCACGCTGCGGCGCTTCGGCCTCGACGAATCGTTTTTGGACGACGCCGCACAGGACGTGTTCATGGTGGCGCTCCGGCGCCACAAGGAATTCCGTGGCCAGTCCAGCTACCGCACGTGGCTGTTCGGAATCGCGGTCAACGTCGCGCGCGAGTACCGCCGCAAAGATCGGCGCTCCGTTCCGCTCCCAGAGTCCTTCGTCCACGAGCCCGCGGTCGCGTCGAGCCCGCTCGATCACGTGACCCAGCAGGAGGCTCTGCAGTTCCTGGAGCGATTCCTCGTGCAACTGGACGATTCGCGCCGAGCTGTCTTCGTCATGATCGAGCTCGAACAAGTACCCGCCCCGGAGGTCGCACGAGCGCTTGGGGTCAACCTGAACACCGTCTACTCGCGGTTGCGCTCCGCAAGGCAAGCGTTCGTCGCGGCGTTGAACAAACAGACGGCGGGAGCACCACGATGACTTGGAACGAGGACGCCGAAAAATGGCTCGAGTTGGCTCGCGACGGTCACGACCCGGACGCAGCCGATACGCGGCGCGTCCGACGCGCGCTGGTCGCGCGTGGCGTCATCGTTGCGGGCGGCATCGCGGGCAGTGTCGCGACGACGGCCGGGGCCGCAGCTTCCGCGACCGTGAAGGCACTGATGGTGCAAGCAAGCGCTGCATTCATCGTGGTCGGGTCCATGGCGACGGGATCGGCTCTGCTCTTCGGGGCCAGCCCGAACCAGCCGAGTGCTTCGACTCCGGCAACCGCCTCCGTGGTCCGGACGAGCCCCGCTGCGAATCGCGCGAACGCAAGGCCCGCCTCGAGCGAAGCTCCAGGAGTGAGTGCCGACGAGCCGCCGGCGAGCACCACTTCGGACGCAGCGTCGCAGTTGCAACCAGCCACGACAGGTTCGGGCGCGGTGCGTCCGGTACAGCCATCATCGCTCATGGCACGGAGTTCCGAAGCCCCCCTGACCCCGGCGCTAGAGCGCGAGATCGCGGGCTTGCGCTCGGCCCAGCAAGCACTGCATCGCGGAGAGACCGAGTCCGCAGCGCGCGCGTTGAACGAACTGGAAGCGACCGATCCCGGCGGCGCCCTGCTCGAGGAGCGGTTGGCGACGCGCACCATTCTCGCGTGCAGTTCCGGGAACGCGCCGGTCGAGCTCCGGCAATTCCTCGAACGTTATCCGACGTCGGTCCATCGAGAGCGCGTGCGTGCGGCGTGCGAGCGCAGGCCCGAGGTGGGTCGCTTTCCGGAGACGGAACCGACAGCGGGCGCTCACTAACTTTGTGTTCGCCATGGGAGGCGGATAGGAGTGGGACGAACGAATGACCATGATTCAAGCTAGGGATCGGGCGGGCGCTGCATGGGTGTTGCTCTTGTCGGCGCTCGGGGCGATCGGTTGTGGCAGCGACACGGCAAACGTCGGCGAGTTGACCGGCGAGTCGCGGCGCTCCAATTCGACCAGCTCTGACGGCAGCGGCGCCTCGGATGGTTCAGCTACCGGCGGAGCGAGCAGTACCAACAGCAACAATAATAGCAGCAGCAGCGGCAGCGCTAGCAGCGACGACGTGGGCACCGCCTCGAACACAGCAGGCCCGTTGCCGCCTAGGGCCTGCGACATAGGCGACGCTTTGGACTCGCGCTGGCTTGTGTTCGATTCCGACGGTGGCACCAGCGAGTCGGAGCGCCGCATCTACGCAGTCGAGTCCGAGGGGGGTACTGTACCGCAACCCCTGACTCCCCAGAACGTGCTCGCTAGCGACCCCGTGCTCTCCCCCGACGGATCGGAGTTGGCCTACGTCGCCGACGGGATGGTCAGAGTGTTGAACCTAAACTCGGGCGACGACGAGGGCCTCGTGGAGGGTGACCAACCCGCATGGTCCCCCAACGGTAGGAGCCTTGCGTATCATGCGGATCGAGGCGTGTGGCTCTTCGATGTGCAGGAACGGGTCAGCATGGAGCTAGCGACCTGCCCCGACTGCAGCCTGGGGGGCTACCAGAACCCCGAGTTCTCGCACGACGGCGACGTCTTGGTGATGGATCGCGAGAACCAGATCGAGTTGTTGGAGCTCGGGACGGGTGAAATGCACGAGGTCGTCGAGAACGGGAAGATGTCAATCACTCACCCGACGCTGTCGCCGGACGCCGGCTCGGTCGTAGCGGAGCTCGAGTGCGAACCCGGGTTCCCCTCACTCTGGCTCTACGAGGCCGGCGAGACGACGCTTCCATGCGCTGGCCGCCGCATCGATCCTGGCGGCTCGTACACGAGGCCCAGCTGGGGCCCCAACAGCGTGATCGCTTTCGAACTCTCGATCCCGAATGTGCGCGCGATCGTATTGTTGGACATGGAGGCCGACCTCGGCTGCGCGCTCGTGATGGAAGGAGTGAACCAAAACCCCAGCTGGGCGCCTCACGGCTGGCAACCACCGGACGGCGACTGAGTCTACGCCTCGTCGTCCGCCAGCTCTCGCCGCAGCCGTTCTTCTAACTCCCGCTCTTGCTTCTCGGAGCGCTGATGCGCGGCAGGCACTTTGGCTTCGTCGTCGTCCTCAGCCTCCTCGTCGTCCTCGGCGTCCTCGTCGTCTTCGCGAGTGCGGGACACCCCGGGCTCCGCGGCGGCGTCGTCCGCGTCGTCACGTCGAATACGCCTCAGCACCAAGCTCAACACGACCAAGGCGCCGAGCACCAAGGCCACCGGCAACACCCAGCCGAGCGAGCTCTCGGGCGCGCCGGAGAGATTCTCGCCCGCCCGCTGGTTCAGGACTTTCTGGATCTCCGCCGGCGACATGCCCTTCTGGAGCATGGCGCGGATGTCCTGGCGCCATTCGGTGGCATTGCCGCTGGGACAGTCCGCCAGGGTCCGACCCGGACAGAAAGGACTCATGGTTCGCTGGGCGATGTCGAAAGCCATCGCTTCGGTCTTGGGATCGTCCAAGGACTTTCCTTCGACCGTCTGGGCGACGACGGCGGGCGCGCCGAGCGCAAGTACCGCCACCGCCAGGACCGCGAACCAGTGCTTTGACATCTGAGTGAAAGGTAGGCTACGCGAGCAGACTGAGTGGCGCAATGCCGTGCCAGCACTCACCGATGACCCGAAGTCCCCTACCTCGCGTTCGCGGCTGTTACAGGCTGCTTGGTGGACTCGCTGCCGTGATCGGGCTGGGCACGATGCCTGGCTGTGCCGAAAACCGCGCCAGCCCCACCCCTGCGCGCTCGGCGGCCCCGGTCGCTTCAGCGAGCAGCGCTCCCCAGAAGTTCGAAGCGTCCAAGGTCGAGTTCAAGGGGGCGGCCATGGGAACCAGCGTCACGGTGATCGCCTACACCACACCAAAGCTCGGTGAAGCACGCATCCAACAGGCCATCGACGCCGCCATGGCCGAGATCCGGCGCCTCGAGGCGCTGATGAGCTCGTGGCAGAAGACCAGCGAAGTCTCGCGCATCAACGCAGAACCCGGCAGCTTCGTCCCCGTGAGCCCCGAAACGCTGGAAGTCATCGACAAGGGCTTGTGGGCGGGCGCGATTTCCGAGGGCACCTTCGACATCACCTTTCAAACGCTGAGCGGACTCTGGAAGTTCGGTGACGCCCAGGACCCGAACCCGGTGCCGCCGAAGGCGAGCGAAGTTCTGCGCCTGCGACGGCACGTCGACTTTCGTAAGGTCGAGGTCAAGCGCACCGAGCGACTCGTGAAGATTGCACCCGAGCAACAGCTAGGCCTCGAAGGCGTCGCCAAGGGGTACATCGTCGACGCCGCAGCCAAGGTGCTCCGGCAAGGCGGCCTCACGGCGTTCCTGCTGCGCGCCGGCGGCGACCTGTACGGGGCAGGAACGAAACCCGACGGCCAGCCGTGGGTGGCCGGGATCCAGGATCCACGCGGCTCGAAGGAAGGCTACTTCGCGACGCTGGAGCTGCGCGATCGCGCGTTCTCGACCGCGGGAGACTACGCGCGGGCGTACACCTCGGGGGGCAAGCGCTACCATCACATCATCGATCCCAGAACCGGGTATCCTGCCAGCGCCTGTCGCAGCGTCACCGTCTGGGCCGACACCGCGCTGCTCGCGGACGTGATCGACGATAGCGCGTTCATCCTCGGCCCCGAGAAGGGGCTGAAACTAGTCGAATCCGTGGCTGGCGTCGGAGCGGTCATCGTGGACGCGAACAACGAGGTCTGGGTGAGTCAGCGGCTGCAGGGCAAGGTGACCCTGCTGCACGCGCCCACGGCGGGCGACTGACCGGACTTCAGGGCGAGTCGGTGTCGAACTCACCGGAATCGGGGATTTCATCGAGCCCGGCGCCGCCCTTCACCGGAATCGCACGCGCCGCCGCGACGGTCTCGAGCACCGAGGAGAGGCCGCGCACGTCACTCACCAGCGGCAGGAACGCCCGAGTACCGTCCCACAAATCGAGCGCGATGACCTGCCCTTCGAACACGATGCGATCGATCTGAGCCCACTTGTAGCGGCGCACCTTGGGCCAGCCCAGGCTCGCCACGTCACGGTACTCGACGGCGTCCCCGCGAATGCGCACGCCGCGCATGTTCGATCGCAGCAGCGACGCGACGGCGCCCAGCACCAACAGCGCGGCGAAGGTGCGCGCTTCGATTGGATGCGGTCGCTCGATCAGGTAGGCCCGCAGCGACGCACTCTGCCCGGCTTCGGCAGCTGCCACCATGAGTACGACGACGAGCGCCACTATCAGGTACAACATCGACGGAATTCGCGCTGCAAACGGGGGACCGAACGTCGACTCCGCCGGGCGGTACGTCATGTCGAAGCCCGGGGGCCGAGAAGGACGAGGCACGATGATGAAACCTACTGCCGCCCCGACTCTTTGGAAAGTTCCGCAGACCTTGGGGGAAGGTGGCCACGCGGTGCTGTGCGGCGCCGCGTCAAAACACACGGCTTCTCAGCGCAGCGGTCCACGCTCCTCGAAAGTTTCCAAGGCGCGCCTTGCACGGGCCGACGGATGAGGGTACTGCCTACGCGACCGAGGCCCCGGCGGCCGGTTCAAGCAGGTCCAACAGAGGCAAACATGAAAATCTTCATCGATTCTGGAGACATTGGGGAAATCAAGGAAGCGGCGCAAATGGGCGCGATCGACGGCGTCACGACGAATCCGTCGCTGCTGGCCAAGGCGGGCAAGCCGATCCGACAGGCGATCCTGGAAATCTGCGAGGTCGTCGACGGGCCGGTCTCGGCCGAGGTTCTGTCCACCGACACCGAGGGCATGCTGAAAGAAGGCCGCGAGCTCGCCAAGCTGCACCCGAACGTGGTCGTCAAAATCCCGCTGATTGTCGACGGTCTGAAGGCCACTCGCGTCCTGAGCAGCGAGAAGATCAAGACCAACGTCACGCTGTGCTTCTCGCCGGCGCAGGCGGTGTTGGCAGCAAAAGCGGGCGCTACCTACATTTCGCCCTTCGTCGGGCGCATCGACGATCTGGCTGAAGACGGCATGAAGCTGATCGAGCAGCTCGTCACCATCTACGGCAATTACGACTTCGACACCGAGATCCTCGTGGCGAGCGTGCGCCACCCGGTGCACTTCGTACAAGCAGCACTCTTGGGCGCCGACGTCGCGACGCTGCCGTTCAAGGTAATCACGCAGCTGGCGCAGCATCCGCTCACCGACAGCGGGCTGAAGCGCTTCCTCGAGGACGCCAAGAAGATCCCCAAGGGCTGAATCCCAAAGACTGGGAATGCCGACCCTCGTCCGCCGCAAAGCCCCAGGCGCGCCAGCGCTCGACCCAAGACGTGTTCGCACGCTGGGTGATCGAATGCTGGCCGAGCTGGGGCTTCTCGACGCCGAGCTCAGCGTTCTGTTGACCGATGATTCGATCATTCGAGAACTGAACGCTGAACATCGTCAGAAAGATCGAGCGACCGACGTGCTCGCGTTCGAACTCGACGCCCCCAATCGAGAGGAACCGCGCGTGCTCGGCGACGTCGTGATCTCGCTCGATACCGCTGCCCGTCAGGCCCGCGGCCGCAAGCGGCCCCTGTTGGCCGAAGTGCGGTTTTTGCTGGCCCACGGCCTCTTGCACCTCTGCGGCTATGACCACGGCACGCAGGCCCAGAAGCGCGAAATGGATCAGTGGACGCGTCGATTGGTGCGCGCAGCCGGCGGGATTTGAGGCCGCGACACCAAAAAAAATAGGGGGGATTTCGAGCGCTCCCCAAGGAGCGGCCCGGTGTACAAAACTTCTGGCCGACCCACGAAAATTGCGTGCGAACCGAGGGTTTACGCGGCTCAATTTTCGGGATGACATAAATCTTGCGAAATGCGCCCTAACTCAGCGCTCTCAAAGGGCAAAGCGACGGGACTCGCGACGCCCTGGGGACAACCCTGCGAGCGCCAATCGCCTGTCGGGTGGCGCCTCGGAAAGCAGGTGGAAAGTAGGCGTGAAACACACCGACTGGCCACGGCACAGCATCAAACAAGCTCTATTCGCAGATCGGCGCTGCCGATTTTTGCTTGAAAGGCCAAAAGCCTGCTGTTATCCGTCGCGTGCCTTTTCGGTGCACGCAACAACCCCGGTTGAAGCGGGCACCTGGATGGCGGGAGACGGCGTCAACAGTCTGATTTACCGCAGAGGAACAGGAGAAAACGTATGGCAGGCAAGAGGCTGACAAAAGCTCAGGTGATCGCGGAGCTGGCAAACAATTGCGATCTCGACAAGAAGAGCGTCAATCGCGTGTTCGAAGAGCTTTCTGGGTTGATCAAGAAGCAACTCGGCGCGCGTGGTCCGGGTGAATTCGTGGTGCCCGGTCTCGTGAAGCTCCGCGTCGTCAAGAAGCCGGCGACCAAGGAACGCCAGGGGATCAACCCCTTTACGAAAGAGCCGATCACGATTCCGGCCAAGCCGGCGAGCAAGAAGGTCCGCGCAACTGCACTCAAGGCTCTAAAAGACCTGGTTCAGTAACGCTAACCTGGTGTCTTTCGACACTGACTCATGTCCCCGCCCTCGGCTTCGAGGCGCGGGGACAAGTCATTTTGTCCACAGCACTTATCCACAGGTTCGAAAGCACCCGGCGCAGAATCACTAGAACACTTAGAAATAGCGTGTCGCACCAACACGCAGCAGCGCGCCTGCCGACGAGTTCGATGTTTCGCCGGTCACTGAATGGACGAACTCGGGGTCATTGCTCGCCCCCGCGTCGACGCGCCCGCGCATGAACCCGTCGAGCCGCGCGAACGCCGAAGTCAGCGGGTGAAACGTCAGCTCTGCCCCCAAACCCAGAAACGCGCCAAAATAGCGATAATGCCGCGCATGACTCGCGCGCGGCTCGACCTCGGCCCAGCTGTGGAAAAGTCCTGTGCTCAAAAAGACCTGAACCAGCCGATGGGTGTCGAAGAACGCCAGAAGCGCGCCTGACACCGCGAGTTCGCGACGCTGTGCGTCGAGCGCGTCGCGACCGAAAGCGCTGTCCACGGCGAGCTCGAGCCCGATGTGGTCCAGGGGCAAGAACAAGAACCCCAGGCCCGGGCCCGCCATGAACGGATGCGCCGGCGAATCGCCGGCGTCAATCAGCGGCAGATCGAACCTGAGCTGCACGCCCCAGGAGCGATCGCCCTGCGCGGGCTTGGGCTCGTACGTGTCCATGTCGGGCAGAGCGCCGTCGCGGTCGAGCGTGGGGCTCGCAAGCGCCTCGGATTCTGGCGGCGCTGATTCGATCCGCGGGGAAGCTGACTCCGGGGGAGCAGGCCGCGGAGCGTCCGTCGCCGGAGCGGGTTCGCAAAACCACCCGGTGGGACACTCAGCAGAAGGATCGGCGGCCACCGAACGACACAGCAAGCTGCCGATGGCGCCGACCAACGTGCCGGCGAACTGGATGCGGTGAACCAACATCACGCCACGCTAAAGTAGCAATCGAGGCCGAACTTGCCACGGCATGGCGCTCCGGCCTATGCGGGCCTTATGGCAGACGTCGTACTGAAGGCAGGTCGGGTGCGCCCGGTTTGGGCAGGCCACCCCTGGGTGTTTGCGCAGGCCGTGGAGCGCATCACCGGTCAGGCCGCCGCCGGGGATGAAGTACGGGTGCTGGATGCCAAAGGCCACGTACTCGGACGCGGCTTGTACTCGCCGGCGTCCGCGATTCGGGTCCGGCTCTACACCCGCGATGGGGAGCAGCCGCTCGACGCGGCGTTCCTGCTCCGACGCCTCGGCGAAGCGTTGGCCCGCCGCCAACGCTTCGGCCTGCCCGGCGACGGCACCGACGCTTTCCGCGTGCTGAACGCAGAGGGGGACGGGTTGCCGGGGCTCGTGGTGGACCAGCTCGGCGACGTGAGCCTGTTGCAGTTCTCGACGCTCGGCATGAAGCAGCGACAGGCGGAGGTGGTCGAGGCGGTCAAAAACCTGCTCCCCTCACGTGCCATCGTCGACCGAACGCCCCCGAAGAGCGCGGCCCTCGAAGGCTTCGAGCCGGGGACGGGCGTGATCGCAGGGGACGAGGCGCTCGACACGCTGCGCTTCGAGGAGCACGGGCTGCGCTTCGAAGTGCCGCTCCAGATCGGGCAGAAAACCGGATTCTACCTGGACTTGAGGCAGCTTCGGAAGCGCCTGGGCGAGCTCGCGCGGGGACGCCAGGTGCTCGACTGTTATTCGTACATAGGTGCAGCAGGCTTGAGCATGGCGCGCGGGGGCGCCACCGAGGTGCTGTCCGTCGACTCGAGCGAACTCGCCGTGAACGTCGCCCGACACTGTGTCGCGCTGAACCAGCTCGGTGACCGCATGCGCGTAGAACGAATGCAGGCCCAAGCGGCCCTGGAGCGAGCCGCGGCCCAAGGCGGCGTCGACCTGGTGCTGTGCGACCCTCCGAAGCTCGCTCCCAAGCGATCCGCCCTGGACCGCGCGTTGCGGGCCATGGAAGCCCTCGCCGAGGGGGCCCTGCGCGCCACGCGCCCAGGAGGTATCGCGGTGGTGTGTTCGTGCTCCGCGGGTTTGGGTATGGCCGAACTCGAGCGGGCGCTGGCCGTCGGTGCTGCCCGCGCTGGACGCCGGGCTACCGTGCTCGAGCGTATCTTCCAGGATGCCGACCATCCCGTGCCTGCCGCCTTTCCCGAGGGCCTGTACCTCAGTACCCTGATCGCCGAGGTTTCCCTGGACCGATGAACAGTGCTGCGCTGAAGCATGGGCCGCTGGGGTTCTTGGCCGCTTTGTGCCTCGTACCCCTGGTTGCCGCGTGCGGCGAGCGGGCCGGGGCTCGGGCGGAAGCGCGGCCGCCAGACGGCCGGAGCGCGAGCAACGTTCTCTACGGCGACTTCGCGGGGAGTCAGGCGTGCGCCGATTGCCACCCGGCAATCTTCGAGCGCTGGAGTCGTTCGCCGATGCACCAGATGACGCGCCCGTCGAAGCGCGGGGTCAGTCAGGCTCCGTTCGATGGATCCCAGTTCCATTTCAAGGGCGACGTCGCGACGATGGTGACCGAGGCGGGTGAGCACTACATGCACCTCGAGTCGCGAGCGTACCCGAGCGCCTGGTACCGCATCACCAAAGTGATCGGCGGCCGCTACCGCGAGGATTACGCGGGCGTGCAGGTCGCCGCGGCGCGGCCCGACGCCTCGCCGGCGAGCGACGAGCGCATACTGCCCGTCTCTTACCTATTGTTCGAGAAGAGTTGGCGCTACAAAGGCTACTCGGTGATGTCGCCAGAGCGCGGCGCGCTCCGGCGCGGCTTGAAATGGCGCACCTCATGCGTTTTCTGCCACAACACGACCCCGTGGCTGGCCAACTACTACGATGAACTCTACGGCGTCGGCGCCCCGAGCTACCAGGGCGCCGCCAGCCTCAAACTTCCCTCCGATCGCAGGCTCGCGTACGCGGTCACCGACCCCGACGCGTTCGAGCGCGCGCTCACCGACGAGCTGGAGCGGATGGACGCAGAGGCACCCGAGGGTGACGATCTGCCGTCACTGCTGGAAGCCGCCTCCGAAGCCACCCACGAGCACTTCACGGAAGCGCACCTGGTCGAGATCGGCGTCGGTTGTGAGGCGTGCCACGGCGGCGCGCGCGCCCACGTCGCAAACCCCAGCGGGGTGACCCCGAGCTTCCTCCCCAGCGCCCCTTTCCTCAGCGTGCGTACGGCAGCCGGGCGGCGCGTGTCCGAAGCGCCCGCCATGACGCACAGCTGCGCCAAGTGCCACACCGTGCTGTTCTCGCGCTACCCGTATACGTGGGAAGGCGGCGAACGAGGTTTCGATCCCGGTGGCAGCAGCATGAACTCGGGGGAGGCCCGGGACTTTCTGTTAGGCGGCTGCAGCTCGGCGCTGGCCTGCACGAACTGTCACGATCCGCACGGAAACGACGACTCGAGCAAGAGCGCACGCCTCGAAAGCGTGGAAGGCAATTCCGTCTGCACCAGCTGCCATAGCGACTACCGCTCCTCGGAGGGCCTGAGTGGCCACACCCACCACGGCGCCGCCAGCCAGGGCAGCGCCTGCGTGGCCTGTCACATGCCGAAGAAGAACGTCGCCCTCGACTATGACCTGACCCGCTATCATCGCATCGGCTCGCCTACCGACCGCGCCCGGGTGGAGCAGGATCGGCCGCTGGAATGCGCGCTCTGCCACACGGACAAGACCGTACGCGAACTGGTCACCGACATGGAGCGGCTCTGGCCCCGGCGCTACGACCGCGATGCGCTCGAGCGCTTGTACGGGCCAAGCCTCGACGTGAACGCGATTTCCGCGACGCTGGCTCGTGGGAAACCCCACGAACAAGTGGTGGCGATCCACGTGCTCGGGCGAGAGCGACGTGCCGACGCCGTCGAGGCGATCGCCGCACAGCTCGATCACGACTTCCCGCTCTTGCGCTTCTTTGCCCGGGACGCGCTCGAGCGAATCACGGGCAAGCGACTCGCATTGGACATGCACGCAGAGGGGCCGGCGATCGTAGCCCAAGCGCGGAAGGGGCTGGGGTTGGATCACGCTCCGCGCCCTCGAACCGAACAGGAACCCACCCATGCAACCGATTGAACGCGCGGACACGGCACGCCTCTCGAAGCTTCGAGGACTCATCTTCGACCTCGACGACACCTTCCTCGATCACGGCGAGCTGAAGGCTGCCAGCTATCGAGCGCTGAGCGACCTGCGCGAAGCCGGGCTGACCTTGCTGGTGGCGACTGGACGCCCTGCGGGTTGGGGCGAAGTGCTGGCGCGCATGTGGCCCGTCGCCGCGGTCGTCTCGGAAAATGGTGCGATCAGTCACGTGCGCAGCTGCGGCCAGGTGCGCTGCATCGACGAGTGGTCGGGCGCCCCGCGCGAGCAGGCCAGGCATTCGCTCGAGCGCATCGCCGTCGAAGTCGAACGTGAGTTTCCCGAACTCGTGCGTACGGACGACGCGCTCGCGCGGATCAGCGACATCACCTACGACGTGGGAGAGTACCAGCGTGTCGCCCGCCCGATCGTGGAGCGGGCCAGCGAGCGGGCTCGCGCCCTGGGGGCTCGAACCACGGTGTCGAGCGTGCACATGCACATCACCCTCGACCCGCATGACAAGGCTACCGGCTGCCTCTACGTGCTCCGCACCCAGCTGGGCCTCGACACGACCACGGCGCGCATGACCTTCGGATTCATCGGCGACAGCGGCAACGACGCGGCTTGTTTCGCGGCGTTCCCCGCGAGCATCGGCGTGTCGAATCTCAGCGGCAGACCGAGCGTTACCCCGAAGTGGATCACACGCGGCGCCCGCGGCGCGGGCTTCGTCGAAGCGGCGCAGCGTATCCTGGCGGCGCGCCGGTAGTCGAAAGCGGGTGCGGCGAGCGCCCGCGGCTCGTGTTTCCTTGCAGTTTCGCTGGCATCGTGCGCTCGAACGGAAAACGTGCCGCCTCGGGGTTGGCAAACCTGCGAAAGCTCTAGTAGTGCTTGCCCTTTCCCCATGACCACGCCTTTGGAAAAGCTCCTCGAGTCGGCTCGAACCCACCTGTATCCGAACTACCGGCAACCCGATCTCGTGATGTCGCACGGCGAGGGCGTCTATGTCTGGGATACCAGCGGCAAACGCTATCTGGACATGTACGCCGGCATCGCGGTCAACGTGCTCGGGCACGCCCACCCCGCGATCGTTTCGGCGTTGCAAGAGCAGGCGGCTCGCCTCGGTCACATGTCGAATTACTTCTACAACGAGCCGAACATCGAGCTCGCCGAACGCCTGTGCCGCCTGACGGGCATGCAGCGCGTGTTGTTCGGCAACTCCGGAACCGAGGCCAACGAGGCGATGTTGAAGCTCGCCCGCCACCACTTTTACTCCGCGGGCCAGGTCGAGCGCTATCGCGTGATCGCGTTCGAAAACTCGTTTCACGGGCGCACGCTGGGCGCGCTGGCGCTCACGGGTCAGGACAAGTACCGTGAAGGCTTCGGTCCGCTACCGGGAGTCAGCCACGTGCCGTTCGGCGATCTCGCCGCCGTCGAGCGGACCATGGGCCCCGACGTCGCCGCCGTCATCGTCGAAACCGTCCAAGGCGAGGGCGGCGTGGTGCCGGCTTCAGCGGGCTTCCTCGAGGGGCTGCGCAAGCTCACCGAGGCGCAGGGCGCGCTGCTGCTGATCGACGAAATCCAGACCGGAGTCGCCCGCACGGGTCGTTTTCTAGGCATTCACCATTATCCCCGCGTGCGGCCCGACGCGCTCTCGATGGCCAAAGCGCTGGCCGGCGGTGTCCCCATCGGCGCCATGCTCTGCACCGAGAAGCTCGCGGGCGCGCTGCCTCCCGGCAGCCACGGCAGCACCTTCGGCGGTAATCCCCTCGCCTCGCGAGTGGCACTCAGCGTGCTCGACGTCGTCGAGAAACGAGATCTCGCCGGACATTCCGCCCGCGTGGGAGCCTATCTCGGCGAGCGGCTCGCGGCGCTCACCCGTTACCCTGCGGTCACCGGCGCGCGGGGCCAGGGCCTGTTGCAGGCCCTCGAGCTCAGCGAAACCGTCGACGCGCGCACGGTGGTGACCGATCTGCGCGAGGCCGGGGTACTAGTCACTGTCGCGGGCGGCAGAGCACTGCGCTTTTCACCGCCGCTCATCATCACGCAGGAACAGGTCGACGAGGGGGTAGGCATCGTCGCAGAGGTCGTAGGAAGGCTCACATGATCCGGCATTTTCTCTGTCTCTCGGACCTGGGCAGCCAGCAGTTGCTCGCAGTGCTGGACGACGCCGACCGGTTCCTCGAACGGCGCAACCAGGGGACCGGACACCCGCTGCGCAACAAGGCAGTAGCGCTGGTCTTCGACAAGGCCTCGACGCGCACTCGGCTTTCGCTGGAGGTCGCCGTGGTCGAACTCGGCGGCCACCCTGTAGTCATCACGTCGGCCACCTCCCAGCTCGGGCGCGGTGAACCACTGAGCGACACGGCCCGCGTGCTGTCGCGCATGGTCCACGCCATCGCGTTTCGCACGGCCGATGAGTCGCGCATCAAAGAGCTGATGCAGTACAGCTCGGTGCCCGTGTTGAACGCCCTCACCGACCAGGGGCATCCGATGCAGTTGCTCGCCGACCTGCAGACCGTGCGCCGGGCCAAGGGCCGCCTCCAGGGCTTGAGCTACGCCTGGCTCGGCGACGGCAACAACATGGCCAACTCTTGGCTCGAAGCCGCTAGCTTGCTCCAGCTGCGTCTGCGCTTGGCCTGCCCCGAGGGCTACGACCCCGACGCGCAGCTCCTGGCTCGCGCCCGCGCCGCGGGGGCCGATGTGGAGGTCGTCCGCTCTCCTCGCGAAGCGGTCGCCGGCGCCGACGTGGTGAGCACCGACGTGTTCACCAGCATGGGGCAAGAGGCCGAGCAGGCGGCTCGCCTGAAGGCGTTCGAAGGCTACATGCTCGACCGAAAGCTGCTGGCGTTGGCCAAGCCCGACGCGATGGTACTGCATTGTCTTCCCGCGCATCGCGGCGAAGAAATCGAGGCAGAGGTCCTGGAGGGTTCGCACAGCCACGTCTGGGACCAAGCGGAGGCGCGACTGCACACCTCCAAGGCCATCCTGGCGTGGGCGCTCGCGAGCGATGAGTGAGCCGGCATGGTCGAAGAGGCATCCTCCCAAGAGCCCGACCGCGCGTCGTTCCCGGTCTCGGGCAGCGTAGCCTGCGCCACGTGCGGCACTGCGGTCGACCCGCTGCGCGCGGAACGAGTCAGGATGCTGCAGGAGCGCTTTCGGTATTTCTGCAGCGCCAGCTGCGCCGGCAGCTTCGACATCGCGGGCCTGACACCGCTACCACAGCCTCGGCGGCGGCGCCCGTCGGACTCCCCGTTCGTGATCAAGACGGCGCTGAGCACTGATGAACGCCTCGAAGCGCGCAGGCACATCGCCACCGAGCTGAACAGCCTGATTCACGAGGACGGGCTGGACCCTGCTGGGTTTCGCGAAACTCCGAGCGCGACCGAGCCGCTGGCCCCCCCAGAAGAACCTGCCGCTGGGGCGCACGCAGGCGCGGCCGACATCGGCTCGCTGCTCTTGACCCTGGCGATGCTCGGCGGGGCGCTGGGTATCGCCCTGCTCTTGGCAGGCGATTCGCAGGCCGCGCTGGTGTCGCGCCTGGTCGTGGTGTGCGTCGGGTGTGCGTCACTCGTAGCTCAAGGCCTGATGGGCGACCGCGACGAAAGCGAGCCACACCCCCTCAGTGTGCTGGCCGCCCCGGTGTTGGCGACGATCACGGCGATCGCCGGCACTCTGCTCGAAGAGCCGATGGTGCAAGGGGCCATCACGCTGAGCGCCGTCATCGTGGGCATGCTCGCCCTGAGCCTCTGGCTCGTGCGCCGGGCGCGCCGGCCCATCGACGCGGAACGCGCAAGGATCGCCGCGTTGCTCGAGCACAAGAGCCAGCGCGTCGTAGGCGAAGAGATCGCACCGGTGCGCGCCCGCGATCTGCGCCCGGGCGAAGAGATCGTGGTAGACGACGGCGAAATCATCCCGATTGACGGCACCATCTCGGCCGGCGGCGCCACGCTCAGGCCTTGGCTCACGGCCAGCGGGAGCGTCGAGTGCGCCGAAGGCGACATCGTGGTCGCTGGCGCGCGCGTGCTGACCGGCCGCATCCGCGTGGTGGTGGGCTGGGCGGGCTACGACCGCACCTGGGTGCGCCTCACCAACGACCCGCGCCGGCGCGCCGATCTGCTGGCGCCGCTGCCCCGGGCGGGCCGGCTGATCGCGGAGCGAGCAGCACCGCTGGCGGCCGGGCTCGCCGGCCTCACCTCATTCGCGGCCAACGCCGACCCCATGACGATCGCGCTCTTCGCGCTTGCGGCGCAGGCCGCTGTGGCGCACCCGGCCATCGCACAGATCGCGGCGCTCGCTGTGGCGCGCGGCGTACTCGATGGACTGCGCCGAGGCGTCGCGTTCCGCACCGCCGAAGCCCTCGACACCGCGGGCCGCGTGAGCATGGCGACGTTCTGCGCACGAGGCACGCTCTTGCTCGGTGAGCCGGAGGTGGCCAACGTAGAGCCAATCGGCGAGCACGACGCCAGTACCGTGCTCGCGCTGATCGCAGGCGCCGAGAGCGGCGCCAGCGACCCCGTGGCCACGGCGATGCTACGGGCGGCGCGCGCTCGGGGTGTCCGCCCCGACGGTGCCAGAAGCCACACGGCGCAGCCGGGGCTGGGCATCACCGCGGTCTCTTCCGGCGGCCAGCGCTTGGTCGTCGGCAGCCGTGCGCTGATGTTGCAGGAACGCGTCAGCGTGGCCAGCGCCGAGACCAAGATCAACGAGCTCGAAGGCCTCGGCCGCTCCGTACTCTTGGTGGCGTTGGGAGGCCGCCTTGTCGGGGTGGTCGGACTTCAGGACGGACTGCGTCCCGGGGCGCGAGCCGCGGTCCAGTATCTGGCGGACGTCGGCGTGGAGCCGGTGCTACTCTCGGGCGACGCTCGCGAGACTTGCGAAGCGCTCGGCCGCACCCTGGACATCGAGCACGTTCGCCCCGAAATCCTGCCGCCTGACCGCGGCGAAGAGATTCGGCGCCTCGCCGCTGGTGGCGGCAGTGTCGCGGTCATCGGTCGCAGCCCCGTCGACGACGGCGCGCTCAGCGCCGCGGATGTATCGGTAGCCCTCTCGTCGGCGGGTTCTACCACGGCTGAGTGGTCGGTGCAGCTCGCCTCGGACGACATCAAAGAAGCGGCGTTCGCCATCCGCCTGGCGCATGACACCCGCAAAGAAGCTCGCTCGGGCCTGGTCACAGCGCTCACGCCCGCGGTGGCAGGCGCGCTAGCCGTAACGTTTTCGTTAGTGCCTCCTCTGCTAGCGCCGCTGGCCGCCACTGCTGCCGGCTGCCTGGCCCTGTACCGGGCGCGCGGACAGGGGTCCGACAGGAACTGAGGCAGAGCCTCTGAACGACTCGTTTCTGCCAGCGCCAGAAATACGGCCCAGCACCGCATCGAGAATGGCGCCCACTTTTCGGGGCCCTAGCCCTGCGCGCACACGGACCGCTTGACCTCCCAGCAAAGGCCCGTAAAGAGTGAGGAGTGACCGCACAGGATTCGAGAAGGCCCCCTGAGTCTCATGCCGGTGCCGAGGTGGGGACCGCTGCACGCGCGCCGAACCTCGAGCGACTGCGCGGTCAACTCGAGGTGTACATGGCGGAGCAAGGCTTGCGCTCCACCGAACAGCGTCGGCTCATCATCGACAAGTTCTTCGAGTCTGCCCAGCACCTGACGATCGACGAGCTGTTGGGGCGTGTGCGCCACGAAGACCCCAAGGTCGGCTACGCAACCGTGTACCGAACCATGAAAATGCTCGCTGACGGTGGCATCGCGCACGAGCTGAATTTCGGCGACAATGCGACGCGCTACGAGCTCGCCGACGAAGAGGCCCACCACGATCACCTGATTTGCCAGAAGTGCGGCCACATCATCGAGTTCGAAGAGCCCTTGATCGAAGAGCTGCAAGAGCGCATCGCGGCGCGCTACAATTTCGAGATCAAGCATCACAAGCACGAGTTGTACGGCAACTGTAAGAACACCGCCGAGTGCGAGCAGCGGCTGGCGCACACCGGGGACCGAGAATACTCCAAGTAAGTCTGATGGCCTCTCGGAAGGCCCCTTCGCTCAGGGGATACGCAGCACGCGCTGGTCGGTCACGAGCGTCTGAACGGGCACGTCAGCGTCGGTGACCGGAAGCTCCGCGAGCAACTGGAACTCGAAGGCTACCGCCAAAGCCACGCCCGGCGGGCAAACGTCGGGCAGAGTCGCGTCGTAGTAACCCGAGCCATAGCCTAGCCGGTGACCCGTGGGAGCGACCGCGAGCGCAGGAACGATCACCAGATCGATGTCTCCGCGCTCAGCCTGATAGAGCCCCGGCGCAGGCTCGAGGAACTTGCGCCCGCGGTCCGTGAGCTCGGCGGAGGCATCGACGCGACGAAACCCCGTGGTGAAACCGTTCTCGGTCGGGTCCATGAACGGGTAGTAGACGAGCTTCTGCGCGGCGCGGGCGGCGGCGTCGAGCGGCGAGACATCGACCTCGAGTGCTTGCGGAGCGAAGAGCGCTATGCTGCGGGCTGACACGTACTCGGGGGACGTCAGCACCCGTTCGCAGATGCGCTCGCTGCGAGCGCGGCGCGCGGCCGCAGGCAACGCCTGGCGCAAAGCGCGCATGCGCGCTCGAATCGCACGCTTCGCGCGCCCGCTGATTTGAGCTACGAGGTCGGGGTCGAGGTCCACGGCGTTTCCTAGGTCGGCAGAAACCTTAGAATCTCGCGTGTCGATTCGCTACTCTGAAACGCGGGGCACGCTGTGCTAGCGTGCCCGACCCAAAGCTACGAGGTTCCGTGACGCCCGCGTTCGCGATCATCCCCGCCTATCAGGCCGCAGCCACCATCGCCGAGGTCGTCTCCGACCTGCGCAGTACTTGGCAGGCAGCCCTGGGCGAGCTGCCTCGCGTGATCGTCGTCAACGACGGGTCGACCGACGCCACGACCCAACAGGCAAAGCGCGCGGGCGCCGAAGTGATCGAGCATCCATCGAATCGCGGCAAGGGCGCGGCGCTCGCAACCGGGCTGTCACGGGCAGCGGCGCTGAACGCCGCGGTCGCGGTCACGCTGGACGCTGATGGCCAGCACCCGGCGAGCGAAGCGCTACGGGTGTTCTCGCACCCGGCCCACCCGACCGCGCTCGTGCTCGGCGTGCGAGATCTCAGAGCGGCCGGCGCGCCCCGCCCGAACCAGTGCTCGAACGCATTCTCCAACGCCTGGTTGTCGGCGTTCGCCAGGTGCCAGCTCTTGGACACGCAGTGCGGTCTGCGCCGCTACCCCGTACGCGAGACGCTGGCGCTCCGAGCACGGGCGAGCGGCTTTGGTTTCGAAGCCGAGGTCCTGCTCAGGGCCGCGCGCGCGGGCTGGCCCATCGAACACCTCTCGATCCGGGTGATTTACCCACCGGCTGGCGTGCGCACGACTCATTTCCATCCCTGGCGCGATCCATTTCGCATCGTATTACGTGTGATATATACCGCCGCAACCGCGGGATCCAAGTGAAGCTTTGGGCAAGGCACAAGAAGAAGTGGCTGGCGCTCGTGCTCACCACCGCGTCCGTGGCCGCCCTCCATGCCGGCATCCGCTGGCGAGCCCACGTGACCCCACCCAGCGTCCAGGTCACCGAGCAGGCGCTGGTGCAGGCGGCCGATGGCGGGCGCAGCTTTGGTTCGGCGAGACTCACCCGCCGAGGCGCGATCTGGGAAGCGCGTTTATCGGGAACGCCGGCAGAGATCGGCTTTTCTCACGCGCATCTCATGCAGCAACAGATGATCCAAAACGAGCGCGTGCTACTCGATCATTTCGAGCGCGTCGTCCCCAGCGTCGTGCTGCGCGCGGCGCTCCTCGATCTGGCGTTGTTGCGTTACGGCAACGTGTCCCGCGGCATGAGCCCCGCCCGGCTCGAAGAATTGGCCGCCATGGCCCGAGGCTTCTCGCCCGATCCGTTCGCCGGATTTTTCGCGACGTTCCAGCGCTTCGTCTACCTGAACGCGCTCTACGACATCGCCCTTTCGTTCGAGCACTCTCCGCTGATCGGCTGCACCAGCTTCGTGCTCCCCGCGGCAGACGCCAGCGCCGGTGCCGGTGCGCTCTTGGCGCGGAACTTCGATTTCGAGGTCGACCCGATCTTCGATCGCGACAAGGCCGTTTTTCTGGTGCGCGAGACCGGCAAGATCCCGTTCGCCTCCGTGGCCTGGCCGGGCCTCGTCGGAGTCATGAGCGGCATGAATCAAGCGGGCGTCGCGGTGGTGGTCCATGGAGCGCGCGCCGCTGAGCCCAGCGCCGACGGCGAGCCCGTCGTGCACGCCCTCAGACGCGTACTCAGCGAAGCCGACAGCACCGAACGAGCACTCAGCGTGCTCGCCGAACGCGGCGTCATGGTCTCGCACCTCGTGATCCTGGTCGACGCCAGCGGCGACGGGGCCGTGGTCGAGCGCGCGCCGGGTCATCCCGACCACGTCCGCCGTCTCGAAGGTCGCGCGAGCGTCACCAACCACTTCGAAGGCCCGCTCGAGGACGATGCCAAGAACCTGCGCGTCCGCCAGGAAACGTCGACGCTCGCTCGGCGCGCTCGCGCTGACGAGCTGCTGGCTGCCCTGCCCGCCAGCGTGACGGTCGCCGACGCTGTCCAGCTCTTGCGTGACCGAGCAGGAGCCCGCGGCCAGCCCCTGGCGCTCGGCGACCGCAACGCCATCGACGCGCTCATCGCCACCCACGGCGTCGTGATGGATACCGGCAAACGGCAGCTCTGGGTGAGCGAGGGCCCGCACTTGCTCGGCCGCTTCGTGCTGTTCGACATGAACACGCTCTGGAGCGCGGCCCCGCCGAAGCCCGAAGAAATCGTCGCGATCCCGGCGGACCCGGCGCTCCAGAGCGCAGAGGTTCGACGCCACCTCGAGCGCGACCGGCCGCGCTGAAGCGTCATTCTGAGCGACCGATCCCCCCGACTGCAGGTAGCCGCATGCCTCCGCCAGTCGGAGCGCCATCAGCGTCTCCCGCGCCTAACTTACCGCAGCTCGAGCGAGATGAAGTTATCGAATTGATAACTACTCGTCCCGAACCTGCTCCTCGTCCCGAGCCCGAGCCGAAGCCGCTGGGGCCCGCGTGGCCACCTCGACCCATCCTGAGTCGTGCGCCGCAGCGAGCCCCGGGCTCCTCCCCCGTTTGGCGCGCAGCGCCAAACTTGGGGGAGGCGGCGCGCGCTCGCGCGCCGGGTGGGGGCAGCCTGGGTCAGGGCCGATCCAGCCCGAACCAGGCCCCGCCGCACGCCAGCGAGAACGCCAACGGCGCGATCAGGACCGCCACCACCAGCGCCACCGGTTCGGTGACGCTGAGCATGAACATCACGAAGGCGATCGCCGCGCCGCTGGCGAGCGCGGGTTCGAGCACGCTCTCTGCGGAGCTGGCGCGTGCGATGAGGTAGCCGGACAGTGGGAACGCCAACAGTACCGCCGACCCGAGCAGCACCAGCGGGCCCGAAGCCTGCAGATCGGACTCGTTGGCGAGCGTGAAGTCGATCCCGAGGCGGTGACCCAGATAGATCGCAGCTGCGAGCGACGCGATCACCACCCCGAGCGTGACCAGCGCACCCAGGGCGATCCAGTGCAGCATCAGCGGGCGCTCCTTGCGCGCAATCGCACGGCGCATCTCGCTCAGACTCGGCGGTGAGAGCAGCGAAAACTTCGAAGAAGCGTCGGCGGCGTCGCTGTCGGGCGCCACCGAACGCAGCACGATCCAGGCGGCGCCGAGCATGAAACCCAGCAGCGGGACTGCGACCCAGAGCAACGCGGGGCCTCGCGCTAGCATCAGGTGGTCGTACAGGCCGTGCAGCAACACGGCAGCGCTCCACGCGAGCGGAAACCAGCGATCGCGCCCGCCGTAGCCGGCCCCGAGCGCGAAGCCCCATAGCCCGGCGAAGAACAGGTGCGCCGGCGCGAGCGTGAGGATACGCACGGCTACCAGCACATCGAACGGAGTAGACAGCGCGAGCACGGAAGCTTCGCCCGCTGCAAACCCCGCCCCAGCGCACATCGCGAACGCCAAGCCCAGGCGTGCAGTGAGCAGCTGCCGCCGGACGTACAAAGGCCACACCACGAGTGCCTTGAGCGCCTCTTCGAGCGGCGCCGCCATCAGGAGCATCGCGGAGAGCGCGGGCCCCGCCCCCACCTCGCCCGCTTGAAACGACAGCTCCATCCAGTCGAGCGCGAGGGGTTCGCCGTAGGCGGCAAGCGCGCCGAACAGTACCCCGCCCGCCAGCATGAAGTAGGCGGGCCGACGCGGCAGCAAGCGCACGCGCTCCATCCGATGCCACACTACGTGGCAGAGCCCGAGGGGGAGCGCGCCGAGCACCAGCGCCGCGAGCACGCTCGACGCCGTCATTGCTAGAAATGCAAGCCCACGACGGCGGTCGGGGTGAACGCCGCACCAACGCTGGAACCGTCCTCGGCGTAGACGGCGAGGGAACCGCTGGTGCCGGCCGGAACATCCAGCGCAGAGCGACTCAGGAACAGCGCCTCGCCGCCAAGGTTGACTCCCAGCGAGAAGGTGTTGCTGAAGTAGTAGTCGAGGCCCGCGCTCGCGCGCACGTCGAAACCACTCACCGCAAGATCGGATAAACCGGACGAGCCGCCGCCAGAGTCAGTCTGAAACCCGCCCAGCGACACGTAGCCAGCGCTCAGCGCGAAGTACAGATCGAGCTTGCCCAGCGGGACGTGAAAAGCGCCTTCTGCATTGACCGACCACATGTTCCAGGCGTCGAAGCTGCCGTAACGAAAGCGCGCGCCGAGCGTGATCACGAACAACCTCACGCCCAGGCCGCCACCAAACACCAGCCCGCTCTGGTTGTTTTCGACCACGGTACCATCGACCAGGTCGCCGTCGCTCAGCGCTTGCAGTCCCACGATCTGATAGCCGACCTCGCCATTCAGCCAGACGAACTCCAGACCGCGACCGGTGTCCTCGGAGTCCGCCTTCTCGAGCTCTGTCTCTACTTGAGCTTCCCCCGCCGGCTGCTGTGTCGGCTGCTGCGAGTCGACCGCCTCCGGCGGACGCAACCCACCCGCCTCCAAGTTGCTCGGCGGGGACGCCGGGGTGGTGCCAGCAGGGGCTTCTTGAGCGCCAGCGGAAGCCGCCGACGAGAGCAGTAGTGCGCAGCTCAGCGAGTGGACTCTCATGCCGGCAAGAGTAGCAGCGGAACGCGCTCGGACCCAAGCGGTCCGCGGGGATCGGCTATCGAGCCGCCCATCGAGCGCGCTACTCTTCGGCGGCGCCGCTTCCGGCGCGGCAGTCGGGCGCGAGCTTTTTGGTGGGCGTCCGATTCACGTACCGTCCGCGCAGGTGCGTCACGTACGCACAGCTCCGATCGCGCTTGAGCTTGGCTTCGGCGTCCGCCGCGTAGGTCGCGGGAGCTTTCGAAAGCCAGTCGTAGCTGCCACCGAGCCGCGCGACCGCGTCTTCGAAATTGGGCAGCCGATCGCCTCGCCGGATCAAGCGATCTTCGAGATAGACGGAGTAGATGAGCCGGAGCGCCTTCTTCTCCTTCGACCGCTTTTCGACGATGGGCAGCCCGCGCACGTAAGCGTTACTGTAGTGGTACTGCGCCGCTTCCACGCCGCGAAGCGGAAAGCCTTTGCGAAAGGTGCGAGCGCCGTTCGCTTGGTAGTAGTGATTGGCTATCAGCGCCGCCGACACCACGGCACACAGCGGAGCCAGAGCGATGACCACTACACGCGCCCAGCGACCCGCTGCGGGTCCGAGGGACCAGCGCCCGCGAACCCAGAGAGCGATTCGCTTCACTCCACGCCGCGCGAGCCCGACGAAGAACGCCGAATTAGTGGCCATGAGCAGGGGGCAGAGCACGATCATGTAACGTGGCTCGTTGCTGAGCCAGACCTTGATCGGCGAGATCTGGCGAATCGCGAAGGTCGTGAGGATCAACTGCAAGAAGACGATGAGCGCCACGGCTTTCGCCGGCGTTTGCTGCGCGAACACCGCCAGCCCCAGCGAGGTACCGAGGAACATGAACAGCGGAAACTTGATGCTCTCCCACGCGACCTGATAGCGCTCGAGGAGTTTCCAGAGCAGCGCCATCAGGTCGAGTTCTTTCTCGGCTTGTCGCGCGCTCTTCGCGACGGCGTCGGTGACGCTGTCCGCGCCTTGCACGCTGGTCGTCGCTTTGTGAATCGTGCGCACCACGCCCCGGATGGTGCCGCCGCGATGTGATTCGGAGATGACGGCGAACTGCGAGCTGTATTCGGTGAAGATGTTGTACCAGAGCGTCTCGAGCAGGAAGCAGCCCACGAGGGCGGCTGCGAGCGCAAGCACGTCGCGACGAGCACCCCCGAAGAACCACGCCGCGAGCAGAATCCCTGGGGCGAACAGCAGGTTCGAGACCTTCGCCAGGTAAGCCCCGAACAAGAATAGGCCCACCAGAGCCAACAGCACACGCCGCCATCGGAGCGGGCCTTGGTAGCGCAGGTACCACAACAGAAAGTAGACCGCGCCAGCCACGTAGGTGGCCTCGAACGCCTCGGGAAGCAGCTGCGAGCCGGCGCGCTCCATGGGTTCGAGGGTCAGAAACCAGAGCGCCGCGACGAGGCCGGCAAGTCTACCCCCCAGCTCTTGCCCCAGCTTGTAGCAGAACACGACGCCCAGCGTCGCCGCTGCGACCGGAGCGATGAAGTACACCGGCGCGCCGGTGCCCCAGATCTTCTGCGCGACGTACGCCCAGAAGTTGATGCCGAAGCGGGCCAGGTGATGGTTCCACGGGATCTCTTTGAAGGAGTTCGCGAACGACCACTGCTTGACGAAGAACCACTTGCGGATCGCGTCGCCCCCCGCCTCGATGTCCCACAGCGTCAGCCGGCGCACCCAAAGCGACAGCAAGATCAGCGCGGTGACGATGACGAGATCTTGCCAGTGACGCTTGAAGACACCCAGAGCGTTTGCCATGAGGGCACGCTGCATCCCCGACCCTTACCCCATCCCAATCGTTGCTGTCCAGCTGACGCAGCCCCTGCGCCTGGCCCCAGTTTTCTGGGGACTTCCCGCGGAGACGGTGCTAGCAGGCCATGGGACCCTGATGGGACTTGTCGAGCGCGTCACGCATATTCTGGGAGCACTGCGTGCGTCCGTGGCGAGCATCCTCACGCCTTTCGGTACGCGGCTCGCGCGGGCGCTCGCGCCGGTTGGGGCACCACTCGGGCGCATCGGCAGGCGTTGCGGGCGTCTGTTCCTGCACGCCCGCGCGCAGCGAGCGCTGCACATCGTGAGCGCTGTGGCCGTACTCGCCAGCTTCGCGGCCTACGCCAGTGTGTGGCTGGGCTTCAACCAGCCGATGCTTCTGAACCCCGACCTGCAGTCGGATGACGCCCGTACGATCCTGATTCCGTTCCATCGCTACGACAGCGACCCCGCCCTCGCGGACGACCCCATTGCCAACGAGATGCTGGACATGGTCCCGCTCGGTGTGCACGCACTTTATCGGGTACTGGTCCCGTTCAGCGACGTGTTCGTCGCCCCCAAGATCGTCCAGGCGCTCGCGTTCGCGCTGATACTCGTCGCCGGTGCCGTCTTGTGGCGCTCGCGCCGCGCGGGTCTCGGTGCCGGTGTGCTGCTGGTGTTCTTTCTGCTTCACGACTGGTTCGCGGTCGAGCGCATCTCGGGGGGCCTGCCCAGGGCTTTTGGGTTCCCGTGCTTCGCCCTGTGGCTCGCAGGTATCCTCGCCAACAATCGCTGGGCGCGTTTCGGAGCCCCGCTCATCAGCGCCGTCAGCTACCCCACGGTCCTGCTGCTGATTCTGGCGGCCGAGGGGTTGTACGCGGTGCGAGGTCTCGGTAGTTCGAGCGCTCGGGTCGTCTGGCGACGACTCCGCCGCTACGCGGTGCTCTGTGCCGCCTGCCTCGTCGCGGTGTTGCCTGCAGCGCTCGGGAGCGGCGACGGAGGGCCGGTACACACGCTCGAACAGGCGCAGCTCGAGCCGGCGTTTGGCAAATCGGGCCGGCTCTGGATTCTACCGTTCGCCGAACCGAGCAAGGTCTTTCTCGAGACCTACATCGATCAGCTGTTGCCCAGGGGAGAGTCGCCCGTCGACGCCGTCCGCGACGCCTACGGCAACAACGCCGAAGTGTGGGCGACGACTCTGTTCGCGGGCCTGCTGCTCTTGGGGTTGATGCGCCTGGGCCCCAGCCCGACGGTCGCGCTCGCCTTCACTGCCGGCGCCGTGATCTTGTACCTGCTCTCGCGCGTACTGGCGTTCTCACTCTACTCGCCCGAGCGCTACTACAGCTTCGGTATGCGAATGGCCGCAATGGCGCTGTTGATCAGTGTACCGGCGCGGTTGTTCCCGGCGCTGCGGCGCCGCCCACGCGCGATTTTGACCAACAGCGTGGCGGCGCTCGTACTGCTCTTGGTGTGGACGACCACGGGGCACGGTCAGAAGGCGCCGAGCGGTATGTTCGTGAACGCGAACGATGAGCGTCCGCTCCACGACTTCGTGCGGACCTTGCCCAAGAACGCGCGCTTTGCCTCACATCCCATGGACGGCGACGGCATCCCCTACTTCGGCGCGCGCGCCACGATGGGCACTTTCGAGACGTTGCAGCCATGGTTCGTGGACTCTTGGCGCCGCCAAAAAGATCGCTGCCACGCCACCCTGCGTGCGATGTACGCGACGCAGCAGAGCGACGTACTGGCTTACGCCAAGGAGCACGGCGTGACGCACTTCTTGGTCAACCAGCAGCGCTATCGCTCTAATTTCGCGGCCAAATCAGCGTCGTTTCAACCGTTCACGAGCTACGCGCGTACCCTGGTTTCGGGCCACACACGGCAAGACTTCGTCATGGGCAAAGTACCCAAGAGCGCCATCGTCTTTCAAACCAGCAAGTGGCAGGTCGTCGACGCCGAAAAGCTCCGCCAAGCCTGGCAATCCGGCGCAGCGCCATAACGACTCGAGCGTTCCTAGGGCTCGTGGGTTTCGAAGCGACCGAGTACGCTGTCGTCTTCGATGCGGCGGCACAGCTCGTGGAGCTCGGTCAGGCGGGGGCCGCCCCAGCGCAAGTCGTCGAGGCTTTCGGGGAGCGGGACGTCGAGGCGTAAGGTGGCGAGCTTTCGGTAGAGCAGGCTCGCGTCGCGTAGCTCGCGTAGGTTGGCTGCGAGGGCCGGCGCACCGCGGACCTTGACCGTCCACGCGCGGTCGTCGTCGGGAATGTGTTCGAGGTGCCCGTACTCAGCCAGCACACACGCGGCGGATTTGGCGCCCCACCGCGGGATGCCGGGAATGCCGTCGGCGGTGTCGCCCACCAGCGCCAGATAGTCCGGGACCGATGCCGGTGATATTCCCAGTTTTTCGATGACCCCGGCCTCGTCGTAAGTTCGGTTGCGCAGGCGGTCGTGCGTAACGACGCGTTGACCACGCACACACTGCAGAAGATCCTTGTCCGGACTCAGAATCACGACTTGCTCGACGTCGGGGGCAAAACGGGCTGCCGCAGTCGCGAGCGCATCGTCGGCTTCGAACTCGACCATCGGCCAGCACACGAACCCGAGCGCACGCACCGCGGCTTCTGCCAGCGGGAACTGCGACCACAGCGCGGGATCGATGCCCTCGCCCGTCTTGTATCCCAAAAAGAGTTCGTTACGGAAGGACTCGATCACGTGGTCGAAGGCGCACGCTACATGCGTCACGCCGGGCTGCCGGGCAAACCCCGCCAGGCTCAACAAGAGCGAGCGCGTCGCCCCCACCTCTTCACCAGAAGCGGTGAGCTTACTCGGGGCCCCGTAGAACGCGCGAAAAAGCTCGTAGGTACCGTCGAACAGGTGCGCTTTCACCGTGCATCCTTGGCCAAGCGGACGCCCTCGATGAACAGCTGGCGCGACGTGCGCTGCAAGCGCTGGTCCAGTTCGGCGGCAAGCATCGGACTTTCAGCTTAACTCGAAACGCCCTACGCCGGCGGTGCCTCGGTGGTTCGACAGCTGCGCGCTGCGGCGTTCGGCTCCACGCTTGGTTCGCGGCATCGAACGGCTGCTTTGGGCTTTCGCTCGCGGAGCGGCTCGGGGGCAAGAGCGCGTGAAACCGGCGCTCGTCGCCGGCATTGCCACTAAATCGCCTCTTTTCGAGCGGTTGAGGCAACCGCTCGCCGTGGCCCGGCGCGACTCTGGGACCGGGACGAAGGCGGATTAGCCCTTGCACTCTCGAAGTCCCCTAGACCAGAATGGCGCCGGAATCTCAGAGGATTACGATTATGCGTCTTGCTCGTACCGTACTTATTGCGTCCAGCGTTGCGCTTCTGGGCGCTGCCAGCTGCACCCTGATCACTGACGTCGATCGCACGGACATTCCCCCTCCGAACGAGGGTAGCGGCGGCAGCAACGGCGGCTCGGGTGGCAGCGGGACCGGCGGCAGTACGACGAGCGCCGGCGGCACCAGTGCGGGCGGCAGCGGTGGAACCGAGCCTGGCGCCGGTGGCAGCGCGGGAAGCCCCGGCACCGGCGGCGCGACGAATACCACGGGCGGGGCCGCGGGTGGCGCCGGCGAAGCGGGTGGCGTCGGTGAAGCCGGTGGCGCCGGTGAAGCGGGCGCTCCCGGCTAACTCACGCGCTCTCTAAATTTTCCGGGTCCCGGGACCGCTAGTGATGGTGAGGTATGCTCGCCAGTCGACGCGCGTTCTTGTCGGCGTTCGCCACCTGTGCAGTGCCCGCGGTCGCTAAAGCCCGCGTCGAGCAGGCTCCAGCGGACGAAACAGCGAGCGAATTCGCGGTCCACGAGCTGAGCTTCGATCGCGTCGAGCGCTCGATGCAGCGCGCCCGCGTCTACGTCCCACATGAACTGACAGGCGACCAGGAGTGGCCCGTCGCAGTCCTGCTTCATGGCTACGCGCAGGCGCTCGCCGACAGCCGCGCGCTGTCAGCCTGGGGCTCGGAGTACGACGCGCTGGGCGCCTATCGCAGCCTGGCGCACGGAGAGGTACCGCACACCGCAGCCCTCGGAGCCGCGCGAGTCCAGGCCATCAGCGATAGCCTGCAGGCGACACCCTTTCGAGGCATGGTATTGGTGGCGCCGGTCACGCCGATCCCATACTTTCAGCGCAACTTGGGCCAGGCCCTGACGGCCTACGCGGACTGGATGCAGCAAACGCTGCTGCCCGCCGTCGCCCAGCTAGCGCCGATTTCGACCGCGCCCGAGGCGCTAGGGCTCACCGGTGTGAGCATGGGTGGGCTCGTGGGGCTCGAGCTGATGTGGCGCTTCCCGGAACGGTTCGGTGCTTTCTGCGGCATCCAGATCGCGATCAAACGATCGCAGGCAGAGCCCTACGCGTGGCTGCTGCAGCGCGCCTTCGCACGGCTCGGCAGTGGCCGCAGCAGACCCGTGCGCGTGGTAACCTCGACGCGTGACACCTACCGCTGGTCGAACCAGGCCTTCTACCAAGCCCTGAGACGCAGCAACATCGACGCTTCGTTCGAACTCAGAGACGGCGGTCACACCTCCCGCTGGATGCGGAACGCAGGTTCCCTCGAATCGCTCTATTGGCTGGATCGGACGCTGCAGGTGCCCGAGCCCCCTCCGCGCTGAGCGTTGCCGGCTCAAAAGCCTGCGCTCGCCGTCAGAGGTAGAAATGCAGCTGAGCCAATAGCTGCGTCCCAGCGCTTTGACGCTTGATGGCGTCGAGCCGCAGCTCGAACTGTCTGTAGAAGAACCAGTCGATCGATCCCCAGGCGCCGAAGCGCGGTTTCCCGCGCCCCTCGGTCTGCTGGTTGGTGTCGGTCTCTTCCCCCGCGAGCCCTTGGTCCAATACCTCACCCGTGACCATGAAATGAAGGCCCTGGACGAGCTCGTAGTCGAACTGCACGAAGCCGGTGTAGCCCGTGGTCGTGTCCGTGGTCAAAAGCAGGTCGGCTTCGCCGTAGACCGCCAGCGAATCGAAAAGCTTGGCGCGGCCGATCAGACCGTGCGCTTGGCGCCACACGTCTTCACGCAACGTGATGCGGTCCTCGTCTGCGAACGTCGCCAGGCTGCTAGCTCCGATCGCCAGCTCGGGGCTGGGTAGATACTCGAAGAAGAGACTGTAGCCACGCTCACGTAGTTTGTCGGGGCTGACCTGAAAGTTACCCGCGATCCCCATGATCTCGCCGCGGAAGGTCTCCCCGGTGTACGCCAGCGCCGCGCCATGCTGCTGATCGCTCTCGCGATCGGTGCGTGTTGCTTCGCGGGCCCACAGCGTGTGCTCCGGAACGCGAACGCCGAACGGCAGGTTCATGCGCCCCAAGCGCAAGAGGTAGTTATCATCCGCACCTAGATCGAAGCCGAGCCAGTGCGTGCGCGAGACCATGTTGTACTGCTCGCCTTGGCCGTGAGTGACTTGAGCGGCGCGCGCGTGGGGCGACCCCACCTTGACCTTCGAGATGCCAGCGCTGGCGGCGGCGCGGACGAAGTCAGCGCGAACCTGCCCGTACAAGTCGCCCATCATGATCGGGATGATAGTGAGCGGGTCGTCGGCGCCCGGCTCGTAAATGTTCAAATTACGAAAGCTGCCGCTGAGCAACAGGTTGTCCGGCGTGTCCACGGCCCCCCAGAGGAAGCCCGTGTCCGGTTCCTCGTCGCCCTCTGCCGGTTCACCGTATTGCATGCGGAGCAACACGTCCCCCTCGAGACGTCCGTAGGACGATAGCAACTCGCCTCCGGAAGGATCCGCATGACAGCTCGAACACGCCGCGTACCCGTGGCGGATCATCCAGGTGTAAGCATGGGCAGGCTGGGCCCAGCACACGATCGCAAGCGTTGCCAGTGTCAGGCACCACAACAGCAGGTGCTGAGGGTGCCTTCTGGGTTTGTGTTCGCCGAGCCCACCGCGGAGCAGCATCCGAGCTGTTTTAGTCGCTCCTAGGACTGAACGTCAAACGTTTCCGGGAGTTCCGGCGTAGTCACTCTCAAGGCTGTTTATCTAGAGTGAAGGATGCGGAGACCGCGACGGCGTCTGCGACGCAAACTTCTGCCTTGCAGATCGGTTCCTTGATCCCGTGCTTCTTGAGGCTAATCGTGAAATTCCCGTCAACCTTGACCTTGTTGCCGGTCTCGGTCGCCGTGTACGAGAAATCTACGGGCTTGGTGACTCCATGAAAGGTGAGCTGTCCCTTTCCTGACTTCTTGCCGCCCGCGCTGAGCTCGCTGGCCTTCACCCTCAACGCCACTTCCGGAAACTTCTTGAACTCCAGCTCTTTTTTGGCGTGGTTGTAGCGCATTTTGTCCATGGTGCCGTTGCCGAAGCTCATCATGTGCAGATCCGTCTTCAGCACGAGGAACTCACCTTCCGTTTGGGCAACGGTCAGACGTGGCACGGTGCCCTTGATGTCGATGGTTCCCTTCATGGCTGTCGTCGCGAAGCTGATCTTGTCTTGCGACCCCTCCGCCTTCTTGTAGCCAGCAGCGTGCGCCAGCGCCGCCACGCACATCGCACTCGACAAGAGCCCAATCGTTACCTTGCTTCGAATCTTCATGTTGCTCACCTTGAGGGATGGGGTACCCGTCGGTTCGACGTGACGGGGCGAGATATATTCACCCTACGGGGGGACTGGCGAAAACCTTCCCGATCACCGAGGTGGCTTGGAATATACCCAGAAAATCGCGGTTGGCTCGGCTCAAGCGAGCCGTAAATTTTTCCAGGTTGCGTGTGGGTGTCGGAAAAGTGGCCCCATTGTAGATGTGGAAATACGATGGCAGCACGCGGCGATTTTCCCGCAGCAAAGACGGCGGGCGCTGCGACCAACGGTCGCGAGCTGGTTCAGCTGTGCGCGGTCCCGCAGGCCTGCCCGCCAAACCTGGTACCGTTGCCGCGACGCCCCACCGTTCGGGGGAAGCGGACGCTCGTACTCGTCAAACAGGTGTCACTCGGACCGCGAAAGCGTTACGGCGCCGCGGCTGAGCGCGACGAACTCGCGAAGCGCCCCTGCGTGGGTCGCCTCGAAGTGCCAGCCGATGTGCGAGCGACAGCCGACGCAGGTGCCAATCCGCCAAGCAAACCCCGAGAACCAGGTAAATTCGGTGGTGGCGTGCTGGTCGAAGGCGCCGCCGACCACATGAGTGACCAAGAGCAGCTCGAAGAATCGGCCGTGCGGGTTGGCAAACACCAGCGGCCCTTGCGAGCCCGCGTCGAGTACCCAGTCCTCACGGGCGAGCCGCCTCCCGCACGCGGCACACACGTACCAGCCCTTGTTTCCCGCCTCGAGCTCATCACCCGATTGCGCATGCTCACCGGTCGGGAGTGGCGCGCTGCCGGCAGGCGCGCGCCGGCGTGCGTCCGCAAGCATGCCAGCGGCTGGCATCAGACTCGCTCGAAGCGAAGAGCCCGGCGCTCGACCCCCGTGAGCGGCCACTGGTACTCCCAGTCGCCCGCCACTTGCCAACCGTCGAGGCGAGGCAGCTCGCCGCGGGCGAGCAGTACCCACACAGCCTTCGTCGCGAGGCGCGCCCCTTCGGGCAGCCACAGATCGGGCGCTAGGGTGGCACGCGAGAGCGCTACTGCGTGGCTCGCCGGTTCCAACTCGGCAGAGCGCGCGCGGCTCACGCTCACGTGCAGCGACAACGCGCCGCTGGCGGTGCGCAGGAATGCCACACGCTTGCTCTTGGGTTCGACCATCGTGAGCGCAATCTCGGGCAAGAGCAGCGCGAGCGGCAGCGCGGGAGCGCCAGCGCCACTGCCGACATCGACCCAGGCTTCGCCGGCAGGCGGCTGCTGCCCCGTGAGCGAACCTTCGACGATGACCAGCGCATCGGCGAGCGCCAGATCTACCAGCTCGTCCTCGGAACGCGCCGCCGTGAGGTCGAAGCGCTGGTTCCACTCGACCAGAAGGTCGAGGTAGCGGCACAGGCTCGGGAGCGCCCGGGCGAAGCGCGCGCTGAGGTCCGTTTCGTCAGTCGGAAGCAGCGCGTGCGCGACCGTTTCGAGCCGTGGAGTCCAACCTTTGCCAAGCATGGGTAGCGGCACGCCAGGAAGCGGTGTACTCCATTTCTCGAGCCTCGGGTAGACGACGACACCATGGTACAGACCAGACTTGTGGCAGAGGACCCCCTCGCGACCATCGCACAGGTGGTTTCGAGATACTCTGGGCGGAACGACCCGGTCTCGGCCGAAGAGCTAAGGGGAGGCGCCTCGACGCGGCGCTTCTTCCGCGTGAGATTGACGGAAGGCACCGCCATCGCCATGCACGTGCCCGGCCAGAGCCAAGAGATCGCCAAGGTCGCCGATCATGGCCGGCGCTGGCCATTTCTCGAGGTGCGTGACCTGTTGGCGGCTCACGGCGTTCGAGTGCCCACGATCATGCACGAGGCGTGCGCTGACGGCGTGCTTCTGGTGGAAGACCTCGGGGATCACACGCTCGCCAACTACCTCGTCGAGTTTCCCGAGCAGCGCGAGCTGCTCTACCGTATCGCTGTACGCGACTTGGCGGTCGCCCAGCGCGCGCTCGCGGATCTGCCGGGAGACTGCATCGTGCGCGCGCGATCGTTCGACTACGATCTGTTACTTTGGGAGGTCGAACATTTCCGCGAGTGGGGCATCGAGGCGCAGGGCATCGAGCTCGACGAGAGGGACCGAACGACCTTCGATACCGCTGCCGACTTCCTGGCGCGCACGATCTCC
This sequence comes from Polyangiaceae bacterium, assembly GCA_025937785.1. Classification (GTDB taxonomy): domain Bacteria; phylum Myxococcota_A; class Polyangia; order Polyangiales; family Polyangiaceae; genus JAICQQ01. The sequence continues at coordinate 64,951 of JAICQQ010000006.1, forward strand.
GGCTGGCCCAGAGGCTTCGTCCACCGCGACTACCAGAGCCGCAACTTGATGGTGACAGTCGCGCCGGACGGACCGCACCTCACCTGGATCGACTTTCAGGATGCCTTGCTCGGGCCCCGCGTGTACGACTTGGTGGCGCTCCTGACGGACAGCTACCAGAGGTTTTCTCGAGAGTTCGTGGAGGCTCGGCTGGACGAGTACGCCCAACACCTCGGCCTGAGCGCGAGCGAACGACGCCAGGTCGGAGAAGAGTTCGACACCATCACCGTGCAGCGGAAGCTGAAAGATGCCGGCCGCTTCGTCTTCATCGATCGCGTCAACAAAAACCCGGACTTCTTGCGCTTCGTGGAGCCCACGCTGGTCAAGGTGCGTGCCGGACTCAATCGCTTGACCCACCACCGACCGCTTGCCGAGCTCAGCGTACTGCTCGATCGAGTGCTGCGCCCCGTCGAGTCATAGCCACGCCCCGTCGACGCAGAGCCAGCGCTGGCGATCGTCGGCGGTCGTGATGACAGCTGCACTGGGGGCCCAACGGCGCGCCGAAGGTGCTACCGCCGAGCTCGATCACGATCAGCATCGGCAGGGCCCACGTCAGCGCGGGCGGCCGCACCACAAAGAAGCGCGCGCGCCGAGCGCCCGCGTCGCTCTGCATCAGTAGACCGGGGGGGGCGTGTGCTCCCAAACACCCACCCATTCGAAATGCCACTCGGTGTCGCAGAACAGGATCCAGCTTTCGTGCGGCAAGCCTGCGCGCCGAGCCACGTGCTCGATCGCGCCTAGCGCCCGGTCCACGTCCGAAAGCGCTAGGTTCACGTAGCAATGCCTGCGACCGACGCCGTTACCCACGACACAGCCAAGTTGCTCCGCGCGCAGCCCGCTGTCGAGCGCATCCTCGAGCGCCTGGCGCTCGCCGACCCGCTCTCGCAAGTCGCCCCCGCTCGCGTACTTCAAGTACGCGAAGCGCTCGCCGTGGCGCGCAAATCGAATCGACGAAAAGGGCGAGCCCTCGAGAAAACACTTGAGCATTTCTGGCAAGAACGTGCTCGCGAGCAGTAGGTCGGCCTGAGCCTCCGAGCCCCCGTCACCCTCTTCTACTTCGAACATCACCCAGTCGTTGCGCGGGGCAGCCGCATCGAGGCGTTCATCGAACAGCGCAAGTTGTACGCCATGCACCGCTCGTTCGACGGCAGCCGGCAGCTCGGGGAGTGCGAACGTGCGCGCCAGCTCCTCGTTGTCCTGGATCAATCGAATGGGTCCGCTCCGCGGCAGCGGCGCGCTGCTGATCGCCGACACCCAATCGTCCACGACCCGCTCGCCGAGGCAACCCTCCACGGCCAGCTCCGCGGCGTGGCCGGCGCGGACGTCCGAGCTGTCCGAGCTGCCCGCGAGATACACGACCACGTCGATCAAATGACCACGGGTGATCCCGGCGCGCACACGCGCACCCCCGAGCTCGTGGCCGGTGACCGATCTCACTTCCGCGCGGACCTGTTCGAAGGGTCGTGCGCTGCGCTCGGTGACGACCTGCACCCCCCTGGGGCAAAGCCCGGCAAAGCGCTCGAGACAGGGCCGTTTCTGGGCGTCGGCGCGCACGTCCAAGCGCACCTCGGCGCCCTGCCGTCGCGCCGCGACGAACTCGAAGGAAACGTCGACGTCAGCCAGGGCCTGTGCGAGCGTTTCCAGATCGGAAGATTGGTTCAGCGCCGCGAAGAATCGCTCGGCTCGCTGATCGAAACGCGCGAGCGCCGCTTGTGCTACCTGGTCCTCGGGCGGCGCGAAACGACAACGCATGGCTAGACTCGGATCGGGCTAGTGGCTCTCGGAGCCTATCAGATCGCGCGAAGCCTCCGGGTCCGGCGGGATGGCTCGGATCTCACCGCTGTCAGCCTCACGCGTCCTGACGTCGAGCCAGAAGCCGACTAGACCCGCCAGCACGAAGCCGTGCGCGTTGGCCATCCCGTGCAACCTGAGCATCGAGGTGAAGTCGATGATCGCGGTCCCCGTCCACTGACCCAGGGCCCACGCGCACGCGAGCGGCATCGAGACCAGCACCGACGCGGAAGAAATGCACCCGAACAGTTTGACCAGCCCCCCGCGCTGGTGCCGCACCACGAAGCCAAGGTGCAGCAAGGCATGCACGAACAGCGCCAGCATGAGCAGACCTGCACCGATGACCCCAGCCAGCGGCAAGCCCGTGATACCCACCGCGACGAGCACATACCCCACGGGAACGGTCAACGCGGCGCTGCGCGCAAAGTGCTCGAGCACCGGGGACGCTTCTCCCTTCCGAATCAGCCCGCGGAGTCGCACGCTGTTGCAGCCCATCACGATCAGCGCGGCAAACGCGGCGAAGTAAAAATGAACCGCCGTCAAAAGCACGATCAGCACCCCGTTGCCGAGGGGGTCGAAGCCGGCGCGACCGATGAAGAGCCACGCGCCACCGGCCGGCAGCGACAGGAGTGCGAGCGTGTGTGCCAGCTCCCGCTCTGGCTCTCGAGCGGCCAAACCGAGCGCACCCACCACACCGACCCCGAGCGTGAAAACGAACCAAGGAACGGCGAACAGGCCCGTCGCGCCGCGCGCTTGGAGCGAGAGCGCCAGCACGGCACCAAAAGCGGCGAACGGCTGCAGCAAGCACAGCCACCCGAAGACTTTCGCTTGCCGCGCGTTCAACGTGACCAGCGATAGCCCCAAGGGCACCACCACCAGCACGGCCAGCGCGAGCGTGCTGGTGATCAGATCCGGATCCTCGAGCACCCGATGCCCCAGCCAGATCACACTGCCGAGAGCAGCGCTGAACCTCAGCAGTGGTGAGGCTTCACTGGCGCTGTCTGCGGTGGATTGGGGAGAAGCTAGAGCCTGGGATCGAGGGGAGGAGCGACTGGTCACTTACCGTTGTTCGAGAGGTGATCGCAGGGCACCCAGCGAGGGTTGGACGCCGGCGGCTCGGAGGGTCGCAGCACGGAGTCGTCATCGACCCTGGGTGCCCTGCCACTGCCGCTGTCTGCGTTGTGTTCATTGGATTCGATGTCCTCGAGGGATACCTTGAGAGAATCGATGCCGAGCAAGGCTCGCTCTTCTTGGGTGAGCTGAGCTTCGCCATGCAACTCGTCGAGCACGACCCAGCGCACACCGCGGCGAATGCGCGGCACCAACGCTTCGGCGTTGGATCGCGCCGCCTGGTCGAAACTGTCGAACACGGACAGCACGGCGCGAGCCTCGATGTCGCTCGGGTCGCAATGCTCGGGAATGTTGGGGCGCAGGCGGCGCGCCTCGTGCCGCGCGACACGCATCGACAGCTCGACGAGTTCGGCGGGCACTCGCGCGCCCTGGCCCTGGCTCTGCGAGGCCTTGTATGCCGTCCACAGCTCTTCGATGCGTTGATGGCCGGCAGCGTGATCGCTCGGCACCGAGGTTGGCTGCGCGAGGCCTTCGTAAGCTTCGAGTCGCGCGCGCACCGATCGTACCAACTCTTCGACGTGTTTCACGAGGCGGCTCGGGTGACGCAGGTCCAGCTCCTCGACCCAGCAGTGCATGATGGCACCGCTGCTCGTGCGCGAAAGCGTCCATTGCCCCACGTGCCCGAGCCACGCCCGCACCTCGTTGTCCCAGGGGTCGATACCGGCCAAGTACAGCTCAGCGACCAGAGGCGCGCCGATACGGGTGGTGTTGCCGACCCAGGCACGCACCAAGATCTCGTCGTGTGCGAGCGCGTCGGGTAACGGAGTCAACAGCATGGCGCCCGTCGCATCCTCCAGCGGGTCGCGATCCCAAACGCCCGGCGGACCGAGCTTGACGCTGTGCTTCCCGCGCGCTGAGGCGGGGTTGGAGATCGTGTCGAGATGGGATGATCGGGTCTGCATTCGTTCCCCTCCGTGACGTGAACAGGTTATCACGGTCGGTCCCCTGGAGTTTCCCAAAACGTGAGCTGCTCGGGGATTGCGCTTCAACTTTCGTCGAGTAACCCCTGCAACTTGGCTGGCGGGATGCGGTACTCTTTTCCGCAGTAGTCGCAGTTTATTTCGAGCACTTGGCCATCCTTCACCAAGTGTTCGATCTCCGGCCGGGACAAGGTGGCCAGCGCCGAAATCAGCCGGAGCTCGCTGCACCAGCAGCCGAACGAAACGTCGTCTTTCTCGAGCAGCGTGAACGGCATGCCGAACAACAGCTCGTCCATCAGCGACTCTGGGGAGAAACCTGCGTTTCTTAGCTGTTCGTCGATGTTCTGGAAGTCGGCCAAGCGCTCCGTCATCACCATGAGTGGGCCGCGACCCACCTCTGGCAAGAGTTGCACCAGATAACCTCCGGCCGCTTCGATGCGTCCCTCTCCATCCAGCAAAGCACTGACCGCAAGCATGGTATCGACCTGCTCAGATGTTTGCATGTACACCATCAGCGCTTCGGAGATCCCGCCCTTCCGCGGCACCTGCACGACACCCTGATTGATGCGTCCGTTCGGCATCGTGCGCATCATCTGCAAGATCGCGTCGTCGCCCAAGCGGATCTCCGTCATGCCGTCTGGCATCTGCACGAGCCCCCGCGTGCTCCCGGAAGGATGGGAATCGGCGACCAGGCTCCCCTTGCCGCCGGCCCCCTTCAGGATCCCTTGAACGCGGAGATCGGGGGCCATCGTCTCCCGAAACAGAACCGCGCCGGTCAACAGTTCACCGAAGGTCTTGGCGGTGATCCCCGCGCAGCGCTGCAGCGCCGAGGCCTGGGCCACCATTTGAGTCGTGCGCGCCGTGATGACGCGAAACGCGCCGTCGTCCGTGATCGCTCGAAGCACGCTGTCAGTGGAATTCATGAAGCGCCGCCTGCCCCACACGGGACGCACTGTCTAGTCTTGGGTTCCGTCATCGACGAATCCTTCCGCGGGCTCCTCGACGGGAATCGAGTAGCGCTCGTTCAGCCAGTTGTTCAAGTCGGCGAGCTTACAGCGCATCGAACAGAACGGGCGGGGCCCGTGGTCTTCGGGGACCACCTGCGCTTTGCCGCACATTGGGCACTTCAGGTTCACAACCCCCAAAGCTTACCCCGAATCTTCCAACAGCGGGAGGTCGCGTCGCTTCTCTCGAGCATTCTCAGCCTGGGCCAGAGCCCGGCACCACCCGTTCCGTGGGGACCAGCTGTGCCAGCACCACTGCCGGCAATGTCAGCACGGACACGAAGGAGAAATACGCCACCGGACCCAAGCCTTCGTAGAATTGCCCGCTCAACCCTCCGATCACCGTCTGCGGCAGCGAATAGACGGCGGTGGCGAACGCATAGTGGGCGGCGCGATGTTCCGGCGCCGAGTGCTGCATGATGAACACGATCTGTGCGGCGACGGCCATGCCTCCGCACACCTGCTCCAGCACGATCACGAGCGCCACGGAGCCGAGGCCGAGCCACGCTTCGCCCCAAACGAGCTGCGACGAATTCTTCACGGTTCCGGGGACCGAGACCATGAGCTCGGGCGCGAACGCGGCGAGCACCACGAACAGCGGCTGGGTGGCCACCATCAACAGGGTGATCCTGAACAAGGTGACCTTGAGCGAACGCCTGGCGATCCAGGCCCCGCCCACGATCGCCCCCACGATGCTGGCTCCGAGGCTCAGGCTGTTCAACACGCCGCGGACGTCCGTCGGCACGCCGAGCTCGCGAGCAAACAAGAGCTTGCTCATCGACGACACCAGGTTGTCGGACATCTTGTAACACAACAAGAAGCCGATGATGAGCCATGCTTTCGGCTGCAACAGAAAGCTCAGGTAAGCATCCTTGACGTGGGCCAAGCGCCGTTGCCACGTCCGCTCCTGGGCATCCGCTTCGGCGCTCTCCGCCTGCTGCTCCAGTTCGGACCGCGGCACTTCCTTCAAGAGGCCATGATGCAAGATGGCGAGGCCGACCAGCAGCACACCCGCGAGCCCGAACGCCACGAGCCAGTTGAAATAGCCGCCCAAGAACACGAGACCCGAAGAACCGACGAGCATGGCAGCACGGTACGCAGCCACCCTGGCCCCGGAATAGCGCGCTTGATCGTGCTTCTTCAGCGCACCCATGTAGTAGCCGTCGCACGCGATGTCGTACGTCGCCGAGAGCACGCCGAGCCCGAGCAGCGACAGCCAGATCCAGCGTGTATCCTTGGCACCCGCCTCGCCCGCCAGGCTGTGAGCGACGACGGCCAGCACCCCCACGCCGATGCCCAGCAGAACCTGCGTCGCGACCATCCACCGCTTCAACGTACCGAAGAGGTCGACCAGCGGACTCCACAGGAACTTGAGCAGCGTGGTCCCGTTGAGCCAGCCCGTATAGCCTATCTGACGCGCGGGCATGCCGATCGCGGTCAAGTACTCCGACGCTACCTGGTGGATGATCGACCAGGGCAGGCCTTCGGCGAAGTAGGTCGAGCTCGTCCAACCGAGGGTGCGACCCCGCGAGGCTGGCTCCGAGTCTTCGATACTAGCGTCGGACGCTGACATGAGCGCCCGACGTTTACTGAAGAGCCACGGGCGCGGCCAACTTCCCGGCCGCGGCCCGGCTCAAGCGTTCGTTCGGAGCTGCACCAGACGCTCCTGTTGGAGCCGTTGGGCTTGGGGAGACTCGGCGACGTCGCTGTGACACGACGCCTTGTTCCCCTGTGTCAGGCCCATCGCCTTTTTGGTCTTGGTCGCCAAGAAGTGAATCTCTTCCGGCGACAGCACCCCGCGCCGCTCCAAGATCTCGCGCTGCTCGTCGCTGAGCGCCGGTGACTTCAGCACGCGCTCGCGGGCGAAGCCCTCGGCCTTGCCGCTCGCGAACTCGACGATCTCCTTGGAGATGCGCACGGAGCACCAATCGTGCCCGCACATAGCGCAAAAGTCGGTGTCGACATCGAGATCCTCGTCGTGAAACGCGCGCGCGGTGTCGGAGTCGAACGCCAACTCGAAATGCTTCTCCCAGTTCAGGGCGGCGCGAGCTTTGGTGAGCTGATCGTCCCAGTCGCGGCTCCCCGGAATGCCGAGGGCCACGTCCGCGGCGTGCGCCGCGATCTTGTAGGCGACGCAGCCCTGCTTGACGTCGTCTTTCTTGGGGAGTCCCAGGTGCTCTTTCGGGGTCACGTAGCAGAGCATGGCCGCGCCATGGTAGGCGGCAGCGGTGGCGCCGATACAGCTCGTGATGTGATCGTAGCCGGGGAACACGTCCGTCACCAGCGGGCCGAGCACGTAAAACGGCGCGCCATGACACAGGCGCCGCTGGAGCTTCATGTTGTACTCGATCTGATCGAACGGCACGTGCCCGGGTCCCTCGACCATGACTTGACACCCTTTCTTCCAGGCACGCTCGGTCAACTCACCCAGCGTCTCGAGCTCGGCCAGCTGGGCGCGGTCACTGGCGTCGGCAAGCCCGCCCGGCCTGAGCCCATCACCCAGCGAGAACGAGACGTCGTACTCGCGCATGATGTCGCAGATCTCGTCGAAATGCGTATACATGGGGTTTTCTTTGCCGTGCACGAGCATCCACTTGGCGAGCAGCGAGCCGCCGCGACTGACGATGCCAATCAGGCGATCGCGCACGAAGGGCAGGTGCGCGCGCAGCACCCCCGCGTGAATCGTGAAGTAGTCGACCCCTTGGCGTGCCTGCTTCAGCAAGGTCTCCATGATCAAACTTTCGGTCAGGTCTTCGATCTTGCGACCAAGGATCATCGAGTAGATCGGCACCGTGCCGATCGGCACGCGGGCGCTCCGGAGGATCGCGTCGCGGCAACCGTCGAGATCACCGCCCGTCGATAGATCCATCACCGTGTCGGCGCCCCAGCGCTCGGCCCAGCGCAGCTTCTCGACCTCTTCGTCGGTGCCGGACGACACGGGCGAGGCGCCCATGTTGGCATTGACCTTGGTGAGCGACGCGCGCCCGATGCACATCGGGTCGAGCTGATACTGGAGGTGCACTTTGTTCGCGGGGATGATCATGCGACCCGCGGCCACCTCGTTCCGCACCTGTTCTGCGGTCAGGTGATCTTCGCGCTCGGCGACGCGGCGCATGGCGGGGGTGATCTGCCCGAGGCGCGCATACTCGAGCTGGGTGCTCGCCTGAAACCCGACGGGCGGTCTGCAAGCGCCCTCGACGAGGCTGAAACCAACGGGCAAGAAATCCCAGGCAGTGAGCGAGCTCGGCGCCGGCATGCCTGGCGTGTCGGGCGAGGCAAACGTGAGGGCCCCCCCTACCTCGGCGGCTCGAGCGAAGGAGCCGGGGTTCGTCCCTTCGGCGCGAGTCGAAGGGTTGGCGGCACCGTGGAGCGGGAGATTTGGGTTCGGCATGACGTGGTTTCTCCAATTGTTTTGGAGGGAACCGAACCGAACTCACGCTCGAATTCGCTTTCCCTCCGCCGGTACTAGCCGGATCAGGTTCTGCGGGTGCGTCTCAGCAGCTTCTCGTCAGCTGCGCCCCGAAGCGAGCGCCCGGAGGCTACTCTAGGCGCCTGACAGAAGCCAGCCCCTTCCCAGACCGTGCTTTCGCCACACACGGGCGCTCCAAAAAGGTTGCCGGCCGCCGACGGGTCGACCAGGATTGCCACGTGAGTGGCCAGCCAAGACCGGAATTGTCCGTCGTCTTGCCCATGTACAACGAAGAGGGCGTGGCCGTTCTGGCCCTCGATGAAATCCGCAAGCAGCTCGCGCAGCTGGGGGCCAGCTTCGAAATCTTGTGTGTCGACGACGGCTCCGCCGACGGCACCCTCGCGGCGGTGATGGCGGCTGCCGCAGCCGACCCTCGCGTGCAACCCGTGGTCTTATCCCGAAACTACGGGAAAGAGGCGGCGCTGGCGGCTGGCATGAGTTGTGCTCGGGGCGCTGCCGTACTGTTGATGGATTCGGATCTCCAGCATCCTCCGGAGCTGATCCCCGAGCTCGTGGCGCGCTGGCGCAGCGGCTTCGATGTCGTCAACGCCGTCAAGACGGACCGCGGCAAAGAAGGGCCGCTGTACCGGTCGATGGCGTGGACGTTCAACCGCTTGATGGGGTCGAGCGCGAACGCGAGTTTTCACGGTGCCTCGGACTTCAAGTTGCTCGACCGTCAGGTCGTCGACGCCCTCGAAAGCCTCCCCGAGAAAACCAGATTCTTCCGCGGGCTCGTGGCCTGGGTCGGCTTTCGCACCACAGAGGTCGGCTTTCAGGTGGCACCGCGCGCCGGCGGCACGACCAAATGGTCGACGCTAGAGCTCATGCGCTACTCGCTGCGCAACCTGATCTCGTTCTCCGAGTTCCCCTTGAAGCTCGTGGCCGCGATCGGGTTCTCGACGCTGCTCTTCGCCGGCGTGGTGGCCATCCAGACGCTGTACCGCTACCTCACGGGGACTGCGTTCACGGGGTTTACCACCGTGATCTTGCTGCAGCTCGCGCTCGGGGGCCTGCTGCTGGCGAGCGTGGGCGTCGTGGCGCTCTACCTGGCGCAGCTGTACGCCGAGGTGAAGGGGCGTCCGACCTTCATCGTGCGACGCGAGCGCGAGCAGACGCGGGTCGACCAGCCTTCGCACGAAGCCCTCGGCCGCCGCTCCACGATACCCGCGCCGCCGGCTCCGAGCGAGCCTCCCCGCGACTCGCGCCGCGAACCTCCACGCTTGCCCCCACCGCCACCGCCAAGGGTCGTGGGCGGCGGGGGACGCGGCGCGGGCGGTTGAGCCTGACTTCGCTTCAGGGCTGACGATGCGTCCGACATGATGGCAACACCGGCCGCAGGTGCCCATGTATCGACGCGAGGCGCCCACTCCGAGCGGGACGCGCCCTCAACTATCGGCAATGCAGTAGGCTCCCCGGAGTCCTGTTCTGTCCCACACGGTATCAACCAAAGGTGGTCGGGCGGGCTCAGGGCGGCGTTCGAGCACCGGACACGGTACTTCGTCCCATCGTAGTCGAGCACCTTGCGCCAAGACCGTCCTTGATCGGCGCTGTACATCACGAGAGAACGTGCAGAACTCGCCATCGAGCTGTGCAAGAGCGCCCAGATTTCGATGTTGCCGTTCCGGGAGCGTCTTGGGGCGAGCCGCATGACAGGGCTCCGCCGATAGCATCCAGGGCCAGCGGCGCCGCGGAGCGAATGAAGCGCCGCAGTTTCGCGGAGCGGGAGCAATTCTCGTCGAAAAGCTTGGCGTAGGCTCGTGTCAAAGAAGCAGACATCTTTCCCCCCAACGTGCTTTGGTTCTGCAGCAGACCCTGCAGATGTCGCGACATTGCCTAAACTCGAGCTCCTCTGGCAAAATTTCCGCGGAGGGGCGCGGCCTGACGGGCATCGGTTCTGGCGCGAGTCTTTCTGCGGGCCCTGTAAGCTGCGCCGTCCACAAAGCGTTGTATCGCTCATCGTAACTACACAGTCTGACTCTGGTGACAGAGGTGACGGGGTGTTTCAATGCTGCACACGCTGCGGCTGGTACGGCGGCGTCGACAGCGCGCCGCCGGCACAGTAAGACCGCACGGGTGAGCCTCATCAGCATCAGCCGGCGCCTTTCGAAACAGGTCGACGCGCTCCGCTTCGCAGCGCCGGTGCACACGGTTTACAATCCCTTGGCCTACGCCCGAGACCCGCACGAGCGGTACCTCGAGCGCTACGGCCAGGCCCCCAAAGAGGTCGTGTTCGTCGGCATGAACCCAGGTCCCTTCGGCATGGTGCAGACGGGGGTTCCCTTCGGAGACGTGAGCGTGGTGCGCGATTGGCTCGGCATTCACGGCAAGGTCGGCAAGCCGCTGGTGGAGCACGCCAAGCGACCCGTGCTCGGCTTCGAGTGCAAGCGCAGCGAGGTGAGCGGCACGCGCTTGTGGGGCTGGGCCAAAGAGCGCTTCGGCACCCCGGAGCGTTTCTTCCACCGCTTCTTCGTCGTGAACTACTGCCCGCTCTGCTTCATGGAAGCCAGCGGAAGGAACGTCACCCCCGACAAGCTTCCCGCCGCGGAGCAGCGTGCGCTGTTCGAGGTCTGCGACCAGGCGCTGGCCCGCACGATCGAGCTTCTCGCGCCGTCTCTGTGCGTCGGCGTGGGAGCGTTCGCAAAAAAACGCCTGGAAATGTCGCTGGGTGAAGGCGGCCCCAGCATCGGCACCGTCCTGCATCCCAGTCCCGCGAGCCCCCTGGCAAACCGCGGTTGGGCGCCACACATGGAGCAACAACTCCGGGCCCTGGGGGTCAAATTGTGAACTGGTTCTGGAGCCGGCAGGCGACGGTTCGCCTCCGTCGTCCAGCATGCTAAGAGCGCGGCGTGCCGAATTTCACATGGACTCAAGAGCCGGTCGCCTTCGGGCTGCCGCGCAACCCCGTTCTGATCGTCCTGGGCTTGGTGGCGGCGTTCATGCTGTTCTCCGGGCTGCGCACCAAGCAGAAGGACATGACTACGTTCGGCCTGGTGATGGCCGGCCTGACCTTCGTTGCGTACAAGTTTCTACCGGATCCGCTCGAGATCCGCTGGTACAGCTTGCTGTTCGTCGGTGTGTTCCTCGGCGGATACTCGCTCTTCAATTGGCAAATCCGCCGTGGCGGCGGCGGGGACGAGGTCGCCGGCGACTTCATCGTCTACGGCGTCTTGGGCGTGCTCTTGGGCGCGCGCCTCGGGCACGTACTGTTCTACGATCTGGATCACGCCCTCGAGGACCCAGCGTGGATCTTCAAGATCTGGACCGGTGGACTTGCGAGCCATGGTGCGGTGATCGGGCTCGTCCTCGTGATGGTCCTGTTCACGCGCCGAAACGGGGTACCCTTCCTGGAAGGAGCAGATCGCTTCGCGTTTTCGGCAACGCTCGGGGCCACGCTGGTGCGCGTGGGTAACTTCTTCAACTCGGAGATCCTCGGCCGCCCCACGAACTCGGACTGGGGCGTTCGCTTCCCGCTCGCCGACGGCGCCAATGCACCGCTGCGCTACCCCACCCAGCTCTACGAGGTCGCGCTGGGGCTGTTCGTGATGCTCGTCTTGTACCTGGTAGACCGCCGCCTCAAGGAGAACCGCCCGCGCGGTCTGTTGATCTCGATCTTCTTCATGCTCTACTTCGCGGGCCGCTTCGTGGTCGAGTTCTACAAGGAATATCAAGTCTTTTCGCCAGCAGAGAGCCCGCTGACGATGGGGCAGTTCCTGAGTATTCCCGGGTTCCTGCTGGGGGTGTACGGCGTGCAGTGGTCGCTGCGCACGAAGCTGCCTGCCGGCTGGCCCCGCGATGAGGCGGAGGACGACGAGGACGACGAGGACCTCGACGACGAGGACTTCGACGACGAGGACTTCGACGACGAGGACGACGACGACGACGACGACGACGACCGGCGGTCCCGTCGCCTCGCCAAAACCAAAAAGAAGTCGAGAGTTCTGGACGAGGATGTCGAAGACGAGTTCGACTCGCGCAAACGGACGAAAGGCAACGAGGACGACGAGGACGACGAGGACGAACCGCGCCCCGCCATCAACGAGCGTTCCGCCAGCCAGCGCGCCAGCGGCAGCTCCCCTTCCAAAAAGCGTGCGGAGGCAGGCGCGAGCTCGAAGTCTGCGCCCGCTGCTAAAAAGAAAAAGAAGAAGGCCTCCGCCAAGAAGGCCAAAAAGGACACCGCCGCGAAAGACACGCGCGCGGAAGGTTCGTGAACGACACGCGCTAACGCACGTTCAAGACCACGATCGGCGCGCCCCCATTGGAGGGTGTCGCGTTGCCGTCGAACGCCGCGATCTCGATACGAAGGACCTGGCCTTCGCTCGCCGATTGGATGACACCCGATTGCAGGTCGAATTGATCGTCGTTGCAGCGTTCGCCAGCGAGGATGTCGCAGATCGTGCGGACGACCAGCACCGTGTCGTAGTTGCTGCCAGCGGTGTCGAACGTGAAGTCGCCGTCGTGGGGCGCTGTCCAGTCGAACCTGATGCGGGGAGCCTTCCCTTCGCAGGTATCCGTCATTGGATCCCCGAGCGTGGTCTCGTCGAGGGGCAACGCTTGGTTCACCAGCTGTCCCAGGCCTGACAGCTCCGCGTAGGCAGGGCCGCAGGGGGGAAGATCGATCTCCTCGATCGTCAGCTCTACCGAACCCGCGGCGTAAAACGAGTCGAGAACGAACGTCATGCGCTGCCCGCGGTCAGCGGAAAACAAGAGCTCCGAAGCGGGGGAGCCATGCGCGTCGTCGTTGCAGGCCACGACCCGGCCATCACACGGGTTTCGGTCCAGGCGATAGAGTACGGTATCGATCGAGGAACCGGTGGTATGCAGGCGGTAGCCCGCCGAGCGAGGCGCTTCCCAAGTGAAGAAGAGTTCGGGACCAGCGCCATTGCATTCGCCGATGAAAGCGCTGAAGTAGCTCGTGACTCCGCTGTACGTGCCCCCGAAATCGTTGAGATCGTGAGGGGCCCGACACGAACCCGGCACCGCCGACCCCGTCGTACTGCCGTCGGACGATGACACCGTCGCGCTCACCGCCTGCGCCGAGGAAGATCCGCCAGTCCCAGCGCTCGTGCCGCTGTTATTGCCGTTCCCGTTGTTGCCGTTCCCGTTGTTGCCGTTCCCGTTGTTGCCGTTCCCGTTGTCGCCGTTCCCGTTGTCGCCGTTCCCGTTGTTGCCGTTCCCGTTGTCGCCGTTCCCGTTGTCGCCGTTCCCGTTGTCGCCGTTGCTGGGACCTAGTGACCCGGCTCCTCCGCCGCCATTGAATCCGTCGGCGTCGAGCGTGCGCCCGCCGCAGCCCACCACCGCGGCTGCTAAACCGAAGAGCGGGAACACTACCCCCAACGTCGGGCCCCGGCGTGCATGAGTTCCCAGTGTTCGGTATCGGTTCGCCACGCTTCGCCCGCTCTCTGGACACACGGCTATCCCCGCGAGTCTCGAAGCTTTGCCCTTTGTTTTTCCGTCGGCTCCCAGTTCCAGTTGTAGTGTACTAAGACGGTTGGGTCAAAGAACGTCGCTGAGCTCGTAGAGGCCCGGGCCTCGGCCGACGATTTGACGCGCAGCAGCAATCGCTCCCCGTGCGAACAGATCGCGGTTGGTGGCGCGATGAATCAACTCGAGCCGCTCGCCGGGACCGAACAGATGGACCACGTGATCCCCGATGACGTCCCCGCCACGGAGCGCCACCACCGCCATTTCATCGTCTGGACGGGCCCCCACCTCGCCCTGCCTCCCGTAGGTTTCGCTCAGGCCAGGCCGAGCGTCGTGAACGGCGCGAGCCAGCCGCAGGGCGGTTCCGCTCGGCGCATCCACCTTTCGGCGGTGGTGTGTCTCGACGATCTCGACATCGAAATCGAGCCCGAGTCGTTTCACGGCGTGAGCCACGACTTCGGCCAGCACCTGGACGCCGCGGCTCATGTTGGGAGCCCATACCACCGCCACCTTCGACGCCGCAGCCGTGAGCGCTGCCCGCTCCACTTCGCCGAGGTTGGTGGTGCCGCTGACGACAGCCACCTTCTGCTTCTTGGCCGCGTCCAGCAAGGGCACCACGGCCTTCGCCGTGGAGAAATCGATGACGACGTCCGCACCGAGCAAGCCGGACGGGACATCGGCGCCCGTCACGACGCCAATGGTACCCACGCCGGCCAGCTCCCCGATGTCGCGACCGAGGTTGGGGTCCGACCCCGCGCAGATCGCACCCACCAGCTGAATGTCGCCGCTCTCGTGCGCGAGTCGCGCGATCGCGAGCCCCATGCGACCGGTGGCGCCGAAGACGGCGAGCTTCATGAACCCGAGGCCTCCTCGTAGGTCTTGAGGACGGACAAGAGCCGCTGGTGACATTCAGGCGAGACAGGCGTCATTGGCAGGCGCAGGCTTCCGCGCATCCAGCCCCGGCTTGCGAGCGCGGCCTTGATGGGGGCTGGGCTGGGCTCCTCGAACAATGCCTTGAATACCGGAAGCAGCCGGAACTGGTCCTGGCGCGCCGCCGCGAAATCCCCACGCCGCAGCGCGTCGACCAGCTGGACCAGCGCCTTGGGATACAGGTTGCTGGCGACGCTGATGACCCCCGAGGCTCCCACCGCCATCATCGGCAACGTGAGCGCGTCGTCGCCGCTCAGCACGGCGACGCGATCACCCGAGCGACTGAGGAGCTCTTGACAATGTCCCATGCCACCGGTGGCGTCCTTCACGGCTACCACGTTGGGACAACTCTCCAGCACCGAGAGCATGCTCGCAACGCTCAACTCGACCACCGAGCGCGAGGGGATGTTGTAGACGACGATCGGCGCCGACACGCTGTGCGCGATTTGCTCGATGTGGCGGATCATGCCGGCCTGGCTGGGCTTGCTGTAGTACGGCATGACGACCATGACGGCGTCGGCCCCCGCCTCGCGCGCAGCCTTCGCGGCCTCCACACTCTTCTGCGTGGCGTTCGACCCCGTGCCCACGATGACAGGCAGCTCGTTCTTGACTACGCGCTTGGTGAAGCGAATCAATTCGAGTTGTTCTGCGCTCGTCAGGGTGGGGGCTTCGCCCGTGGTTCCGCAGGGAACCACGCCAGCCACCTTGGCCTCGAGCTGCATTTCGAGAAGACGGCTGTAGGCGTCGAAGTCAATCGCCGAACCATCCTCGGTGAAGGGTGTCACCAGCGCGGTGAACACGCCGTGAAAAGGCAGCGCTGTCATGGGCAGACGTTTGTCGCGCTTTTTGGACGAAGGCAAGCCCCTAGACGGGATTGGTCTCTCGAGCCGCGCCCTGGGGGCCTTTACCACCGCCCGCGCTCCCACCCCAGCCGTACCTCGCGCCCTCGCTGCCTATTTCAGCCGGCGGCTCGCCAGAAAGTAGCCGTCGGTGCCGTGAGCGTTCGGTAGCAGCCTGAGCTCGGATGCACCCGCGGGCGCCAGCTCGCGGAGCGCCGGCGTGTCGAACGCGACCGGTTCGAACAGGTCTCGGGTTCGCTCCATCACGGCTTCACCCTCTTCTGGAAACACACTGCACACTGCGTAGAGCAAGCGCCCGCCAGGCAACAAACGCGTGGCCGCGGAGCGCACGATGGCCTCTTGCAATGCGCTCATCCGAGCCGGGTCGTCGGGCGCGAGCCGCAGCAGGATCTCGGGCCGTCGCCGGATGGTCCCCGATCCGGTGCAAGGTGCGTCGACCAGCACGCGGTCGAACAGGCACGGCACCTGCCCCTGACCCTTGGTCCAGTCGACCGCGGCGAGCTCCGGCGGCGCCAGACCCAACCGCGTGAAGTCAGCGCGCAAACTCTCGAGCTTGTGCGGGTGGGCATCGGTCGCCCAGAGCGCGCCGCGTCTCTGCATCGCTTCCCACAGTAGCGAAGTCTTGGTGCCGCGACCCGCGCAGGCGTCGAGCACCGCTTCGCCCGGGCGCGCCCCCAAGGCCCACGCGATCAACTGCGCCCCCTCCTCCTGAACCACCCAAGTGGCGGCGCGCCGCTGCTCCGCCGAGAGCGCCCCCGCTAGCTCGAACGCGTGCGGCGCATAGCGACAGGGTTTGGCGCCCGCCCACTCCGGCGGCAGTTCCCCAGCCGCTGCCAGGCGAGCAACGAACGGAGGCGGCGCTTCGGTCGCCCCGACCAGCGCGCGGAGCTCGGCCTCGCCAAGACCGCTCTGGATGCGCTCGACGAGCCACGACGGCACACTAGCAAGCACGGCATCGGTCTTGTTCGCCTGCAGCCCGGACCGTACCAGGCTCCTCAAGAGCGCGTTGGCGAAACCGGCTACCTTCGCGCCACGCTTCTTGCGCACCTGATTCACCGCGGCGTTCACCGCCGCCGACGGCGGCACGCGATCCAAGAACAGCACCTGATAGGCGGCGATCAAGAACTCGCTGAACAGCTGAGGATCGCCGATCGGTAGCTTCTTGGCGGCATGCTGCTGGAGCGCATCGCTCGAGAATCGCAGGGTGCGAATGCTGCCGTAGCTCAGCTCTGCAGCGAGACCGCGCTCGCGAGCATCCAGCTGCGGGTGCCGCAGCAGCTCGGCGTCGAGCGCCCGACTCAGGTAAGCGCCGTCTCGCAGCACGCGCTCGACGACTCTAGCCGCAATCAGCCGCGCGCTGGGCTGCGCGCGCCCGCCTTCGGCGCCCGGATCACGAGGCTTCGACATATTCAACCGAGCAGCTCGTCGACCTGGCCCGTGATGGCTTCCCACTTGCGTTCGACATCGTTCTTGAAGGCGATGACGATGAACACCAAGAGCACCGCCATGCCCATGATGTGAGCCACCTCCCGTACGCGCATCGGCAACGGACGCCGCATTACCCCCTCGAGAATGAAGAACATCACGTGGCCACCGTCGAGCACGGGAATCGGCAATAAATTGAGCAGGCCCAGGTTGATGCTGATCAACGCGGTGACCCAAATGAAGTAGTCGACGCCACGGCGGCCCGCCTCCCCTGCGAGTTCGTAGATCGTGATGGGTCCCGACAAAGTCGAAAAGCTGATGCGCCCTTGCGCCAAGCGCACCATCGAGATCATCACGAAGCGCGTGACATCGACTGTCTCTTCGATGGCCTTCTCGAAGGCGTAGCGGATCGGCGTCGGATGCTCGACGCGCTCTTCCGAAGCCAGCGGCAACCACTGCTGCGCCGAACCGCTCGGACAGTTCTGGAGGCCCTTGGCGACGCGATCGGCCCAAGATCCGCAAGGCAACACGTAGCGCCGGCTCTTCTGCCCGTTCTCGTTCGTGAAATCTTCGCGACGGATGATGAACCTGCCCGCTGTCTTGCGTCCGTCGCGTGCCGCCAGATACTCGATGGTGTGCGATGCGTCTTTGTTGGCGTCGAGCATTTGGTGAAACACCGACCAGGCGGGCAACTTGACGCCGTCGAGTGTCAAGATGCGCGCACCCGGGCTCAAGCCCACCTCGTCGAGGTAGGTGTCCTTGGGCACGTGCGCCACGTAGAGGTCGGCGCTTTCGATCCCGACGCGCTCGAGCAGCGTCGCGCCATCGGGGGCGGGTGTCAGAGCCACCACGCCTGACTCGTAGACGGCCATATTGACCAAGCCTCCGGAGTCGGCGCCCTCGACGTCCAAGGCACCTTCGACGGACACCGGCCTGAGGTAGGTGACCGGTACGGTGACCTCGCGATTGTCCACGAAAGCGCGATCGAGGTCCATGAAGCGCTCGACCTCGCGCCCGGCCACGTGGGTCACCACGTCGAACGTGCGCAGACCTGCGCGATACGCGGGTGAATCTGGGCTGGGCACGCCGATCACCGGGGCGGGCGCCCGGGGTTGGATGCCCACCTCTCCCACGTGCTCGACGATGTCGAGCTGCAGGCGGCGCACCGTGTCTTTGGCCACCATCTCGACGTCGATGTGCTTGTTGTCCCGAAACACCTTGAACGTGACTGTCTGCTCCGGATGCTTCGCGACGATGCGCTTCAGTTCGTCGAACGTCCCGATCTCACGGCCGTTGACGGCCATCACCCGATCGCCGGGCTTCAGCTTACCGTCTGCAGGATAGCCAGGCAGCACGACGCCCACCGTCGGCGGCAGGAAGGGCCCCGCGGTGACGAACACCGAGAAGTACAGGATGACCGGAAACACCAAATTCATCACGGGGCCCGCGAGCACCACGATCAGGCGCTTGTAGAGCGGCAAGCTCTCGAAGGTGCGCTGGCGATCCTCGGGCGGCACGTAGTCGCTCTTCGAAGCCTCGAGCATCTTGACGTAGCCGCCGAGCGGCAGCAGCGAGATGCAGTATTCGGTCTCGCGACCGCGAAGCCTGAGCACCTTCGGACCGAAGCCGAGGCTGAACGTCAGCACCTTCACGCCGAACGCCTTGGCGAACATGAAATGGCCGAGTTCGTGAACGAAGATCAGCGTGCTGACTAGTATGATGAAGTAAAGGAGATCCATGCAGAAGCGCGGGTTGCCGTCCCCTAGCGGCGTCGGGGAGCCTAGCATGCGAATCAAAACGCGGGTAGCGTGTGGAAATGACGGAAAAAGCCCCAAAACCGAAGGCCGCATCGCGCGTCACGCTCACGCAGCTGATGGTCCCGCACCACGCCAACGCCCTCGGGCACGTCCACGGCGGCGTCATCATGAGGATGGTCGACGAGACGGCGGCGATCGCGGCGATGCGCCACGCCCACCGTCCCTGCGTGACCGTCGCGATCGACTCGATGACGTTTCGAGAGCGTGTCGAGGTCGGTGAGCTGGTGAGCTGCACGGCGATGGTGAACTACGTTGGCCGCTCGTCGATGGAGGTGGGCGTCAAGGTGTCGGCAGAGAACCCAATCACCGGCGAGACCACGCACACCAACTCTGCCTATCTGGTGTTCGTGGCACTGGGCGAAGACGATCGCCCGTGCACCGTTCCCGAGTTGACGTTAGAGAGCGATGATGACAGGCGCCGCTTCGAAGAAGGCGAAGAGCGACAGCAGTACCGACTCGCTCAACGTCAGAAGCGAGCACGCAGCACACGCGACGAACCGTAACCCCGCAGCCGCCCAAGCCGGCTTGCAAGCGGAGCAGCGCGCGGTTTCAGCCGGTCACGCCCGCTGCGCAGGCGGGCCAGGCCTCGGCAGCGGCGCCCTACTCACCATCCACTCATGCCTTGGCGAGCGGTGATCGCGCGGGGAGGCGCCACGGCTCTGCGGGCGGAACGCACCGCTCCACCTGTAACTGCGCAATATCATTAATGATTCTGGAAATCAGCGTCCGCCTCGACTCTTGTTGGAGTGCCACTGGCTCGGGTGCGGCAACGTCGGGTCCTGTTCCCGTTCAGGTCCGCCCACATCACCCGCGGTCTCGAGCCACTTGTCGCGCCACTCCTGCAGCTGGGCCTGATCGACAGCTCCCTTTTGATCGTCGTCGAAGGTTTGCAGCAGCTGGGACAGGCGCCTACCGAAGTTCAGGGTCGCCTCGTCCTGCGCGGTCGTTCCGTTGAGCCAGGCCACCCAGCCCTCCAGAAGAGCGCGCTTCTCGTGCGCGGGTCGTGCATCGAAGCCCTGAAGATCGCGAATGGTGGCCGGCGCCATCCTCAGCCAAGACGAGAGAGCCTTCTGCTCTTTCATGCGCATGACGTACCTCGCTCTCTAACAGCACAGCTATTGCTGCTCATTCGCGTCCTTGTCGTCCTTGGTCCGGCCGTCACGCTGCGAGTGGTCCGACTTCTTGGTCGGGCCCGTGCCCTGTTCGTCTGGCTTGACCGTTTCCGGGTGGGTACCGACCTTCGGGCGAGCGGCAGGCTGAGACCCGTCGGATTGGCCATTTTGGTGCTTGGGTCGCGCGTCATGCTTCTTTCTGGTGTCCATACCGAGGCACGAGCAAGCGGCGTGCCGGCTCCCAAAGAGCGCGCGGTGCAGCTTGCGACCCTGGCTGCCGCGTAGCCAAATCGCTCGTCCGGGACAAGTTGACGCACCGCGCGCCGCTAGATGACTTCCACCTGCGTGACTGCGCGCGACGCCCGCCCGGGCGCAGACCTGCGTTCGCGAAGGGAAGCGCCGCACCACCTGCTTCGTGGCGAGCGGTGGGTTCAGATCGGATGCTCGAGCCTACGCGACTTGGGCGACCGAAGCGGTAACGTGCCGCGCCCCTCGACGGGTGGCACCCGCGCGAAGGCTGCGCGCGAGAGTCCCGACAGGCCCAGCTCGAGCCGCCGCTTCAGGAACGGTAGCGCCCCGATGGCACGCAGCAGCACGTTGCGCAGCAGGCGCTTCAGCGGACCGTGCACGGTAGCGAACGCGGTCAGACGGTCCGCGAGCCCGAGCACCTCTGCGGCGGCGGGGCGCCGCAAGCCGCCGTAATCATCGAGCGCGGCGGCTTCACGCACACCCGACACGACGTCCGCCAGCAACTGCCCGAGTACGATCGCGTCCTCGATGCCGGTGTTCATGCCCTGACCACCCGCCGGGCTGTGCACGTGCGCGGCGTCGCCCATGAGCAACAGCCGTCCGCTGCGATAGGACTGCGCGAGCCGATGGTGCACCCGGAAGCGCGAGCTCCAGGTCACGTCGAGCACGCGCGACGGGCGGCGAGCCGGGCCGCGCGTGTCGAGCAACCTCTGGATGTCGGCCGCGCCGGGCTTCTCGGGCGCGCCGTCGAGCGTCGCGACCACGCGGAAGCTGCCGTCGGGCAGCGGCGCAACCACCACCAGCCCTTCCGGCGAGAAGAAGAGCGAAACTTCATCCGGCGCGGGAGCGCGATCGAGGTGGACGTCGGCGAGGACGAAAGACTCCTCGTAGCTCGCACCCTCGAACTCGATGCCGGCCGCGGCGCGCACCAGACTGTGCATGCCGTCGCCGCCCACCACCCACTTCGCCGCGATCACCCGCTGTTCGCCGTTGCTCATGACCGTCACGTGCACGCCTTCCGGCCCCTGCTCGACCCCGGTCGCAGTGACGCCACGCCAAACGCTGCCGCCGAGCTCCGCAATACGCTCCGCCAGCACCTGTTCGGTGAGGTGCTGCGGCAACATGAGCAAGTACGGGTACGAGGATGGCAAGTGTCCGAAGCGCAGCTTTAGGAGAGGCCGGTCCCGGTCTCGAATGGCGAACGCGTCGAGCTTCAGGCCGTTCGCCGTCAGGCGATCGGCGACGCCCAGCCCGCGCAGCGATTCGAGGGTCTGTGCGTGGATCACTGCGGCCCGGGAGGTATTCTGCCCTTGCTCGAGCCGATCGACGAGCAAGTGGCGCACGCCGCGCTGGTGAAGTGCGATCGACAGAGCGAGACCGGTCGGTCCGGCGCCAATGATGAGAACGTCCGTTGCTGCATGGGTCATACAGCCTCCTTTTGTCAACACCTGTTGACTTTAATGAGCCCGCGACTTGCGTTTGTCAACGTTCGTTGGCAAACTATCTGTATCATCATGAAACCTGCTAAGAAATCCGATCGCACAAAGGAGGCGATCTTGGCCGCCGCCCGCCTCTTGTTCGCCAAGCAGGGTTACGAGCGCACGACCGTGCGTGAGGTGGCGGAGCGCGCCCGCATCGATCCCGCGATGGTGATTCGATACTTTGGCAGCAAGGACGGTCTGTTTGCGCGCGCGGCCTCGATCGATCTCGAACTGCCCTCACCTGCAGCCGTGGATCCGAACCAGATCGGACGCCGAATCATCGAGCACTTCCTCGAGATCTGGGAGGGTGACAGGAGCAAACAGGGCATGACCGTCCTGCTACGTTCCGCGTTATCGAACACGTTCGCCGCCACCAAGATGCGCGAGGCCTTCCTCGAGCAAGTCATGCCCTTCATCGCCGCAGTGGGCGAAGAAGCGACCGCACCTCGTCGTGCCGGCCTGGTCTCGAGCCAGCTCCTGGGCCTAGCAGTCTGCCGTTACGTCCTAAAGCTGCCCCCAGTCGTCGCGCTCTCACGCGAAGACATCATCGCTTCGCTCGGGCCCACATTGCAGCGCTACGTCTTGGATTCCACCTCCGAGCCCGATGAGTAGCTGCCCGTTTCTGGCCAAGCCGGGTTATAAGCAGCCGGGCGTCCCGAGTCGTGGGCGCGCCATCGTATTGCTGATCGACCGGAAAGGAGCCTCCCATGAAGCGCACTTACCACGGCAGTTGCCACTGCAAGGCCGTCACCTACGAGGTGGATATCGATATTTCTCAGGGCACCGGCAAGTGCAATTGCACCTATTGCTGGAAGATGCGCAACTGGAGCGCGCAAGTGCAGCCGAGCGATTTCCGCCTGCTCACGGGTGCGGACGTGCTCGGCGACTACAGCAAGTCGGGTGACTGGGGTGAGGGGCACCACCGGTTTTGCACCCGCTGCGGCGTGAACACTCACGGGCACGGACGCATCGTCGCGATGGGCGGCGAGTACGTCGGGGTGCAGCTCTCGACGCTGGACGACCTGCCGCTGAATGAACTCATCGCCGCACCGGTGCACTGCGCCGATGGGCTACAGAACAACTGGATGAATAGCCCGGAAGAGACCCGTCACTTGTGACGTGCGACGCAACGCATCCGCGTCACGCCGCCGCTTGCTTCCACTGATCGCAGGCGGATTGGCACAGCTCGAGTGCGTCGAGCCGGACCTCGCCGTTCGCGGTCGCCGTGTGACACGCCTGGGCCACGATGCCATGCGCCATCACGCGCGCGAGCCTCGTGGCCTGCACCGCGTCGACGCCTTGCTTCAAGCGCCCCTGCTGGCGATCGCGTTCGATGCGTTTGCTCACCAGTGCGTCGATCTCGCAGGTGCGGCGGTGACTGTCGGCTTCGAGCAAGCGGCTCGAGATGCCGAGCACCTGCGGCCACACGTAGCGCAGCCGAAACTTGTCGAGGTCGCTCAGGTAGTGCACCACGTAGGCGTTGAGGAGCACCTCGAGCGCGCCCAGGCCACCGGCATCGGCGGCGAGCGCCTGCTGCAGCTTCTGCGCCTCTTCGAACTCGGCGTCGACGGCGAGTTCGAAGATGAGCTCTTCCTTGGACTCGAAGTAGTAGTACACCGCAGGCTTGCTCACGTCCGCGGCCTTTGCCACCGCATTGACGCTGAAGTTCTGAATGCCCTCGCGCGCTAGAATCGAGCGAGCTGCATCCAAGATTGCCCGTCGCCGGTGCTCGTGCCGTCGCTCCTTGCGCTCCAGGCGCCGTTTCTGCGCCGCCCCATCGTCCACCGTCAGAGTCATAGCCATCCCAATCTCCAAGATTCAAGCCCGGGCCAATGCCTGCGCCTGCGTGTTGGTCCTACGTCGCAGCGCTGGCATCCCTCCCCGCGGCGTGCGATTTTTTCGCCGCGGCGTTGCGCTCATCCCCGACGGACACGCGAGGTCGCAGGAATATTGGGGTTTCTTTGCGGGGCCTCGGGGAATATGATGGCCGAGGTCGCTGTTGCGCCGACTGACCAGCGGTTCCAAAGTCTTGGGGTCCGTGACACTCAAACTGGAATCTGGCCCCCAAAACAAGACGCTTTCCGGGCGGGTAGTGGTGGCAACGCTGGGCTTCAGGCATTAGCTTCCCGCTTCGACTCGTCGGCCGTCGCCGTCGAATCCACGGACCGTGAGCACACGCTCCGCAGTACTTCAGAACAGGCGAAAATATGCTGACCTGGGTCGCAAAGAAAGTCTTCGGAACCTCCAACGAGCGCGCCGTCAAGCGGATGAAGCCGCTCGTTCAGCAGATCAACCAACTCGAACCTTCGCTGAAGAAGCTCAGTGACGCCGAGCTGCAGGCCAAGACTCCGGAGTTCAAGGAGAAGTTGGACAACGGCGCGACGCTCGACGACCTGCTCCCCGAAGCCTTCGCCGTGTGTCGCGAAGCCGGCTGGCGCGCGCTCAAGATGCGCCACTACGACGTGCAGCTCATGGGCGGCATGGTCCTACACCAGGGAAAGATCGCCGAGATGAAGACGGGCGAAGGCAAGACGCTCGTGGCCACGCTCGCCATCTACCTCAACGCCCTGGAGGGTCGTGGTGCTCACCTGGTGACCGTCAACGACTACCTGGCGCGCCGCGACGCGGAGTGGATGGGCAGGCTCTACAATTTTTTGGGTTTGAGCGTCGGCGTCATCGTGAACCAACAGGCGGACGCTGAAAAGCGCGCCGCTTACAAATGCGACATTTGCTACGGCCAGAACAACGAATTCGGCTTCGACTATTTGCGCGACAACATGAAGTTCTCCGCGCTCGAGTACGCGCAGCGGCGGCTCAACTTCGCCATCGTCGACGAGGTCGACTCGATTCTCATCGACGAAGCCCGTACGCCGCTCATCATCAGCGGACCCGCCGAGGCGGCCAGCGAGAAGTACCGTACCTTGAACGAGGTGGTCACGCGCCTGCGCAAAGACGAGCATTTCGTGGTCGACGAGAAGGGGTTCAGCGCCACCTTCACGGATGACGGCGTCGACTACGTGCAAAAGGCGACCGGCCTGAAGAACCTCTACGATCCCGAAGCGATTCAGACGCTGCACATCCTGAATCAGTTGCTCCGAGCTCACGCGCTCTACCGCCGCGACCAGCACTACATGGTGTCACCCGACGGCAAGGTGATGATCATCGACGAGTTCACCGGCCGCGTGCTGGCCGGTAGGCGCTGGAGCGATGGCTTGCATCAAGCCGTCGAAGCCAAAGAGAACGTGCGCATCCAAGAAGAGAGTCGCACCATGGCGACCATCACGTTCCAGAACTTGTTCCGCATCTACAACAAGCTCGCGGGCATGACTGGGACCGCCGAGACCGAGGCGCAAGAGTTCAACTCCACCTACAAGCTCGACGCCGTGGCCATCCCCACCAACAAACCGATGGTGCGCGCCGATCACCACGACATCGTCTACAAGACCGAGCGCGAAAAGTTCCAGGCCGTCATCCAAGAGTTGCTCGAAATGAACGAGGCCGGGCGCCCCGTGCTCGTCGGCACCACCAGCGTCGAGAAGAGCGCTGCCATCAGCCGCATTCTGAAGAAGAAGAAGGTCGAGCATTTCGTACTGAACGCCAAGCATCACGAGAACGAGGCGTACATCGTGGCGCAAGCCGGGCGGCGCGGCGCGATCACCGTCTCGACCAACATGGCGGGGCGCGGCACTGACATCATGTTGGGCGGCAACCCGGAAATGCTCGCGCAGTGGGACTTCAAGCAGAAGGGCCGAGACCCCGATCTCGAACCCGAAGCGTTCGCGGCCGAAGTCGAGAGCTTTCGCAATCGTTGCAAGGCGGAGCACGACGAGGTGATCGAGCTCGGCGGGCTGCACATCCTCGGCACCGAGCGCCACGAATCGCGGCGCATCGACAACCAGCTGCGCGGGCGCGCCGGACGCCAGGGCGATCCGGGCTCGAGCCGTTTCTTCCTTTCGCTGGAAGACGACCTGATGCGCATTTTCGCGGGTGATCGCGTCAAGAACCTGATGGACCGCATGGGTATGCCGGACGACGAGCCCATCGAACACCCGTGGGTCACCAAGAGCGTCGAGAACGCGCAACGCAAGGTCGAGGAACGCAACTTCGACATCCGTAAGAACCTGCTCGAGTACGACGACGTGATGAACGCCCAGCGCAAGACCGTATACAGCTTGCGCCAACAACTGCTCTTGGGTCGCTACGAGCCAGAAGAGATCGACGAGGTCGGCAAACCCACCGGAAATCCCAGAAAGATCCCGATCGACGTGGCGATCAAGGACGAGATCAAGCCGCTCGTGGCCCAGCTCGTTGGCATGTTCTGCGACGAGCCGCCGAACGCCGTCGACGAGAACGGCAAGCCGCGCCCGCCGCTGCGCAAAGAGCTGAAGAAGTGCGAGAAATTGGTGGAGCTCGAGGCGCTTCAGCGTGAGGTTTACCAGCTCTGGGGGGTGAAGCTCGACCTCGAAGAGCGCAAGCAGCGCACGCCCGTGGCGGTCTACGACGAGCTCTTGGAGCTGGTCGCGGCGGGGCTGACCGAGCAGCGCGAACGCCTGCTGGACCTGATGGACCGCGTGATGAGTGCCGTCGTCGAGGAGAGCTGCCCCGAGAACAAGCCGCCCGAAGACTGGGACTGGCAGAGCATCCACGACGCCTTCACCGAGCACTTTGGCGTCAAGCTCGACAAGGGCATCGACAGCTTCGGCGAGGCCGAAAAGGTCGTACGCGAGCTGTTCAGTCGCGCCGAGGCAGTGTACCTGAAGAAGGAAAAGGCGCTCGGCGTCGATCTGGTCCTGCGCGTGTTCCGTCACATCTATTTGGAGACCATCGACGAGAGCTGGGTCGACCACCTGTCGAACATGGAGCACCTGCGGGACGGCATCGGCCTGCGCGGCTACGGCCAGCGCGATCCCAAGAACGAGTACAAGAAAGAGGGCTACAATCTGTTCTTGAACATGATGGCGAAGGTGTCCGGCACCGTGGTCGCCAAGTTGTTCGAGGTCCAGATCCACGACCAGAAAGAGATCGCGGAGCTCGAGCACGAAGCGGAAGCCCGGCACCACGCCGAACTCGACGCAGCGGTCGCGCGCCACCCCGGCGAAGTGGGGGCTGCCCCAGAGCCTGCTCCGGACCTGAACCAGATGCGCGAACAGGCAGCGGCGATGCGACCGTCTCAACGCCCGGCTACGCGACAAGAGCCCAAGGTGGGTCGCAACGATCTCTGCCCCTGCGGTTCCGGTCAGAAGTTCAAGAAGTGTCACGGCGCGCTCCTCGACGAGGAAGACGAGCCCCCGCAGCCGCAGGTCTAGCGCCCCCTCACTCAGAACCGGCGCATCTATCCCTCCGCATCCAACGCCGTCGTTGGCTCCGGAGCAGGGCCACCAGAAGCGTTACTTTGCCGCCAAGACGCCAAGCAACGCCAAGCAACGCCAAGATTTTTCTTCATTTTCGCTAGCTCTGAACCCGGTGAGTTCAGACACACGCTGGTGCGCCTGCAAGGCTGGGTTCCCTGGCTAGGTTGCACATGAAGCCGCAATTGACCTGGTCGCTCATTGCGGGCGAAGCGTGGTCCATGCGGCGGCGCAACTGCGAACACATTTTTCGAAAGCTTGGCGAGGCTTGGCGATCTTGGTGTCGTGGCGGTTCCTGATCGTCGCAGGTGGGAGTCGGTGGAAGGCTGAGTGATGGCGGATGGCGGATGGCGGATGGCGGATGGCGGATGGCGCGAGAGTAGCCAGTCAGCGCGCGAGCCGCTACGCTCAGCGGCGCGTGATCGAGGTAGAGCAGCTGACGAAGAACTACGGCACCGTCGCGGCGGTGCGAGGGGTCTCGTTCCAGGTAGGACGCGGTGAAGTCGTGGGTTTCGTCGGCCCCAACGGCGCTGGCAAGTCCACCACACTCAGGATCCTCACCGGCTACCTCGGGCCTACTTCGGGCAAAGTGCGCATCGCCGGCTACGACATCTCGAGCGAGCCGCTCCGCGCCCGGAGCCAGCTCGGTTACATGCCCGAAACCGCGCCGCTCTATCCGGAAATGAGGGTGATCGAATACCTGCGGTTTCGCGCACGTTTGAAGCGGGTGAGCCCGAAAGACGAGCGGCGCGCCGTGGAGCGCGCGCTGGAACATGCGGGCGTTCGCCACGTGCAGAGCACTCTGGTCGGCAACCTTTCGAAAGGCTACCGCCAGCGCGTGGCCTTGGCGGACGCGCTGGTCTCGGACCCACCGCTGTTGATCCTGGACGAACCGACGGCAGGCCTCGACCCCAATCAGATCCGAGAGGTGCGAGCTTTGATCAAGGATCTGAGCTCGACGCGCACCATCCTTTTGTCGACTCACATTCTTTCGGAGGTCGAGGCTACCTGCGACCGGGCTCTGGTCATCCATCGCGGCAAGTTGGTGCTGGAAGGCCCGCTCGCGACGCTGCGTGACGAGGAGCTGCGCGCCGTGATCAGGGTGCGTGATCCAGAGCAGCGCGCGCGAGAGACGATGCTCGACATCGACTCGGTAGCAGCAGCCGATGAGCTCGACGTGGAGGGCAAGCTGCGCGTGCTGAGCATTCGTTTGAAACCGCAGCAGCGCCCGCGTTCGTTCGAACGCGTGGTCGAAGCACTGGTTCGCGCCGGCGTGGGCGTGCAGAGCTTGACCCTCGAAAAGCCGCGGCTCGAGGACATCTTCTCGGAGCTGACGGAAACCAGCGCGGCGCCGCAACGACGGCACTCGCTGCGACAGGATCCGGCGCCATGAGCGGCTTTCGCGCCATTTATTCGCGCGAAATGCTCAGCCTTTGGGTAACACCGCTGGCTTGGGTGCTGCTGGTGGTCTTCTTGCTGTTGCAGGGCGGCATCTTCTACAACATCGTGCGCCACTTCTCGAACCTGGCCGATCTGTCGCTCGATTCGGGGCCACTGCAAGCGTACTTCGGGCAACAGTCCGTGTTGATGTCGATGACGCTACTGCTCTTGTGCCCGGCCCTGAGCATGCGACTCTTCGCCGAAGAGCGCAGGAGCGGCACCATCGAGACGTTGTTGACGGCCCCCGTCTCCGCCTTGGGTGCGGTGATGGGTAAGTACCTTGCGACGCTCTCTACTTACGTCGTGATCTGGCTCCCCACGCTGCTGTACGCGGTGGTGCTGCGCGACACCGGCGCTGTGGATTGGGGCGCCCTCGCGGCCAGCTACGTCGGCGTGTTCGCGGTGGGCGCCAGCTACCTCGCACTCGGCCTCTTGATGAGCACGCTGACGAAGAGCCAACTGATCGCGATGATGTTGACCGTGCTGGTGCAGTTCGGGATCTTCGTGCTCGGCATCGGCGAGTACGTGTTCGACCCCGGCGTCTTGCGCGACGTGTGCGCCTACGTCTCCCTCGCAGGCCAAATGGAGGAGTTCTCCAAAGGGATCGTGGACTCGCGGCGTCTGGTATTCAACGGTTCCGTGGCTGTCGTCGCCCTGTTTCTCGCCGTCCGCGTCGTCGACTCCTGGAGGACCGAGGGATGAAACCGCGGCTCGCGACGCTGGCTCGACAGGCAGGTCGCGCGCTGGCTTCGTCCCGGCTGTGGTCGGCGCTGGGCGTGCTCTCCGCGAGCGTGATCCTGGTCAACGTGAACGTGCTTTGCGCTCGGTTTTACCAGCGCTGGGACTGGACGAGGACCGAATCCTTCACGCTCTCGTCGCCGACCACGAAGCTGCTCGCGAGCCTGGAGGAGCCGATCGACATCGTCGTCTTCCTCACGCGTGGAGATCGCCTGCTCGTCGACGTGCGGCACGTGCTGGAGGAGTACACGGCGCATACTCGCCAGCTCAGGATCAAGTACATCGACCCAGAGCGAGATCCAGCCGAGTTTCTGGCGCTGCAACAAAAGTTCGGTATCGTGGCGGGCAAGAGCCAGGACGGCAAGCTCCTCACCGACGCTAGCTTGGTCATCGCGCGCAGCAATGACCGCTGGTTTCTCACGCCCGAGGACCTGGTGGGCTTGGACTCCGAAGGCAACGTCGAGCCACGACTCGAGCAAGCGCTGACCGAGGGCATCGCGCAGGTCACCCGCGGCGAATCACTCACGGTGTGCTTCAGCGAGGGCCACGGCGAGGTCTCGATCGACGACGTGGGACCGCAAGGCCTGGCCGAGCTTCGGCTGCGGCTCTCGAAGTCCAACCTGCACGTCGAAGCCAAGGACCTGTCGAAGGCCGGGCTCAAGAAAGACTTGCTGAAGTCGTGCCAGCTGGTGGTGATCGCCGGACCGGGTACGGTGTTCGACGCGGCTACGGCCGAGGCGCTGCGCGCGTACTATCTGGCGGGCGGCAACGTCCTCGTGCTGTTGGATCCGATCGTTGCGGACGCAGGTCAGCTACAGAAAAGCGGTCTCGCTCCGCTGACGCTGGCCGCGGGCATCGAGCTCGGCGACAACTTCGTGCTCGAACGCGACCCCGAGCTGCGCCTGCCCGATGGGTTCGGAGAGGCCTTCCTGGCAACCCCTGCGGAGCACGCCATCACGCAAGGGCTGCGGCGCGCCGACACCAAGATAGACTTCAGAGTGCTCGTGGTGGGCGCTCAGTCCCTCGGCAGCACCGAAGGCAGCGCGGCGAAGCCCCTGCTCACGAGTTCGAACCAATCCTTCACGCTCACCGACCTGAGTGCTGTAGAGCGCGGCAACGGCGAACTGATCCCTCGAGGCGACACCGCGGGGCCCTATGTCCTAGCATTCGCGGCGGATCGGGCCACGGTCACCGGGGAAGGTGTGGCGACGCCGGCGCCGGAAGACGGCGCGCCTCGGGGGCGCGGGCAGCGCATGGTCGTGGCGGGCGCCGCCAACCTGGCGTGGTCGCGGGGCTGGCGGGATCCCACGCTGGTCGGGAACCGCCTGTTCGTCGAGAACGCGGTCTCTTGGCTCGTCGACAGGCCGGCGTTGGTCAGCGTGCCCAAGCGACGTTCCTTTCCCGCCGGCCTCAACGTCACGGAAGAGTCGCTCTCGGACGTGCTTTTGTACGTGATGGTGTACATGCCGCTGACCGCCGCATTGATGGCGGCTTTCGTGCTCTATCGCCGCAGAAAAGCGCCGGAAGATCCGCCCGCGGGCGAGGCGAACGGGTCGACATGAGTTCGCGCAGAAACCTCTGGATCGATCGCGCCCTGGTCGCCGCCGCGCTCGCCTTGGCGGCGGCGGTCTTCTTCACGCGCGAAAGCGTTACCACCACCGAGAGCGAGGCACGCAGCGACAACGTAATCGGCGTCTGGCGCCAGGACCAGCTCACGGCCGTTTTCCTCGAAAGCCCGCACGCCCTGCGCCTGGAAAAGCAGGCGAGCGGTGCGAGCGGGCAAGCGGAATGGTGGATGAGCGGCCCGGGCTATCCCCGTACGTCGGCGGACGCTGCGGCGGTCGATCAACTGCTCGCCCAGCTCCGCCTCGGGATCTGGGTGCGCCGCCTGGAGCCAGGCGCCGCCGATGCGCATGCGCTGGGGCTGGACGCGCCGCGCGGCGTTCTGGTGCTCAGCATGGGCGGCAGCGACTACCGGCTGGTCTTGGGGAAACCGGCGCCGGCGCCGAGCGGAGGCTCGTACCTCGCGGTCTCCGGCGCAGGCGTGGACGAGGTCGTGGGCATCGTGAAGCAGAGCTTCGCCGAAGCGATCCTGGTCGACCCTCGCGAGTTTCTCGGACGTGCCCTGGTCCCCTACGGGAGGGGCGACATCGTACGCCTCGAGCTGTCGGGCGCTGGCGGGCCGCGCAAGCTCACGCGGGCAGGTCATCGCTTCCGGTTCAACGGTATGCTCGGGGATCGCCTCGTCGATAGCGAAGCGCTCGACCCCGTGTTCTTCCACCTGGCGCGACTGACAAGTGAAGGCTTCCTCTCACTCCCCCAGGCCGAGGCCGCGCTCGGGCGTGGCGAGCGCGTGGACGTCCAGCTTTGGGCGAACGCCGCGAAAACGCCGGTCTCGCTGTCGGTCGGCGGCCGTTGCCAAGAGCGAGACAAGGTGGTCGCGCTCCGGCGCGCGCCCGAGCCGCTGGCAGGCTGCGTTCCGGAAACCGTGATGGCCGGGTTGACCCTGAGCGCCGACGCTCTGCTCGATCGCACGCCCTTCGGGTTCGGCGCGGACGCCGTCGAACGCGTCGTCACCGAGCGAGGCGAGCGCCGCCTCGACCTCGTGCGCAACGAAGCCGGGTTCGCGCTGAAAGCGCCCGTGGCTGCCCAAGTCGATCTGCAGCAGGGCAATCAGCGTGTCGAGGCGCTCGTGAATGCGAAGGGCGAGATCGTGGAAAACCCCGACCTTTCGCGGCTCGGGCTCGCACCCCCGCTCGGGCGCACCACCGTCACCGGGCTCAGCAGCGTCACCGATCTTGCGATCGACGAGAGCGTCGGGCTCGGACAGCCTGACGCGCTCGGGCGGCTGCCGCTGTTGAGGCAGGCGGACTCCGTGGTCCTGCTGATCCCGGCAGAGGCAGCCCGCGCGTTCGAGGTGGACGCCACACTCACCCGTGACCTCGCACTCTTCACCTTCGCCGACGCAGACGTGTCCGCCCTGCACGTCCGCAGCGAGCGACTCGAGCAAAGCCTGGTCCGGGTCAACGGTGAGTTTCAGCTCGAAAAGCCCAGCGGTTTCGCGTTCGATGCCTCGCTCGTCAGCGAATTGCTCAGCTCGCTCCGGACGCTCACGGCCGACCGCTGGGTGAGCGACAGCGAGGACGGTAGCTTCGGGCTGGAAGCGCCAGTCGCCGAACTCACGCTGGTGCTCGCAAGACCCAGCGGACACGCCGCGGCGCCGCCGCAAGCGCGGACGCACACGCTCACGATCGGTCAAAGTATCCCCGGCGGCGCCTACGCCAGGCTGAGCACGATACCCGGGGTGTTCGTGCTGTCTACCCAAGCAGTGAGGGCCGTCACCACCCCGGTGCTCAGCCGCCAAGCATTCTCCCTGGACCTTGGCACGCTCACCGCCATCGACTTCCAGACCCGCGAGCGCAAGGTCAGTCTGGTCGCCCGCGGCGGCGGCTGGGCATCGGAGACTCCCGGCGTCGACGGGCGCCACGCGCTGAATATTGCCGAGGCGTTCGGAGGGCTCAGACCGCCTTTCGCCTGGCACATTGGAAAGCCGACCGTGCAAGAAGGGTTCGACACCCCCACGCTCGTCGTGCGCGCCCACGGTCCCGGCGCCGTCGTGACGACCATCAGCGTCGGCGCGCCGCACACGTTTGCCGGGACCAGCGGCTACTTCGCACGCATCAGCAGCGTGGACGCAACGTTCGCGCTCACCGAACAGAGCGTGCGCCAGCTACTCGATCTGCTCTAGTGTCCTGTCTCCATCGTCGTCACGAAATTCGCGCGGCCCGGCCTCTACGAGGCCGCGCGAATTTCGGACTCTGGCGTCCTATTGAGACTAGGAAAGCGTTGTATATTTTGTGGCGAATCAAGATTCACCACACTAGCGTGTGACGCTAGTTGAGCAACTCGGGCTCTTGCTTGGAGCGACGGTAAATCGTCTCCCAGTTCTCGCGGTAGGTGTCGCTCGCCACCTGAGCCGGACCGCTGCGGCGTCGAGCCACGTCACTCTGCGATTCCTTGGCAGCCGCGTCATTGCGAGCCTCGACGTGCGTTTCCACGTCGCAGATCATGGGACAGGACTGGCGTGGTTTGAGGCTGACCACTTCGCCGGAGATCGGCTTGCCGGACTCGAGCGGACGCACCTCGCCGGCTTCGAGGCGCCCCTGTCGGGCACGCAAGATCGAGACGCCCTTGCCGTCGCTGGTCGGGCCGCCGAGGAGCGCGACGTCCGCGTCTGCGGGGACCTTGACGGTCACTGCACGTTCACTGCTGCCCGTGTTCGCGGACGGTTCTAGAGAGGGTTTCTTGAGTTTCACTTGAGCCGTATCCCCTCAGAGTGTGGCTCTGGCCGGGGCCTGTCAAGCCGCGCACCGGTGATCATGCGAGAGATCAGCGGCTTTTGGGCAGGCGCACGCCGTGCTCGTCCAGCTCCCGCGCAAAATCTTCGTGCGAACGCCAGCGCCGATTCGAGGCGGCAGCGACTCGCTAGAGTCCGATCGCCGAGCGATACACCCAACCTTCGTTGCCCTTGCCGTCGTATTTCACTCGATACCAGTCGCCTTGGCGCCCGGTAACCACGACGTTCGTGCCGCTGAGCACTCGCGCTACCACCTCACCGTCGCGCGGTTGCTTGCGGATCAGCGCGACGTTCCAACCCACGGTGGCTCGTCCCGAGGCTTCGACGACAGCGTCGTCGGCCGAACCCGCCTGCTCTGTGGGGCTCGCTTCTGGCAAGAACTCCACCTTGTAAAACACGGTGTAGTGAGAGTGCTCGTGCTTCACTGAAGCGAGGGTTGCGGTCTTGAACTCGTGGGCGACACACGCGATCAGCTTCGCCGCAATCGGCTCGGCGAAGCTGGTGCTTTGACCGGTGCGGATGTTCGAAACCGAGTTCTTCTCGAAATCCAGATCGAACCCTACGGACAAGACGCCGGCGCTGCCGAGCCCCGCGGGACACGCTGCCAGCGTGGCCAAGCGCGGGCGAGCGATGTCGTCGAACGCCACCGTATCGCAGCTCTTTTGCTCTGGACCGCCGGCAGCGCGGCAGCTGGTGACCACCATGTCAGCGATCTTCACCCGCTCTGCCTCCGGCACCTGGGGTTCGTGCGGCTTCGCCGCCGGCCCCGGCGGCGCCACCTCACCCGACGGGGCGGCTTTCGGGGACGCGGAAGCCAGCGCCGCGGGACGCGGATCGTCTTCGACCGGGGCCCGTGGCACCAGCTGCATGCCCGCAACGCGCGGCCAGATGATGCCGATGACGAACCCTGCGAGCGCGATCAGCCCCACCCGGCCCAACCGAATGGACTCGTCCTTGGGAACCTCGATCTTCACTGCCTCGCGGCGCTGCGTCAGTGGGGGGGCCAAAACCTATGGTGTTTCTGCGTTGAAAGGACGGTCCGGACCGCCCAACGCTTGGTTTTCAGGGCTTAGCACATCAGTGCCTGATGGAAAACTGCCTGGCAATCGCCCCGAGGTCGCGCGCGACCCTGCCCTTTTCGAGAGGTCCCCCGAGGCTGCACCGCGTTGCGCCCAGGCCGAAACGAAGCGGTATGCGGGCGCGGGGGACCCCCTCTATGCGGCCGCATACCGTCAAATCCACTGGAACACTAGGCAAAGCCGCATTTCAGCGGTAGCGATCGAACGGCCGCGGCAGGCGGGCCGACAAAACTGCGGCCGGCTCTTGGAAACGGCGGCGCACTCGGACAGGATATCGTTTCGGGTTTCCGTCTGATGTTGTCCTGTCCGCAATGCAAGCTGAAGTACCCGAACGGCAGCAAGCATTGCTTCATCGACGGGGCTGAGCTCGAAGCCCTGAAGGATCCGCGCATTGGAACCACCCTCGGCGGGCGCTACATGCTCGAAGAGGTGCTCGGCGAAGGCGGGATGGCGACCGTTTACCGCGCCCACCACCGGCTCGTGGACAGGCGCTGCGCCGTGAAGGTGATGAACGAGCAGTACGCTCGAGATGAAGTGTTGTGCGAGCGCTTCCGCCGCGAAGCCAAGTCCGCGCAGAAACTCGCACACCTCAACATCATCGAGATCTTCGACCAGGGCGAGCTCCCCGAGGGCGGTGTCTACCTGGTGATGGAGCTGCTGGAGGGCGAGACGCTGGCAGATTTGCTCGACCACGGCAAGGTCGCGGTCAATCGCACGCTCGCCATCGCCATTCAGATCTCGCGCGCGCTGGCCCGGGCGCACGACCTCGAGGTGATCCATCGCGACCTTAAACCCGAGAACGTGTTTTTGGCGCGCAACGGCGACGGCACGGACCTGGTCAAGCTCTTGGACTTCGGCATCGCCCGCAGCATGCAGGACACACGCCTCACGGGTATGGGTGAAGTCTTCGGCACGCCGCAGTACATGTCGCCGGAGCGCATCAGCTCAATCGATGCCGGGCACTCCGCCGATCTCTACTCGCTCGGGGTAATCCTGTACGAGATGCTGGCGGGGCGCCTGCCCTGGCACGCAGACAGCATTCCGGAGTGGTTCATCAAGCACATGAAGGAGGTGCCGCCCGAGCCCAACAGCTTCGAGCCCTCGCTCCCCGGACCGCTGAACAAGCTGATCATGGACCT
Organism: Polyangiaceae bacterium; assembly: GCA_025937785.1. GTDB lineage: Bacteria > Myxococcota_A > Polyangia > Polyangiales > Polyangiaceae > JAICQQ01. The sequence goes on from JAICQQ010000006.1 coordinate 100,701, forward strand.
CTTGGCGAAGCGTCCGGAGGCGAGGCCGGTCGACGCCCACCGCGTGCACGCCGACCTCGTCGCGATCGCGGGGTCGCTGGGAGCGCCGGTTCCGTCGGAAGACACCGCCAGCGTCGAGAGCCGGATTGCGCCGGCCCGAACCTTGCCGCCTGCGGCCATCGACGCCTGGGCGCGGCGCACCGGCGTGTTCGACGCGATGCTGCGCACCGCCTACCCGGCGGGTGCACCCGAGCCGCTCGTCCGCCTGCTCGGCGAGGTCAAGTCACTCGTCACCGAGGTAGGCAGCCTACGTTCGCGAGCGGTGGAGGCTCAGCGGGGGCTGCAATCGATCGAGAAGCGCGGCAAAGAAAGCCGCCAGCGCCTGAACCACGCCGTAGATGCGCTGGGTGTCGACGCCAGCAAAGCGCGCGACGGGCTGCGTGTAGCTCTGGCAGCGCACCTGACGATGTCCACGGAGACGGCGAACGCTCGAAACAAGCTCAAGAAAGCGCATCGCGAGATCGTGGTGTGGGAGGGCCGATCGGGCTTCATGGAGCCCTACGCCGAACTCGCGCAGGCGTACCGCGCCGCCGCCGAGGTCGTCGATCGCTGGAGCGCGCTGCGCGAGAAAGAGCGCAAAGCCGAACAGCGCGTGCGATCGCAGCGCGAGCTCATCAGCGACCTCGAGTTTCAAATTGCTCAGCTGAGGAGCGCGCTCGCCGACAGCGAAGCCCACCACGAGGGCGAAGCGAAGAGCCAACAAGAAGCCGTCGCCGACCTGGGACAGCGCGCCGACGTCCTCGAACAGAAGCTGATGGAACTCGCGTCGAAGTTTTGCGCCCCTTTGCGCGCCCGGCCCGAGCTCGGCCCCTTCTTCAAGACCCTCGAAGGCGAAGCCGCCTAAAGCACCCGGAATTACGGGCAGGCCCTCGACCGACCTGAAGCGCCCAGAACCGCCACGGCGGTCGGTCTGTGCCGGGAGCCACCGACCCGGCGCTAGCCACGTGCCCCGCAGGCAACCAGCGCTACTACGCAAGCGCGTGCCCATCGACCGATATGCGAAACCGCGCGCGCGTCGAGGGCGGGCCGCATCAGCTGACGAAGATTGGAGCCAAGGATCGTTGCGAGCGCGAATGCTCGATATGAGTCGGGCTACAGCGTGTTGACAGTTTCGTACAACACCGCCCTTCTCGGGCGTTGGACCGAAGTCCTTTCTGCTTCATAGAGGACAGTTTCACGCACGCTCCACAGGGAGCGTGTGCCAGAGCTCTCCTCTCCACAGACGTTTTTCG
>JAICQQ010000427.1 GCA_025937785.1 Polyangiaceae bacterium
AGCTCACGGTCGTCGACTGGATCAATCAGATCCACGAACTGTTTCCGAAGCGCACCATCGAGCGTATCGAACGGGACGCTCTCGAGCGCTACCAGCTCGACGAAATGGTCACGAGCCCCGAGGTGCTGGCGCGCGCCGAGCCCAACACGACCTTGCTCAAGGCGGTCCTGCGCACCAAGCACCTGATGAACCAGGACGTGCTCAAGGCGGCGCAGCGCCTCGTTCAAAGCGTCGTCGAAGAGCTGATGCGGCGCTTCGCCACGCAAGTCCAGGCGGCGTTTCACGGGGCAGTGCAGCGGCGCCGCCGCTCGTCGCTCAAGATCGCCAAGAACTTCGACATCCGCGAGACGCTGCGCCAGAACCTCAAGCACTACGATCCCGCGCTGAGGCGTGTGGGCATCGAAAGGCCGTACTTCTTCAGCCGAGTCCAGCGTCGGGTCGACCAGTGGCAGCTGATCATCCTGGTGGACGAGTCGGGGTCCATGCTCGACAGCGTGATTCACTCCGCGGTCACCGCTTCGATCTTTTACAGCATGAAGCTGATGAAGGTGCACCTTTGCATCTTCGATACCGAGGTGGTGGATTTGACCGAAGACTGCGTCGACCCTATCGAGACCTTGATGAAGGTCCAGCTCGGGGGTGGCACCGACATCGGGCACGCGCTCGCCTACGCCGAACAGATCGTGAACAACCCTCGCCGGACCATCGTGGTCTTGATCAGCGATTTCTACGAAGGCGGGCCGCTCCCGCGTTTGTTCGCCGCGGCCCGTCGCCTGATCGAGAGCGGCGTTACCGGGCTCGGGCTGGCCGCGTTGGACGAACGCGCCAACCCCAACTACTGCCGCGAGACGGCGGCTCAGTTGGTCGAGATCGGCTGGCACGTGGGGGCCATGACTCCGGGTGAGCTCGCCACCTGGGTCGCCGAGAAGGTGCGCACGTGAGCGCGGTGCGCCGCGATCTCCTCAGCCTGACGCTGGACGATCTCGCCGCCATCAGCAACCGCGGCACCGTCAAGCGCGCCTTGAAGGAACTCGAGGCGGGAGCGCTGACCTGGCAGATGTCCGAAGGCGAGGACGGGCTCTCGTTCGTCTGGAGCGACGGTACCCGCTGCGAGTTCCCCGCGGGCCGCACGCTGCACGAGGCCCGCTGTTCGAGCACGCTCACCGGCATCAGCCGTCACGTGGTGCGTTCGGTGCTGGCCTACCAGCGCGCCCACACGACCGGCGCGCCCGCCGCCAGCGCATCTGCGGTAGCTCGTCCCGGCGGTCCCGCGGAGGTGACGGCCCCAGAGCCCGCACCGGGACCGCCCGAGGCGTGGGATCCTGGTGGTATCGCCGACGCTGCCCTCGTGGCCTGCTTCGGCAAGCCCGCCGTCGGTAAAGCCAGACGTCGCTTCGATCGGGGCGTCGTCGTCGAACTGACGCGCGGCGCCAAGCCGACGGCCCGCTTTCTGGACGAGCCGGTCACCGTGCGCTTCATGGTGCCCGGCGACATCCGTTACATCAGCAGCGACGCCAAGCCGACCGAGCTCGCCACCTGGGCCTGTGTCGCCGTATGGGCCTTTCGAGAGCTACCCCAAGACAAGCTCGCCGACCTGCTCTCGCTGGCGAACCACGCAACACCGACACCAGCTTCGGCGGGCGAGCTCGAGAAGACCATCGACGAGCTCCTGCTCGACGGCTTCGCCCACCTGCCGGCGACGTGGGAGGCCCGCGTGCGGCGCGTGGAGCGGCGCCTGCGCGACGACGGGCTGATCTGGCCCGCGGATGTCGTCCTGGACCTGCTCCAAGCGGATCATCGCTACCGAGAGCGCGACGCGCGCTTCGATCCCACAGAGGCCGTGCTCGCGCTGGGCGAGCTCTTGTGTCGCCTGCGCGCCGGCGCCACTCCGGCGCTCGGCGGCGACCCGGTGCAGCAATCGCGACCACCCCGACTCCCCCAACTGCTGGTGTGCGGATCGCCCAAGGACGTGGCCGTCCAGATCTCGGGCGGGCGCCTCTTGGGCGTGGGCCTCGGTGCTCACGTGGCGCGCGGCGCGGTGACGCTCAACGCGTACCTGCAGGACGTGGATAGCGGCAGCGTCATGACCCTCGCGCGCCGCTTCGAGGACCCCGCGCCGGCCGCCGAAGCGGAAGCTCCGTCGTTCGCGCGGCTCGCCCAGACCAGCATCAGCCGAGGCTGTGGGCTCGGCACCCTGAGCTTGTCGCAGCTGTTGATCCAGAGCGGCAAGCGGTCCCCGAGCGGGCTGCTCAGTTTGCCCCGCCAGGCAGGCGCCACGTCGCTCCACCCCCAAGCCTTCCAGTGGGAGCAGCTCAAGCCGCCCCTCCTCGCCGAAAGCTTGGCGCAGCTCAGGGCGCGCCTGCAGGCGCTGCCGCCGAGTTACCTGCTCCCGCGGCGCCCCGCCGAGAACCTGCACGTCGTTGCCGTCGCACGCGTCGACGAAGCTCACTTCGATGCCGCGCGGCAACGCCTGACCGCCCGCCTGCGCGACGCGAGCGGCGATTCCGTGAGACTGGTGCACCCGTACTACGCGCGCGGTCACGACGGATTCGCGGCGCTCACCCGTGTTCTCGAGCACCACGCCCAACGCGTGCGCTTTGCCTGCGGGCACGTGCGCCTGGCCGCGGGTGAGCTCGAGCTGCGGCCCGTCAGTCTCGTCGTCGATGACGGCAAGCGCCGCGTCGGCGTCCAGCCTTTCATCGGAGGCGACTCGCTCGACGGTCCCGCGCCCGAGCTGACCGTTGGCCACCCGAGCGGCGCGGTGGAGCACAGCGCCGGTTTGGACGAGCTCGAGCAGTTCCCCCGGACACTTCACGAAACCCTGGGCGAGCTCGTGCTGGTGGGGGTGCGACAGCTGCCCGACACGGCAGGCGCACGTCTGGTCGACGCCGCCGCCAGCTTGGGCTTCGTGCGGCTGCTCGAGCCGATGCGAGCGCTCGCGTCGGAGCTCACCGCCCGCGCCGAGACCCTGCGTTGGGACCCAACGACCGCCCTGCGCCTCACCCGCGATCTATTCGTGCTGGCTAGAGTAGCGACAGAGCAGGCGCGTTAGGCGAGGCCGCTGGGCTGACGCTGGCATATGCCAGGCAGATGCTGCATGCCTATGCCGTCGAACTCGCCGCCTCCGCCGCGTTATGCAGCGTTATTTAGAAATGGTCGCAACCAGGCCGTCCGCATCCCGAAAGAGTTCGAGATGGAAGGAGACCGCGTGCTTATCTCGAAAGACGGAGCCCGACTCATCTTAGAACCGGTGGCGCCGCCGCGACTGCTGGCCGTACTCGCCGCGCTCGGCCCCATCGAGGACGAGTTTCCGGACGTGGATGCCAACCTGCCCCCGCTCGATGAACCGGAGTCGTGAGCGATGTCATTCACACATCTACTCGACACGAATGTCATTTCTCGGCTCATGAAGGATCTAACAGGAATCACCGCCAACGCTCTGTGTTGACGAGATTTGCGCACCGGTTGCCGGACCGCGAGGGCCAGCGCTGCACCGTCGCGTGCTCGCAAGGTCTGGAGTGCTCAGGGGGGCGCTGCGTGACGGCGGCCAGCCGCGCTGTGGGCGCACGCTGCGACTTCCACAGCGACTGCGGCACGCGCTTCTGCAACCGCGATCTGCGCGAGTTCTGTTCGGGTGGCTCGTGCAGCGTGCCCGCCTGCGACCGATGCGGCACCTGCGCCGAGCTGCCCGAGTCGAGCGACTGCGAGTAGCGATTGCCCAGGCCTACGAGTGGGTTGGACCTAACATGTGTTGGGCGAGG
>JAICQQ010000353.1 GCA_025937785.1 Polyangiaceae bacterium
CCGCTAGAACGTCCCCGCCCAGCGCAGCCCGAGCCCGAGCTTCTGCCCAGGATCCGGCTCCGAGGGGGCGGGCGAGTCGGGCGCGAGCACGAGCAGGGTGACACCGCCGGCCGCGAACACGCCGGACACGACCCCCGTCGCGACGGCCAGGTTGCGGGCGCGGAGCATGTCATCTTCGAGCTTGGCCAGTTCATCGCCAAGGGGCTTGGCGCCGTCGTACTTTTCATAGTACTCGGATTTGTAACGGCGCCGCTCGGTTTCGAAGTAGACCGTGAACCCGAGCGCGACCGCCGCGGCACCGACCGCCACCCAACCCAGGGTCTTCAAGGGCAGCGGTTCGGAGCCTCCCCGGTCCGCGGCTAAGGGAGGTGGGGGTAGCGGCCGCGAGCCCTGATCGGGCTCTGACGGCTGCACGACGGTGATCGCGAACGGCGCAGGCACGAGCTCGGTGCCGTCTTGCGCTGGCGGTTCGGGCACTGCCGAACATTGGGCGTCGAGCTCCCGGAGCTGCTTCGTCACGTCGCTCTGAACCCGCGCTTGATACTCCTGATACCGGGCGCGCGCTTGGTCGCACTGGCCCAAGCGTTGATGCGTGAGCGCCAAGTTGAACAGCACTTCGGGTTCGGCCCTGAGCGCGTAGGTGCGTTCGAACAGAGGCAGCGCCTCGACGTATTCGCCCTTTTGGAAGTGAGAGTGCGCCCGCCAGAACAGCTCTCGGGCTTCTTCGAGCACCTCGGGGTCGCCAGTTCCAGGGGGAGCGGCAGCAGGAAGGGGGCCAGCGGAAGGGGCCGACTGCTGCGGTGCGCCTGGCGGCGCCGTCTGCCCCAGCGCGATGGACGCGCTGGTGAGGAGCAACACACCCAGTTCGAGGCCGCGGAATACGGAGCGCATGGCGATCAATGGAGGGGGGAAACCCTGGGGCCCCGACCCGAACGCAATCTACACCCGATCGCGCGCCATCTCCAGCATGCAACACACGACGAGCGCCAGATTGCGACTCAAGCGAGCACGGCCGCGCGGCTTGGGGAGCCCGCGTCGACAGCCGGCGCTTCGACGGCGCCGTGCCGCGCTTCGGAAAGATTTTCCTTCGGCACCAGACCGAGGAGCTCGGCGAGATCTCCGGACTCCAAGAGGCCGAGCGCCCCGTCGGAGGTGCTGTTCTCGTCGAAGTCTTCCTCGTCTTCGACGTCGGCTTGCCAGGTGGCCAAGAGCAATGGCACCGGATCGGGCAAATGGTCTCCCGTAATCGACGATGTGCCGTGGTCCGCTGAAACCACCACGCGCAGCTTGCCGCTGAGCGCCGGGTGGCTCTGCAGAAACTCTCCCAGGGCGCGGTCGATGCGCTCGATGAAGTCGCGCTTCTCGAGCGGTCGCCGATCGTGCGCGGCCACGTCCGTGCCCTTGATGTGCACCACCACGAAGTCGTTGTCCTCGAGCAGCTCGCCGGCACTGCGAAACTTCGCAGCAAGATCGGTGTCGAGACTGCCCGTCATGCTGATGGAGCGCGCCGTCTTCAGGCCCACGTAGCGAGCCACGCCGAGCGCCGTGTTGCACCCGGCCACCATCGCTCCCACCCAGCGATGCTCGGCCCGCGTGGCGGGCGGGCGCGCAGCCCCACGCGTCAAGATCGCGTTGACCGGCGGCAAGCCGCGCGCGAGCCGCCCCTGGCTCACCGGATGCCGAGCGAGCTTTTGCGCCGCGATGGCCAAGAGCTCGCGCAACGCCTGGGCCGTTCGCGCTGCTTCGGGCGACTTGTCCAGCGGCCGCGGAGAATGCACGCGCTCGACCGCGTGGGTGCCACCCGGATCGGTATCCGACACCTGATCGGAGAGCCCGCTGCCGAGCAGCATGACCAACACGCGGTGCTCGTGGGTGGGGTAGATGCGTCCGGTGATCCCCCCTGACAACGGAATGTTGCCGAGCTCGGCCAGCAAGTCTTGCACGCCGTCGCGAATGCGCCCGGCACGACGGTCGAGGATGGCGCCGTCGTTGCCTACAGTCGCGAGGTTGCCTCGAAACAAGACCGCGTCTGGATGAATGGGTATGCCGAGCCCGAGAGCTTCGAACATGCCGCGGCCGAACTTGCCCGCGTCGACGCGAGCCCCGAGCAGGGCCATGATGCCCTCGTCAGTCGACGGCGTCAGGTCGGTGCTGCGCGCCGTATGCACCCGGCCCTGCCCCCCGGACGCTGCGAGGCGGCGCAGGGTCGGCGTGCGCGCCGCAGCCAAAGGCGTGCGTCCGTCGAGTACGGGGTTCGGCTCGTCTGCGAGCCCATCGAGGATGAGAAAGAGCGTGGGAATTGCGTTCGCCGGGGGGGCAACGCTCGGGCGCGGCGCGAGACTCTCGGGGTCTTCGATTGGCAGCTCCCGACTCAAGAAATCGACGGCGCTCGTCAGCGTCTGGCGGCGATTCACGTTCTTCAGCACGACCGCTTCGGCATCTTCTGCCAGCCGCAGCAGGTCATCGTGAATCCAGCGCACCGATTGCAGCGCGTCGAGATAGGTGTCGGCGGGTCGGTCCACCTGCTGCTTGCTGCGCTGCGGAAAGCGCGACCGATGCTCCTTCTCGTCGGGCACCGCCAAGATGAAGCCAGCGACCGCCGCTTTGGTCTCGCTCGGCACGTACTGCCAGAAGGGAGGCGCGATGTGTGTGCCCTCGATGATGATGTGCGAGTTCTCGCGCAGCGCGCGCCGGATGACGGCACGCACCCCCACCGCCACCTGGGCGGCCTGCTGCTGAAACCCGGCCAGCACGCGCTCGCGCGGGTCGCTCAGGACTTGTCCACCCTGCACCATGCCGCGAAATGAGTGATCGTGCAGACCTGGCAGCAGATCGGGCGAGAGCACGGTGCGCATGGTTTCCCGCACGGTATCGGTGCCGGTGACCCACACCACGCCGAGCGCCGCTGCGAGTTCCATCGCAAGCGTGGACTTCCCGGTGCCGGTAGCCCCTCCGATCAGAATGACCACGGGTGTTTCAGAGCGCCTCACCCAGTCGATCAGCCGGTAACGGCGCGCGTAATCGGGGCCATGAAACTCCAGGAGCAGACGGTTCACTTCGCGGGTGAGCGCCTCTTCCAGCAGGATGGATTCGGGTTGCTCCTGAATCCAAGCTTCGAGCCTGAGCGCGAGGTCGAACGCCACGTCGAGCTCCAACCCGACCGTACCCAGCTGACTCAAGATGGCACCGCGTGAAAACGGAACTCGGCCGCGCGAAGACTCGATCATCGGAAGCAACGGCTGCTCGACCTCGCGACGTCGCCGGTAGCGTTGGGCGGCCTCGTCGCCCAGCCGCGTCTTGATCAACTCCAGAACGATCGCTCGTAGTTGCTCCGATGCGATCTCGCCACGACCGGCGATGCGATCGCGTACGTCGCGAGCGATGCCCAGCGCGTCGTTCATCTCGAGACCGCGATTGAGCAGATCGGCGGTCACCATGCCTGTCTGAAAACGGAAGCTTCCGTGGCGGCTGTGAACGATCGGCCGCTTCTTGCGCTTCTCTTTGTCCTTGTCCTCTTTTCGTCGTGCCACTGCCATGAACCATACCGTACCGCGGGCGCAGAGGTCAGCGCCGTTGTCACGAATCTGTTACAGAGCCGTCACACCGCAGGGATAGGGTCCGAGTCGTCGCTCAGCGCCTGCACCGAGCCTCTGAGGCGCAGTCACCAATTGTTGCTAACTCATCGAGAAAATTGGGCAATACGACATGACCTGGATACGCCGTACTGCGTCGCTTTTGATGGGCCTGACCCTGATCGCCGGCTGCTCTCGCAAAACCAGCCAGAGCGAACGCGCGGCGAACGATGAGAGCGCGGCGAAACCCACCGAAAAGGCGGGGCGCGTCGTGCTCCAGAACAAGGGCTCCGACACACTCGTCAACGTCGCTCAAGCGTGGGCCGAGGCGTACAAGACAGTGAACCCCGCGGTGGCGGTTGCAGTCACCGGTGGAGGCTCGGGTACCGGCATCTCGGCGTTGATCAACGGCACCGTGGACCTCGCCAATTCCAGCCGCAGCATCACCGAAAAGGAACTTCGTGCAGCGAAGCAGCGCGGCGTCACACCGAAAGAACACATCGTCGGATACGACGCCCTCGCCGTCTTCATTCACAAGAACAATCCCATCGAAGCGTTCTCACTCGAACGACTTGCCGACATTTACGGCGAGCACGGCAAGAGCGTGAAATGGAGCCAGCTGGGTGTGAAGGTCCCAGGTTGCGACAGTGACGAAATCATACGCATCAGCCGTCAGAACAATTCTGGCACCTACGTCTACTTCAAGGAAGCCGTTCTCGGCGAAGGCAAGGAATACAAGTTCGGCTCGCGCGACATGCACGGCTCCAAGGACGTGGTCGACCTGGTCGCCAAAACGCCTTGCGCCATCGGTTACAGCGGACTTGCCTACGCCACGCCCGCGGTGAACATGCCATGCATCCAGAATGCCGGTCGGTGTGTCGTGCCGTCGCTGGAAACAGCCGTCGATCGCAGCTACCCCATCGCCCGGCCGCTGTTCATGCTCACCAGCGGCGAGCCGCAGGGACATGTCAAGGAGTACCTGGACTGGATCCTCAGCGACAAGGGGCAGTGCATCATCGTGGACAAAGGCTACGCGTCGGCGCGGCCCATCAAGTGTAAGTAGCGATCGGTCATGAAAACGAGTATGCGGACAGCATGAGTCGGTACGAAGAACGCCTCGCCGCGGATCGATCGGAAATTCGCACGCGCGTCGCCGCCGTCGGCGAGCGTGTCGCCCGAGCCGTCGAAGACGCCGTGGACGCTTTGCTAGCGGGCGATCGCGCACGCTGTTATGCGGTCGTGCTGGGCGACCTGCCCATCAACCGAGAGATCCGCGCCATCGATCAGCGCTGCCACGCGTTCGTCGCACGTCATTTGCCTTCGGCGGGGCACCTTCGCTTCGTATCGTCGGTCCTGCAGCTGAACATCGCCTTGGAGCGCATCGGCGATTACGCAGTGACCATCGCGCGCGAAGGTGTGAAGCTGATGGCCCCACCTCCCGAGGTGATAGCCTCGGACATACGCGACTTGAAGGCCGAGGCCACGGCCATTCTGCGCCAAGCGGTCAGAGCGTTCGAAGAACAGAACGCCGAGCTCGCGCGGGCCACCAAACCCCAGACCAAGCAGATCGAGCGCCATTATGCCGATACCTTTCGCCGGCTCACGCGCGAGGGGGACGAGTTGCCGCTGGCGGACGCGTTTGCATTGCTGATGGTGTTCAGCCGAATCGAGCGCGTCAGCGATCAGGCCAAGAATCTTTGCGAAGAAACCCTGTTCGCTCTGACCGGCGAAACCAAGCCGCCCAAGCGTTACCGGATCCTCTTCGTCGATGCGCGCGACACGCTCATCGGGCCGCTCGCCGTGGCGCTCGCGCGAAAGGCGTTCCCAGCCAGCGGTGACTACACGAGCGCTGGGTTCCAAGCAGGCGACGAACTCGCGCCCGAGCTCGAGGCGATTGCCGAGAAACTCTCGCTCGATACCAGCGGCTTGGGGCCATCGCCGCTCAAGGCGGACCGAGAGACGCTGGAGCAGTTCCACGTCATCGTGTGCTTGACGCCCGATGCCAGCCGCCACATCCCCGACGTGCCCTACGCGACGGTATTGCTGGAGTGGGACCTGCCCAAGCTCTCGGATCCCGAAGCCGGGGACGGCCTCGACGCGCGCTTGGCCGAAATCGCCAAACGGCTCGCGACGGAAATTCAAGAACTGATGGTCATGATGCGCGGCGAGGAAGCCGAATGAGTCCGAGGGGGAATCGGACGTGATGTATGGCTTCTGATCGGGAACCTGGCGCAACGCGCGGCGCCGACGATCGTCGAGACGCTGCGTGGTACATCGACAAGGCCGTGTCCGTCTTGGTGTTCATCGGTGGCGTGTCGGCAATCCTGTTCGTCGTCGGCATCTTCATATTCGTGACGCGCGAGGGCGTCGCCTTTCTCGCAGGCCGCTTCTCGTTCTCCGAGTTCATCGGTTCCATCGCCTGGCGACCGACCTCGGACATCAGACCCACCTACGGGGCGCTGGCGTTGGTGTTGGGTACCGCCAGCGTGACGGGCTTGGCGATGGTGGTGTCCGTTCCCTTCTCGCTCGGCGCGGCGGTCTACATCGCCGAGTTCGCCACGGGCCGCAGGCGTGAAG
>JAICQQ010000446.1 GCA_025937785.1 Polyangiaceae bacterium
CGAAGTAGCGCATGTGCGGAGGCAGGGAGTCTACGGCATTATCGAAGAAGATTCGGGGGGTAGGCCCCCCGAAATACTCGTCATCTGGGGCAAACACCCGAACGTGCGGGTTGATGCTGAGCAGGTAGCGGAGCCCGTCCGTGTGATCGCCGTGGCGGTGTGATATGACTACGAGGTCGAGGTTCCGCAGGTCAACGCCGAGCACCTCGACATTATGGCGCAGTAGTTCGGAGTCGTTGCCGGTGTCGAAGAGAATCCGTTGGCCGTGATGCTCCACCAGCGCTGCATAACCCCAATCCTTCTTCAGGTCGCTCTGCTTCCCGAACGCATCGAACAGGATGGTGATCCGCGTCGCTTGAGCCGCGGTGTCGCTCCACGCAACGACTGCGAGCAAGACAGCTACGCACCACGATCTGAGCAAAGTGTTCCTCGCGAGTAGGTGGTTGCCGGCCTAACGCATCACGTATGACGAGCGCACCTCCAGCGCAGCCGATCTGGACTGCGGCACGAACTCCTGCGAGCCCCACCCGGTCTCATTGAGGGCGGGTCAGTTGCAACGCTTCAGTCAGAGCAGGGATCGGGCTCGAGTTCTCCTGTCCCTATTGCGACGAGGCCGCGACGGAATCGAACCAGGCTCTGACCAACGGCACTGCAGCGAACGCAACGCCATTGTGATCCACGTCGCCCACGTCTACCAAGGACACCCGTCCGCCGCGGCTCTGCATGTGTTCGACGGTGAAGCGCGTGTCCTCCATCGGAGAGTCCTGGTCGCCGCGGCCATAGTAGAATCGAATGGGCGCGTGCGGCGTCCAGGAAAAGACATCGTTCTCGGTCATGGCTCGCGTGAACCAGGTCTCCTGACCGGCACTGACTGCGGTTAGGAACTCGGGTCGCAACAACTCCTTGGGATCGCTAGGCAGTGCCGACACGATGTCCGGCATGCTCATGGAACCGCCGTAGAGAGTATCGAACTGCTGCGCATACCGCTCGCGGATGACGGTTGTGATCGGCTCGTCATAGACATGAGCATACCCGGTGGCGAGGTAGCCAAGGTAGGCTGGATGGTTTTCGGATGCGCCTTCCAGTGCCTTGGGGAACTGAATTCCGGAAAGATTGTACGTCCCGGCAATGGGAGCAGTCGCGGTAACACGCAATCCCTCGACGGGCGCTGCTTCCAAAGCCCTGTGTGCGGCCAATGACGCATGGCCTCCTTGAGAAAAGCCGGTGAGGAAGAGCAGTTCGGGCCAGGTGCGATCCTTCTGCCGAACGAGCTCGACCGCTGCGCCGAGCAGATCTACCACCGCGGAGGCTTCACTGGCAGAATGCAGGTAGGGGTGCCGACCTGGAGAGCTCCCCAAGCCCAGATAGTCGGGTGCGACCAGGATGTATCCGTGCCCCGCGAACGCGATGGCGACGAACAGCGCCGTCTTCGAGGGCGTAGAGGGTACACTCCCTCGATCCGTGCGCGTGGGATGCTGATAACTCACGACGCCCCGAAAGTCTTTGCTACGTGGAATGGCCACCAGCCCTGACGCGTGAACTCCTTCGGCATCCGGCCCGGTCGTCCAGTACTCGACTCGGTAGACCACGACTCCGTGTTCAATGGGCAGTGACTCGGACAACCCCGCTCGGCGGAGCAAGAGTCGGCTCACGACCGCTGGGTAGTACCCGATCCGCCTAACAGACCGGAGGCTGCCCGGTGCACCCGCCGTGCTATCCACGGCAGCCACCTCGATGTTCGAATCACATCCGGTCCCTGCGACGGTCGCGCTGATGGCGAGTATTGCGGTCGCTAGCCGGCGGAGGGCGGGCCGCTTCGGGCGACTGTTCGTGGTTGCACGACGGCAGTCTCGGACGGCATTGGCAGCCATGACGGAATCGGCCTCACGTTGGTTTGATCGGAGATAGCTGCACCGATGCAGAGTAGTCGGCGAACTACCGCGATCTTCTCTGCGGGTCACGTGGAACGTGCATCTGCCTGACGCGCTTTGCATAGGCTGCGGCGCGCCGGCGGCCTGAAGTGGGGACGGCCCGATCTGAATTGCGGACCGTCACACTCAGCGTCAAACACCGGTTAGGCAGCGCCCAGGCTTCCCTGCAACTGGGTCGCGGCGTAGCTCACCAAATGAGTCACGGCATGGGCGACCATTGCCGACTCGAGGCCCCACCGCCAGAACAGCCAGCCGAACAACACGCCAAACGTCGCATTCAAGCCAACTACGAACAGCGCGACCAGTCCAGTCAGTGAGCCAATCAAGTACGACGCCACCGGAAGATGCCCCGCCCCGAAGAGCACGGCGCTCACCGCAATGGCGAGCCAGATGAGGCCCGGTCTCACGGCTCCCAACCGTCCTTGATAGTAGCGCCACGCCAACCACGTGAACGCTGTCATCAAGCCCCACCGAAGCAGCACCTCCTCCGTGACGCCACCGTAGAGCACGCGGGCGTAAAGTGGAGGGCTGAACTGATCCTGCAGGGCGTTAATCGGTGCCGGTGACAGCCGGAAGGACGCGAACAGCAAGACCCCGCCCAACACACCAGCTATGAGTCCTGGCAGGATCTGCGGTTCGAGGACGGGCATGATGGGCCGACCCGTCGCAGCCGCTTCGAAGGCCGGTGCATGCAGCCCAACCGCTGGCGCCAGCGCCGTGCCACCCCAGACGGCCAGCGCCACGAGAAGAGCGCTCTGTGCGACACTTGCGAGCATGATCAGCCACAGAGGCGCGGGCAGAGGCATCGTCGTCGAGAGTCGGGGCAGGACCCCAATGGCTACCGTGACGGCGCCTAGAGTACCGGCAGACCAAAGCAGAATGCCGACGCGCAATCGTGGGACGGGCGCGGAGTCGGTCCTGGTCATCGCATCTCCTCAGCGGCTAGCGGACGTGTGCAGCCTGACATTTGAGCAGAGCTGCGGGGCGGGTGAGGGTAGCGGCTCCGGCCGGCGTACGCCGGCCGCGCGCCCCGTCACCTGCAGCGAAAGGTTAGGCGCCTCGGTTTGGCGGCGCCTCGTCGCGATTCGGCGATCCAGCGGGCACCTCCGCGACCATGCGAAACGTGCCCGGTGTCGCCTCGGTGCAGAGAGCGATGAGTCGCTGAATTGCTGCCTGCGTTCGCGGATTGCCGCGCATCGCTTCCACGTCTTCCAGTCGAGTCCACGGTCCAAACGAATAGAAAAGCGTCGTGTCCGACACGCTCTGGATGAGCGTGCCTGTGCCGGGTGGATGTTCGAGCTCACCGAACATCTCTCCGAGTTGCTTCCACGCAGCAATGAACTCTGCTTGCTGGCCGGCCTTTACGTTCCAGACACCGAGGGTGTAGACCAGGTCTGGCATGGATGTCTCCGGGGATGAATGAAA
>JAICQQ010000342.1 GCA_025937785.1 Polyangiaceae bacterium
AGGGTTCTTGCTCGCGGGTGGCTTCGGTCATCAGAGCCTCGGCAGCGTCATCGACCTCCGGCTCGGGCTCGGGATCGCGCTCGGTTCTGAGCTCGCGCCTTTGCTCGCTGGGAGCTCCGGGTGCGTCGGCGGGCTTTTGACAGGTGGGAGGAGTTGCACCAGGCGCTTGCTCGACGGGGGGAGGAGCCGGAGGCTCTTCCTGCGCGGCTGCGGTGGCCGCGGTGGCTGCGGTGGCTGCGGTGGCCGCGGGGGCCAAGGCCAAGATCGTGGCAATAGAGTTGTGCTTCATCGTCAAGACGCTGCGGAACACGGCCTTGTCCGTCAGCACCTGAAACGTGTTGTCGTTCTGGTCATTGTACAGAGGCTATCAGGCGTGTCATCCAGGGGCTCGCTGGCGCGACCGCCCGTTTCAGAGGCTGGCGTGGTGATGCACGCCTGCATCGAAGCAGCGCCGCTGGCCAGCCGCAGCAGCGCAAGCTCTGCATCACAGCCTCCAGAACCCGGGTTCGAGGGCAGCCTGCTCGTCGGCGACCCGCCCGCGCGGCTTCACGAAGCGCGACGTGCTGGGCCGCGTGCCGCCGGCGGCGTGGCAGGCGGGCGCCGTCTCGAAGCTTTTGGCGATGCCGTCGAGCAGCTCACCCGTAGGCCCGTCGCGCCAAAAGGCGAAGCCGTCGTAGTCCGGGTAACGCGACCCGTCGTTGTCCTTTCCCGCCAACATCCACACCAGCGCTCCGTTGCCGCCGCGGCGCAGCATGATGTCGTTCCAGCGCTGGTAGGTCCGCGCGCGCTCGCTCCAGCCGTGCGTGATGGCGCCCAGCGTGCCCTGCGCGCGCGTCACCTTGGTGCCGTACTCTTCGAGGATCGTCGGCTTGCCGAGCTCGCGCGCGACCTTCAGGTGATCGACGATCCACTGGTCGCCCCATTGGTTCGTCGCCTCCCAGTCTTCGGGGTACAGGTGGAAAGTCCCGAAATCGATGTGCTCGAGCGCCGTGAGCGCCTTGTGGTCCACGCCGTCGTTGGCGGCGTAGGCCCAGTGGCTGCCCCCGCCGTCCAGGAAGCCCTCGTCGCCCACCGAAACCATGTGATTCGGATCGAGCGACTTGATGGTGGCAGACATCTCGTCGGCCCAGGTCGTGATGGTGGTCTTGTCCCACCCCGACTTGCTGTCGCGACCACCGGCGGCGATGGCACGCGGCTCGTTGGCGAGTTCCCACGAGAAAATCGTGGGGTCGTCGCGATAAAGGCGGCCATTGAGGCTGTTGGTCCGCGTCACCACGGCGCGCAGCCAACTCTTGTACGTCTGCTTGATCTCGGGGTCGGTGTAAAACTCGTGGTGGTACTGGCGCCCGTGCCACACGATGTACTGGTCGATGCCGCCGAAAGCCGTCCAGTTGTTCACCATCACCAAGATCAACTTCACACCGTGACGCGCCGCGCTGTCGAGCACGTAGTCGAGGCGAGGCAGGCCGTTCTCGGCCTCGTTGTGCAGCACCCGCTGCGTCCCGGGGTCGTAATACTGGAGATAAACGTTCTCCTTGGGGCCGGGTGGGTCCACGTGCGGGACCGACCCATCGAGGGCACCGACGTCGAGCATCGCCCACACGCGCATCACCTTGAAGTCGAGCTTGGCAGCGTTGGCGAAGAGGTCGTCGACCACGTCCTTGGGCTTGAAGATCGGGTAGTAGTTGTTCGACCCGGCAAAGCAGAAAGGCTCGCCCTCCAGCTCGAAATTGGCGGGAGGGTTCACCGTCACATCGAGCGTCGACTGCGCTTGGCGATCGGGTGTTTTCAGGCAACCGAGCGTGACTACGACGGGGGCAAATACCCCCAAAGCGTGCTGCCATCCGCGGCGAGCGCTCGACCGCACCGACGACGACGCACCCTGCGCGGGAGACTGGGGCGCGTGCTGGGTCGAGCAAGTTCGAAGCGTCTTCAGCATGGTCGACAGCGACCGTGGGCGTGTGATGCGATTCGCTGACGTGCCCGGTGAGGCAAGCAGGCGCTTCAGGTGAAGCAGCGCGGGACCACTAAAACGCCTTGGTGATCCGTGTCAAGCCGGCAAAGCCTCCTCGCGATGCTAGGCTTGATAGCGTGCTCATGGATTTGCGATGGCCTTCCATCCGGCGCTGCGGAGCCGAGTGCAGACTCGGGAGGCTTCGATGACGAGCGCCATCGAGCGCGTGCCGCCTCACCTGCGGCGCTACGTGGTCGAGCAGGACTACGGGCAGTACACCGGGATCGACCAAGCGGTGTGGCGTTTCGTCTTGTTGCAGATGTACGACAAGCTGCAAGTCACCGCGCACGCGGCCTACCGGAAGGGTCTCGGCGACACCGGCATCTCCGTGGAACGGATTCCATCGCTGGCCGAGATGGACGCGTGCCTGAGTCGCTTCGGTTGGGGGGCGGTCGCCGTGAATGGATTCATCCCGCCGCGCGCCTTCACTGAATTTCAAGCCGTCGGCCTATTGCCCATTTGCGCCGAGATCCGCACGGCACAGCACCTGGTATACACTCCGGCACCGGACATCATTCACGAGGCGGCTGGCCACGCGCCCCTGATCGTCGATCCGCAGTTCTCGAGCTACCTGAAGCGCATCGGCGAGGTGGGCGCACGCGCGTTTCGTTCCCCCGAGGACGACGCGGTCTACGACGCAATTTTCCAGCTGTCTGAGATCAAAGAAAGACCGGGCGCGGCTCCCGACGCGATCCAGGGGGCCGAACACCGGTTCGCGCAGGCCAAGCAGCGGGTGCGCCGCGCTTCGGAAGCCGCGCGCGTCTCGCGGCTATACTGGTGGACTGCCGAGTACGGCTTGGTGGGCAAGGTCGACGATTACAAGTTGTACGGCGCGGGTCTGTTGAGCTCCCTGGGTGAGAGCCACAGCTGTCACCATCCGTCGGTGCAGAAGCTGCCGCTCAGTGTGGCTTGCGCCGACATGGACTACGACATCACGCACGCCCAGCCCCAGCTGTTCGTCGCTGCCGACTTCGACCAACTGGGTGACGTGCTCGATGAGCTCGCGGGCACGCTCTCGTTTCGCACGGGCGGCGCGAGGGCACTGAGCGAGGCCGCCCAGAGCGAGGAGCTGTGCACCCTCAGCCTCGACACGGGGCTCGAGCTCATCGGACACGTGAGCAGCGGCAGCGCCGTCGGCGGGACCAACGTGCTCTTCGCTCGCCTGTGCGGGCGCTACGCCTTCGCCCGGCAGGGGCGACTGTTGCCCGAGCTCTCTCCCGGAGACTCCAAGGAATGTTGGGCGCTGATCGGCTCACGCGGCGACGGCACTTCGCTGGCTCTGCTCAACGAGTGGCGCCCAGGCGACGCAACCTTCGAGTGGGTGCTGGGCGAGGGTGCGGTCTTCAGCGGTCGACACGCACGCCGCCACGACGCTTCGGCTCAGCCGGTCTTCGAGGGCCGCGAGCTGTGCCTGCGCACCCCGGCGGGCGTCGTCCAGGTACCGAACGCGACGTTCGTGTTCGGAGGCGCGTTGCTGGGGGCTGGCGCAGGCGCCGCCGATCCGAACTATTACGCCCGGACCGAGCCGAGCGCCGAACGTGTCCCGCAGCCTCGCGTGTATCCCGCGCACGAAGCGCGCATGATCGAGCTGTACGCGCGCGCTCTCTCGGCGCACCGGTCAGCGTCTTCCACCGAGATGCTCGAGCTCTTCCACGACATCCACGGCGTGCTCGACCAGCAGTACCCCCAGGACTGGCTGCTCCGCTGGAACTTGCTCGAGAGCCTGGTCAAGCGCGGCCTGCGCGGCGACCTGGCGGACGCGCTGCGCAGCGAGCTCACGCGGCTCGAGCGCGAATTCCACGGTGAGCAGCCGATCGCGTCGGGGCTCAGGTACCTGGGCTTCGGCTGAAGCTCACGCGCCCAGCTTCTTCGCCGCGCCCATCAGGTCGACGCCCGTGGCCGCACGAATCTGCTCCGAGGCACCGATGGCCTGGCGCGCCAAACCGGAACCCGCACTCTCGTGCGACGGCAGCACGCTCATCTTGTTGACCTTCAGCGGTTTGTGCGCACCGGCCACGTGAGAGAGCAGCGGCAGCAGGTTCTGCAGCGCCAGCACCTCGCGCGCCCCGTGCCCGCCGACGCGAAACGCTCCGACGAGCTCCTTCAGGCTCTTCGCCTCGGCGCGCCCGCGCTCGATGGTTTCGGCGGCGGCGCCTCGAGCCGCCTCTTCCGCCGCTCGTTGCTTCGCGATCGCCGGTTGCACGACCTCGGCGTCGAGCCGCCGCTTTTCGCGCAGCGCCCTCGCCTTCTGGCGCTCGATCTCGGCGGACATCTGGGCGATCTGCGCCCTGACCTGGCCCTGCGCCTCGTTGATCAAGGCTTCGCGCCGGCTCTTGGCGTCGGCGATGCGCTTCTGCGTCTCTTCACGCGCCACGGTCAGGTCGGCGTCGACAGAAGAGACTTCAGCGGCGGCCCAGTTCTTCGCCTGCTGCACTGCAGCGTCGGCGTGGGCGGCTGCCTCCGCGATCGCTTGTTCCATGTTCAGCGAGGCGCCACGGATGCGACCGATGCTGGCCAGATAATTGACCTCGTCCGTCACGTTCTGGATCTTCAGGGTGTCGAGCACGATGCCCATACGGCTCATGTCATGCTCCGCTTCTTCGAGCAACGTGTGCGCGAACCGCATCTTGTCCTCGTTCACCTCTTCGGGCGTGAGGCTCGCTAGCACGCCGCGCAAGTTGCCCTCGAGCGTCTCTTTGGCGACGTGATAGATCTCTTCGCGCGACCGCCCCAGGAAGCGCTCCACTGCGTTCGAAAGCAACGGCTCTTCACCCGGCAGCTTGATGTTGGCGACTCCCTGAATCGTGAGCGGGATCCCGCCCTTGGTGAAGGCCCCCGTGACGTGCACCATCACGGTGAACATGCTGAGGTCCATCTTGTCGACGCGTTCGATGAGCGGACGCCTGAGCGAACGACCGCCACGGACGAAGCGGTAGCCCACGGAGCGGCCACCGACCTCGCGCGTCGTGCCGCTGAAGATCAACGCTTCGTTCGGAGAGCACACCTTGAGCAGCTTCTGCACCATCAGGATCAGCAGAAACACGACGAAGACGGCGACCACCAGGGCCACCGCGCCGACTGCACCGAATTCGGCGATCATCGCTGACCTCCGGCTGCCTTGTTCTGCATCAGGCGACCCATGTCGACGCCGATGGCGCGCCCCGTCTGGGCGAGCACGTCGGCCACCGCCAACGGAAAGGAAGAAACTGCTCCGGTGAAACTCGCGCCGTCACCGCCGTCGACCACGGACAGCTCGCCGATTTCGGTGCGCGACACCCTGGCCACGGCGGCTTCCACGAACTCCTTCAGGTGCTGCAGGACGTACAAGTCGCGACCGTCGCTGCCCGCGTCCTTCCATTCCTCGGCGACGAGACGCAGGGCTTCGGCGGCCGCCTTGCCGCTCTCGACCACTGGTGCCGCGTGCGCGCGCGCGTTGGCCTCGGCCGCCAGACGTGAGGCTTCGGCGGGCAGGAACACGTCGCACTCCAGACGCAGCTTCTCGACTTCGGCGCGCAGCGCCATCAACTCTTGCTCGGCCTGTGCCCGCGCGGTCTCCGCCGCCACTTCGGCCTCGTTCTCGATGGCCTTGGCGGTGGCCTCGAGGTTCGCCATTTCGGCCCGCAGCTCGTTCTTCTTGGTGATGACCGCGGCCTCGGCTTGCTTCTGAGCCGACTCAGCGCGCTCGCGAGCGGTGGCTTGGGCCTGGGCGATCGCCTGGTTCGCCTCGTTCTCTGCGTTCTGCGCGTCACGCACCATGCGAGCGATGCGCGCGCGGCCCAGATTCTTGAGGTAGCCCTGATCGTCACCGACACTCTGCACCTTGAGCACGTCGAGCTCCAGACCGAGCTTGTCGAAATCGTCCTTCGCGAACTTGGCGAGCGTAGCGGCGAACTTGAGCCTGTCTTCGTTCACCTCTTCCGGTGTCAGCTCGGCCACGACCTCGCGCAAGACGCCTTCCAGCGTCTGCTGCGCGATGGTGGCGATCTGCCGCTGGCTCATCGACAGCAAACGCACGATCGCGTTGCGCACGTAGCCGCGATTGGACGTGATCTTTACGTTTGCAATGGCGTGCACGGTCAACGGGATGCCGCCCTTCGAATAGGCATTCTGCACCTCGACCATCACCGGGATGAGCCGCGTGTCCATGCGTTCAACGGTTTCGATCAGGGGGATGCATACCCCTCGCCCGCCGTGCAAGACCTTGTAGCCGACGCTCGATCCGTCGGCGAGCTTGTTGCTGCGCCCGCTGATCACCAGGATCTCGTTGGGCTTGCAAACCTGCAGGATTTTGCTGATGACCAACGCCAGAAAGGCCAAAGCCAGCACTGCCCCGACGGCCCCCATCAACAGGAACATCGCGGTGTCCGGGGCCTCGACGATCCCCGATTCGATCGGTAACTCCATCGGCGGAGGATACGCTGGCTCTGATCATGGATCGTTCGAAATCGTCCGCGCACCGTCGCCTACACCCAATTTCACTGAACCTACAATCAAAGTGCTCCCGGCGATTCGGCCGGAACGGTATCGGCTGTCAGCAGAGCGGTGTGCGTCTGCGATCTGCGGTCTGCGCTCTGCGCTCTGCGGTCTGCGCTCTGCGCTCGCGGTCTGCGCTCTGCGCTCTGCGGTCTGCGCTCTGCGCTCAGTCACGGAGCGCGAAGGGTTAACGGTTAATCTTGGGACGCTGATGATGATCGCCGCCGAGAGGCAGCGCCCCCCGGGATGCCGGTGCTCCGTGCGCCTCTTCCTTTGCGCTGCTGCGATGGGAGCGCGCGCTCAGCCGGCTCGTTCGAGAGTCCAGCGCCGAGCGACACTGAGCCACGCGGCCCGTACTCACCGCCCACATTGACGAGCCACGCGGCCTGTACTTGCCGCCACACTGACGAGCCCGCGGCCTGTACTCACGGCCACACTGACGAGCCACGCGGCCCGTACTCACCGCCCACAACTCACCGGCCCACATTGACGAGCCACGCGGCCCGTACTCACCGCCACACTGACGAGCCACGCGGCCCGTACTTGCCGCCACACTGACGAGCCACGCCGCCCGTACTC
>JAICQQ010000097.1 GCA_025937785.1 Polyangiaceae bacterium
CAGCCTTGGCGAGCGAATCTTTCGTTGCCAGAGTTGTGGTCACGAGGCCGACCGCGACACCAATGCTGCAGCGTGCCTGGCGCAGTATCCGCAGGTCGCATACGCACCCGCGGCGCCTGCGTCCGGTACCGGGCCTCACGTTGCCGCGAAGCCCGCGGAGACGAAAAACGTCTGTGGAGAGGAGAGCTCTGGCACACGCTCGCTGTGGAGCGTGCGTGAAACTGTCCTCTATGAAGCAGAAAGGACTTCGGTCCAACGCCCGAGAAGGGCGGTGTTGTACGAAACTGTCAACACGCTGTAGGAACGCACGTGAACCCGCTCAGCTCGGATCCGAACGGCTTCGAGATGGATAGCGATCTCGCCGGCGGTGCCCCCGTCACTGACATCACCATCGACAATGTGACGCTCTGCGGCACGGGCGGTGACGAGCTGAGTCTCACCTACGGTATGGTGCTCCGCGAGAATCTCGAAGGCACGTTCTCGAACATCGTCGTTTCCGGTTTCAATGCCGCTGTGGATGTTCGGGACGATTTCGGCAGTGAGTCCAGCCCGAACGTCACCCTGACCGATTCCGCTTTCTTCGACGGTGTCACGCACGACGTCGCGTACGACGAAACCATGGCCGGATGCACGGACGCCCCCACCTGCGACGACGATGCTGGATTCGACGAGCGCGAGTGGGTTTCGGACGGAGAAGGCAACTCGAACCCGACCGAGTGATCGATAGCTGCAGCCTTCCGGGTCAGAAGCTTGGCAACGTGCTGCTGAGGTTGGCCTGCGCAGGAACGACCCTGGCCGTTCCGAGTTTCCTGTGAGACACTAGGCACATGGGCGTTGCAGCTCCTTCCTACACTTCGTTCGAAGAGTACCTCGTGACCGAGGCGGCGAGCGACATCAAGCACGAATGGTGTGATGGCGTCGTCTATGCCATGCCGCGCGGGACCCCCGAGCACGGCCGGCTCACGATGCGAGTCGCTCGCATCGTCGGCAACGCTCTCGAGGGCGAGTGCGAGATGTACTCGTCGGATACTATGCTGTACATCGAGGCCGCGCGGCTCTCGACCTATGCCGATGCGAGTGTCGTCTGCGGGGCGGTCGAAACCAAAGTTGTCCGGAAGAACGGTAAATCTCTAGGGGAAGCCCTCACGAACCCTAAGATCATCATCGAAGTCTTGTCCGATGCGACCGAGCGATACGACCGTGATGGCAAGTTCCAAGCCTACAAGCAGATTCCGTCCCTTCGCGAGTACGTTTTGGTCGCGCAGGACCAGCGACGCGTGGAAGTATACCGTCAGAACAATGGCACTTGGTCCCCTGAGGTAGGCGGCGCGGGAGAAACCGTGACGATTCACTCCAGGTCCATTTCCGTTGATGACGTGTACGAAACGGATGTAGGCGACTCTGAAGCGCGCTCCGACCTCGCCGCGAACCGCAGCGAAGATGGAGCACTGAGGGGGGACCGAGAACGGGTCGCCGTGCATACGGTCGACCTACCGACCGGACGCCGTGCCCCAATCTGCGAAAAACCTGCGCGGCGGCCGGCGGTTGACTCGGGCCAGCAAGTCGCTGCAGCATCACGGCCCCGCTACAAAAACGGGCATTCTTTCACGATCCTCCGCGGTGCCTTCGGAGGAGCCTTTCAGGAGGTCCTGTGTTTACGCGCATCTCTGTCATCGGTCTTTGCTTGGCTCTCACCGGTTGTGGCTACTCGGAAGACGAGTGGCAGGCCCAGCTGGCGAAGTACGACCAGCTCAACACCCTGTACGAGCAAGAAAAGGGGGCTCACGCCGAAACCCGCACGTTG
The DNA here is from genome assembly GCA_025937785.1 of Polyangiaceae bacterium. Classification (GTDB taxonomy): domain Bacteria; phylum Myxococcota_A; class Polyangia; order Polyangiales; family Polyangiaceae; genus JAICQQ01. The sequence continues at coordinate 1,805 of JAICQQ010000097.1, forward strand.
CTCGACGGCGAGATGAAGCGCGTCGCGGATTTGTCGGCCGAGCTCAAGAATATGGGCGTCAACCTAGACAGCGTCAGCGCGCAGCTGCATCAGACTGGTACCGAGAAGGACCAGATGGCAGCGAGCCTGAGTGAGCTCAAGCTCGCACTCGAGGAGTACAAGACCCGAGCGGCCCAGCTGGAACGCATCAAAGCCCGCTTCGAAACACTGCGAGACAAGCTGCAAAAGCTCGTCACGTTGGGGTTGAAGGTTGAAATCCGCCGCAATCGCATGGTGATCCGCTTGCCGGGCGACGTGCTGTTTGCCTCGGGCAGAGCCGAGCTGCAAAAGGGCGGGCAAGTGGTGCTGGACCAAGTCGCGGAGGTGATCCGAAACGACAAAGCGCTGTCACAGCGCTACTTTCAGGTCGCGGGACACACCGATAACAAGCCGCTCAAAGGTGGGCGCTTTGGCGACAACTGGGGCTTGTCGGCTTTGCGGGCGCGCGAGGTCTTGGTGTACCTGATCGCACCGCGTGAGGTGAAAGAAGGCGGAGCCGCCGTTGGCGGCGGGCTCGACCCGACTCGCCTGCACGCCGCCGGCTACAGTGATACGGACCCCGTCGAAACCAACGATACGGATGCGGGCAGGCAGGCCAACCGCCGCGTGGAGCTGGTGCTGCTGCCGGACGTCGAAGAGATGTTGGATCTCAAGAAGATGATCTGACCTCCGAGAGCGCGAGAACCGACGCGCAGCGAGCCCCGCTTTCAAGGCGGGGCTCGGCATTTTGTGCAGCGATTTCCGGACGCAAGCAGCCCCAGGGGCGGGGCGCCGCTCGCCGCAAGGTTTGCAGGGGGAAACCGGGGGCCAGCGCCCAACGTATCCGCTAGAGTGGCTCGTCGCGTTGGGTAACTCAAGATCAGAGGGCCTTTCCGCAGCGTCGGCAGCCGCGACCCCGCGCGTGGCTGCGGAGGCGAGCATGGAAAGCTTGATGGACGCCTATGTCGACGGCAGCGGGGCTGCGTTCGACCTCTTGTATCAGCGCATCGGCCCACGCCTATTCGGCTATCTGATCCGCCTGACGGGACAACGAGAGCGCGCCGAAGATCTGCTGCAGGTGACGTTCACGAAGATGCACCGGGCGCGGGACAGCTATCTGCGCGGATCTCCGGTGCTGCCGTGGGTGTTTGCCATCGCCCGCCGGGCATTCCTCGACGACCGGCGTCACGTCCAAAGCCGGCGAGAAGACCTGAGCCGCGACGGTACCTTGCCGGAGCCGGCAGCGGAGCCGCCGCCGGCACAGCTCGCGGACGCCCTCGAGCTCGCGCTCGCGCGACTCCCCGACCACTACCGCGAAGCCATCGTGCTCACCAAGGTCACGGGCTTGAGCGTGGCCGAAGCCGCGGAGGTGCTGGGTACCACCCCGAGCGCCGTCAAGCTGCGCGTGCACCGCGGCTACAAGGAGCTAAGACAATACTTGGAAGCGTACCAGCGAACACCATGAGCGCCGAGATGGACCCCTTCGATGGCCTCGAGTTCAAACGCGACGAGCCGCCCGGCGCGGCGGTGAGCGCGCGCATCCGGCGAGCTTGCACCAGCGACCTCACGCCCGCTGGTGCGTTGTCGGCGCGGCGCCGGCTACTCATGACGGCGATCGTGGCCGCTGCGGGGCTGGCGGCTCTGCTCGCTGCTGGGCTCCGGGACCACGACCGGGGTGGCGCTTCCGAAGCCACGCTCTGGGTAGCGGGGGGGTGGGTCGGCGTGGTCTCTTTGGTGATCGGCATCGGCGTGGCGCGGCCACCGGGTAAGCGCTCCGCGTGGCTGACACGTGTGCTGGTGGCGACGCTGGTGCCACTGTCGTTCTGCGTCTACCTCGCGCTCGCGACCAGCGAGACGCTTCCGCTGGACCATGCGCTGCACGATAGCGGCACCCTGGGGTGCGGTATGTACACGCTGCTCACGAGCGCGCTCGTCGCGCTGGGTGTCATGCTGCCTTGGCGCCGCACCGATCCCGTGAGCCCCGGACTCACCGGAGCCCTGTTGGGGCTGGGCGGCGGTCTGGTGGCAGCTACCGCAGCGAGCGTGGTTTGCCCCAGCCGTGAAGGCTGGCACCTGTGGCTGGCGCACGGAGCTAGTCTGGTTGTCGTGGTTTTGATAGGAGCCTGGGTCGGCCGCCGATGGTTAGCTCCCTGAACGACTCGTCCTATACGCGCTGGGTGCTGATCGCGCTCAGCGGGCTCGTACTCGTGTGGCAACTGAAGCGCTGCAGCGGTGGAGGCCCCTCCGAAGGCGCCGAAGCTCCCCCAATCGACCTGCCCATCGTGGCGGCAGCCGTCGGAGAACCGACGCGCTGGAGCCTGGTCGACCGTGAGCAGAAGCCGGTTTTGATCGAGGTATTCGCGAGCTGGTGCGGGACCTGCCGGCGCGCGGCGCCGGCCCTGGCGCGCGCCCACGAGAAGTACGGCAACGACTTGCAGTTCGTGGGCGTCAGCGTCGACGATGACCCCACACTCGCTGCCGAGGCCAAGCAAAGTTGGCAGATCCCCTATCCGGTGGCTCACGACGACACCGGCTCGTTCGCCCGGGCCTACAAGATCCGGGTACTGCCCACCTTCGTGCTGCTCGATCGCCAGGGGCGAATCGCCGAAGTCTCCGCGGGGCTCCCCAGCGAGCGACGCGTCGACGAGTGGGCGGGCAGCTTACTGCGCTGATCGCATTCCCCATCAACCGCAATCGCCGACTACTTGCGCCTGGCCATGATTTCCGGGTTCGGTTAACCTGGCCGGGATGCGTGTCCTATCGAGCCTCTGGCCCTGGCTGGTACCGTTGACGGCATGCGCCGTGATCGCGTGCGCGTCGCCCAAGGTCCAGCTCAACGAAGGCCCGCGCGAATACGTCGGCACGGACTACGAGGACGTGTTGAAGCGCTGGACGCGGACCGCCCAGCTCACGAAGGTCGACGAGATGGACAACGTCTTCACCGCGACCGCCACCTACGAGTCGTGGGATTTCCGTTGGGCCTACGTGGTGCGCTACGCGGACGACTATCGGCTCACGATCGATCAGCGTCAGGTGCTGCTGGAACGTGCGCTGTCACAGACTCGCGAAGCTCACCAATTCTACCTGGCGGTCTACGCGCAGCACTACGAATGGAACGATTTGAAGGCCAAGGAGCCGGCGTGGATCGTGCGTTTGATCGACGACGAAGGGACTGAAACGGCCCCCACGGAGATCAAGTCGGTGAAGAAACCCGGCGCCATCGAGTTCACTTACTTCCCCTACACCAACCCTTGGCGCAGCTCGTTTCGCATTACCTTTCCCCGCATCGGCAGCCATGGCCGCGCCACGATTTCACCGAGCGCGCGCTGGTTCGGTCTGCGTTTCGCCGGCGCGCAGGGCAACGACGAGCTGATCTGGGAGGTCGGAGCGGAAGGCGCCCGTCACGTGGCCAGCGCAGGCGCCGCAGCTCACCCGGCGCCTCGATCGCGGCTGTAGTTCAGCTCGCCAGGATCTCGAGCAGCGGAGGCACGCTCACCAACAGCTCGTGCGCAGCCATGCGTTCGGCGCGCAAGAGCAGCGCCCCGCCGCTGCCAGCGCGGGCGGTATGCGGCGCCCCACCGCCCGCCATGACCTGTGCGGGGAACAAGAAGTCGCCCGGGTTGAGGGTGCCACCAGCCCCTTCGTGGCCCACGAGCTCGATGCGTCCCGCGCCGATGACGTACATGCCGTTGACGGTCTGCCCAGCCTCGAGCAGCGTCTCGCTGGGTTCGAGCCGAATGACTTCACAGCGATCGGTCACCATAGCGCGCAACGAAGCGTCGAGCCGGTCGCCGAGGCTGCCCATCGAAGCCCCGGCCAAAGCCTGGAATCGATCCGCGATGCTCTTCAGATCGTCGGCGACCCAGGGACAATCGGCCATCTGCGCCTCGAGCGACGCGCGATCCCAGTAGGCAACTTTGGTATCGTCGATGCTGGCCACCACTCTCAACACGACGCCCTCTGCGAGATGCCCCTCGGTGAACACCACCTCCGACACGCCGGCTTCGGCGCAAGCCACGTCGGCGATCGCCGGCATGATCCCGACCCTGCCCTTGAGCACGAGCGCGACCGCGAAGCCGTTCAGCTCTTCTTCCGCGTTCAACGTTTCTAGGCTTGCCGCCTTCGCCAGGGCCAGCTGAGCCTCTTCGGGAAGGTCTTGCAGGCCGCGCACCGTATCGAGGGCGACGCCGAGCAAGAGCGGCGTGGTGGGGAGCTCCGAGATCGATTCGATGCTGTCGCGCACCGTCAGACCGGGCGCGACTTCGACGGTGGGGACGTCCGGAGCCTTCTCGAGGGGCGCGACCCCCGGTGTCGACTGTTTCGAGGTGACGCCGTTCTTGGTGGCAGGCGATTGACGCGCCGAGGCAGCATCGCGTTGGACGGAGCGGCTCGCAACCCCGGGCGCAACTGCCTCCGCGTTCGAACTCGCGCGCGGTCCGGAAGGCGTGCGGCTCGCAGCCGCAGGCACGTGGGAGTTCTGGCGCGCCGTCCCTTGTGAAGCCCGGGGCGAGGCGCTGGGGCGGGGCACGGCGCTGGGGCGGGGCACGGCGCTAGAGCGGGGTACGGCGCTGCTGCCCGCGGCGCGTGCCGCCGCTGAGGCGCGCGCCGCGGGACGCTCCCCGGGGGTGCGCCCAGCGGGAGCCGCAGCCGTGGGAGCCACAGAAGCGCGCGTGCCGGTGCGGCGCGGAGGGATCGATGCGGGTACGCTGGCTCGCGCGCTGGCCGCTGCGACCGGGGCTGCCCCGGCGGGCGGTGCCGCGACCGGCGCACGCGAGGAAGGTGCATCGTCCCAATCGATCCCGCCCCTCGGACGCTCCGATCGGCGCGTGGCCGGCGGGTGGGCGGCGTCGGCATCCTTTTCGGTGGGATCGTCGTCAGCGTCGGGCTCGAGCTCGTCCGCGAGGCTCGCCGGCGGATCGCTCGGCGGATGACCGGATGCCGCACGGCCGCCAGCCACCGCGCTCGCCGCCGCGGCGGAGGAACGCTGGGCGGCTCGCCGGGCCACGGCGTCGACGCGCAGCTTGTGGGTCGGCTCGTCCTCGGACTCGTCGGCTTCGACTTCGACGCCCGTGCGTGCCTGATGCTCGAGCTCCTCGAGCAGGACTTCGCGGGCGCGCCGCTCGATCGCGCTCGCGACATTGCGAGCGGACGCCGCCGTGAGCTCGGGGTGGCCCACCACGCCGCCGTCGGGCTCCAAGTCGTCGGACAGCAACGATTGACGTTCGTCTTCGATGTCATCGTCGTCGTCGGGGTCGAGCTCGGAGAGTAGCGAGTCGGGTTCGTCCTCGATCTCGGGATCCGAGGGGCGAATCGTCCCGATCTCGGTGTATTGGATCAAGCCGGAGTCGATCTCCTCGATGTCGGGCTCGAGGTCCGCATCTTCGATCAGTATCGGTTCACTCGAGTACCGGCGTGGCGAGGCTGGAGACGCAGCAAAACTAGGCATCTCGATGATGTCCGTCCCGTCGTCGTAAGGGTCGGAGTCGCGCGAGTCCTGGGTGTACTGCAGGAACGCCCCCTGCGTTTGCGGCGGGGGCGACGCGAAGCTCGGCACGGAGGGCGCTCGTGGGAACGAAGCGGGGGGTGACGAAGAAGGCGGGAACGGTTGCGACGACGGCGGGAACGGTTGCGACGACGGCGGGAACGGAGCCGAGCTGGGGGACCTCAGCGACGGCGGCAGGGTCGACGCAGCCGGCGGCGACGACGGCGGAAACGCTCCGGACGCTGGGGGCCGCGACGACGGCGGAAACGGCGCCTGCGAGGGGCGGAGCGACCCCGGGTATGGCAACGCCCCTGGCGGGGCCGACGGTGGTGACGACGAGGCGCGCAGCGAGCCTGGGTAAGGGAGCGCGCCAGGCGGTGTCGACGGCGGAAATGGTGCTGAGCTCGGGGGCGGCGTCGACGGCGGAAATGGTGCTGAGCTCGGGGGCGGCGTCGAACGCGAGTAGGGCGGGGGCGACTGCGCACCGGAGTACGGCAGCGCCCCCGGGGGTGTCGACGGTGGGAACGGCGCTGAGCTCGGGGGCAGCGTCGAACGCGCAGGCGGCACTCCGGACGGCCTCAGCGGTGCGGGCGCCGGTGAGTTCGAAGGGATCACGTCCACGAGCTTGGAGGCGGCAAGCTTGAGGTCCCAGGCGCGACCCGTCGCCCCAATGCGCAGCGCGGAGTCCGCCGCGCGACGCAGCCAGGTGACTGCGTCCATGTGCGCGCCCCGCTGCCACTGCACCTGTGCGGTCTGGAGCGCCCAGGCTACGTCATCGTCGTCGTCGTCGCGGGGAGGCGGAAGCTCTGCCGGGACGTCCGTCATGGGGCCTTAGCTCGTAGCATACGCACGGAAAGGAGAAATGTGGTTTCGCTGGGGAAGTAAGTTTACTTCAGCCGGGAGGAATGTAGACTTCACGGTCGCGCGCTCCGTTCGGGGGACCGACTAGCCCCTGCTTTTCCATCATTTCCACTATCTTAGCAGCGCGATTATAGCCGATGGTCATCTTTCGTTGCAGCCACGAAGTGCTGCAACGCTGCGTCTCGCGCACGATCAGGACGGCTTCGTCGAAGCGCGAGTCGAGCTTGCCGAGGTCCTGGTCGGGTTCCGCGTCCCCGTCGGCCTCCTGCACGATCGCGTCGCAGTAGTCGGGCGTTCCTTGTTCACGCAGGTAGTCGGTGAGCGCCGCCACCTCTTCTTCGCTCACGAAGGGGCATTGGACGCGCAGCGTGTCCGTACGGCCGTTGAGCTTGACCAGCATGTCGCCCTTGCCGAGCAGCACCTCGGCCCCCTGCTCGTCGAGGATGGTGCGACTGTCGACCTTCTGCGCGACGCGGAAGGCGATACGGGACGGAAAGTTCGCCTTGATCATGCCGGTGATGACGTCGACGCTGGGGCGCTGGGTGGCCAGCACCACGTGCATACCCGCGGCGCGAGCCTTTTGAGCCAAACGGGCGACCGAGGTTTCCACTTCTTTGCCTTGCTGCATCATCAGATCGGCGAACTCGTCGACGACGATCACGATGTAAGGCAGCTTCCCAGGAAGCGGAGTCCCGTCCGAACCGTGTTTGGTGACTGGCACCGATACGACGGCACCATCGACGGTCAGGGCTTCGACCTCCTCGGGCGCCGGCGCTTTCACCTCACCGGCGAGCACGCGCTCGACCCAGCCGTTGTAGGTCGTGATGTTCTTCGTGCCGGCGTTGGCGAATAACTGATAACGGCGTTCCATCTCGTCGACCGCCCACCTGAGCGCAGTGGACGCCTGCTTCATGTCGGTGACGACGGGATGCAGCATGTGCGGAATCCCATCGAAGGGCGCGAGCTCGACGACCTTGGGATCGATCATCAGCAAGCGCAACTCGTCCGGCGTTCGCCGGAACAGCAGGCTCGACAGCATCACGTTGAGGCCGACGCTCTTGCCCGCGCCGGTCGCGCCTGCGACGATGACGTGGGGCATGGAGGCCAGATCTGCGTAGAAAGGTGCCCCGACGATGTCGCGCCCCAGCACCACCGGCAGCGGCGCCTTGGCTCCGAGTTTTTCGAAGCGCTTGTCCTCGATGAGCTCCCGAAGATTGACCGGCACCCGCTCATCGTTGGGGAGCTCGAACCCGATGCGACTTTTGCCCGGGATGGGCGCGATGATGCGCACCTTGCGCGACAAGCCGAGCGCGAGATCGTCGGACAGGTTCGCGACCTTGCTGACCTTCGTGCCTGCCTCCGGTGCCACCTCGTAGGTGGTGACGGTGGGCCCTGGATGGATCTCCTCGACCTTGGCGCTGACCCCGTAGTCGGTGAGCGTCTTCTCCAACAGCTGGGCGTGCGCCAGAATGGCTTCTTTGTCGACCTCGCCGCCCTCGGCAACGGCCTGCGACAGGAGGTCCGTGGGAGGCAGGTTGAAGTCGCCCGTTTTGCGCGAGCGGCCAGCGTTCTTGGCGCGCTCGACCTCGCGCTTGGGGGTCGTATCGACGATGAGCGGGCCCATTGCGGCGGCAGATTTTCGCGCCGGAGCGGCGCGTGGCTGGACGGGAGCCGGCGCCAGCACCTCGCTCGGGCTCTCGTCCTCGCGGACAGGCTCGCCCTCGGACTCCGTTGCGTCGACGCTGGTGGCTTCCGGAGCGTGCGGCGTGCTCTCCGCGTCGAACGCGTCGACCGGAACGGGGCGGACCTGGCGCAACGCCTCGGAGATGGCGAGCGGAGGCGCGCCGGTCGCTTCGAGCGGGATCCAGTCGCCGTCGTCCGCTTCGAGCTGCACGATGATCGCCTCGTCGCTGGGCCCTTCGCTGATCTTCGGGACCAGACTGGCGCGGGCCCGGTCGAGCTTCTCGCGCCGGAGCTCGCGGGCTTCGGCCCAAGCATCGACGAGTCGGTGCGCGAGCCGCCGCAACGCCGCCAGCATCGTCACGCCCCATTGCCACAGCCTGTCGCAGGCGCGGATGAACGAGAAGCTGCTCCTTCCGATCAAGATCAAGAGCACGAGCGTCGAACCCACGAGGAACGATCCAGCGGCGGAGAACATGCCGCGCATCAGCTCGCCGAACAGCAGCCCGACGTTACCGCCCGCCTGAGCCCGACCCATGACCCCCGCCTCCGGAAACGCCACCTGCAGCAGCGCCGCCAGAATGATGAACACGACGAGGTCGCCGAAGACACGCACCGAAAGCTGGTCGACAGCCCTCCCGCGTATCAGCGGTGCACCGACGAGCCCGAGTTCGAGAGGGACGAGCCAACTCACCAGACCGAAGCCTTGAATGAGGAAGGTGGCGATAGCGCCGCCGACGGGCCCCACCCAGTCCGATCCCGCGACGCTGGGATCGTTCGGGTCGAAGCGTGCGGATGCGAGCGCCAGCGCGAGAAAGACGCTGGCAGCGAAAAGCAGTAGCGCCGCAACCTCGCGCCCGCGTCGGGTGGCGACGGGGGTCGCAGGACTGTTGGCGAGCGGACCTGCGTCGAGGGCTGCGGTCCTAGGGAGGAATGGCCGAGTTCCCATGTAATACCTTTACCTACATAAGCCTACCTCATGTTGGTAGCAAATGTCGACAAGATGGTGAACTGGGCCAGAACCGGAGCCCGAGGGCCAAGAAAGCCGGGCAGGTTCGGTGGCGGATCTGGTGGGCCGGAAGCGAACTTGGCTAAGGTTTCGAACTGCTTGAGCCGAAAGGGCGATATGACTGTAATATCCTGACCTGCAGGGTCTAGAGGGAGACAGCCAAGATGGCGGAAAAAGGACCACGATTCGGAAACTTGGGGCACAGCGCCCGTCGAGCCGCGCGCATCAGCATGCTGGCTCTTGCCATCAGTGGAGCGAGCGCCAGCGTGCTCGCGTGCAGGACCACTGCAGAAGACGTGCACCGCTGGGCGCAAACTTCGCAAGGGCCCAAGCGCTTGGTGGCGGTACTGACTCACGACAAGTACCCCGTTGACCTTCGCGTCGAGGCCGCGATGACCCTGGTGCGGATGAAACCCCGGGGTGGCCGTCGCATCGGTATCCAGGGCAGCGATGAGTATGAAGGCGTACTGGATGCGCTGAAGCGACTGACGCCTGACGCCCGATCGAAGATCGTGGCTGGCATGGCGCCGCAGCTGAAAGCCGCGATGCTCGAACCGTTGCCGAAACCACAAGGTGACGAAGCCGTCGAAGATCCGTCGTTCCCGTACAAGGACACGGCCTATGCGTTGCTCACGGTGGAAGACGGTTCGCTCGTCGAAGATCCGGAGGTACGCAAGAGCCTGCGCGACGCGTTGATTCAGTGGTGCTCCACCAACTTCGAAGCGCGCATGGACGAGTCGTCCCAGATCTACGGCATGCAGCAGGTATTCCGCTGGTTGAAAGAGGACGGTGTGCGCCCGCTCCCCGACCTGATCGTGCCGGGCAACGCGAAGAACGACGCCATCGCCGGATTGATCGCGGACTTGGGCGACAAGACCGCGAAGCTCACCGCGAGCAACAAGCTCGTGGCGATCGCGCGCGAGGTCGATACCGACGCTTGGGTCAAGAAGCGTGCGCCCGCGGTCGAGGCCGCCAACAAAGCGTCGGGACTCACCCCGAACAAAGACCAGTTCCAAGCGCAGCTCGCGCAGTACCAAGAAGAAGAGCTGCTGCGCGTGTTCCAGTCGATGCAAAAGGTCGGGCAGGCACCGGTCGTCGACTACCTGCTCGCGTATGCTGCCGACGCGAAGAACCCAGAGAAACGTCGCGCTTCTGCGCTAGCCAGCCTGGAAGGCCATCTCGACCGCAACAATCCCGCGCACGCCGATACCATCCTCGGTCTGCTGAGCGACGATGCCACCCCGGACTTGGTGCGCGGCGTTGCCGTGAAGCGCGTCGGCGAACTGCCGCGCGAAAAAGTGATCGACAAGCTTTACGCGCTCTTCAAAAACCCTCGCTGGCAGATCCGCTGGGTCGCCGCAGATTTGATCCTGCGCATGAGCGAAACGAAGCACCTCGACGAGTTCATGAGCCGGCTGGAAAAGGCCGAGGGCATGGCCATGAGCGAACCGCTCGTGTATGGCCCGATCATCGGCGAGATGAAGGGCACACCCAAGCCTGTCACCTTCGTGGAGAAGTATGCATCGGCAGGCCACCCGGTACAGGCACGACTCTCCGCGCTCGGTTTCTATTATCGGCACGGAACGAAGGCAGATCTAGCTAAGATCGAGAAGTACAGCAGCGACACGGAGAAAGTTCCGACCTGCGGTGAGAACGCCACCGAGTGCGAGTGGCAATGCACGATTCAGGTGAACAAGAAGCCGGAAACCAAGGACGTCGCCACAGTCGGCGATTTCGTCAACTACTGCATCAAACCGGCCATAGAGTCGCGAGCTTCAGCAAACGCTGAGCAAAAGGAACAAAAATAGTCTCCGGATCGACGCCGGGTGGTAAACACTCGGGCCGGCCTAGTAGAAGGTAACTGATGGCCCCTGAGCCAAACAAGAAAAACCCCCGAACGTTCCAATGCCGTGATGGGCTGTGGATGCAGTTCGAGCAGATGGCGCGCGAGCTTGAGTGCTCAGTGGACTACCTCATCAACGACGCGATGAAGCAGTACGCGCGTCAGCGGGGGTACACCACGGTCGCCTCGTCCTCGAGCCTAGTGCCACCGTCAGCGCCCACGACGGCACCACCCGCAGCACCGTTGCCACCCCCGCCGATGACAGCGCCCGCACGGGCGGCACCGCCCCCGCTGCCCGGAGGCCTACCGGGGCCCAGCGTGAGTCATTCACCCCCTCCCCCTCCGCCCCCGCCGGGCGCGAGCCGGGTACCGCTGCCACCGCCGCCGGGTCGCGCGCCACCGCCCATGGCTCCCCCCGCACGCCGTCCGGGGCCCCCGACGGCACCGCCTATCGCGCCCGGACGTCTAGCACCGCCGCCGATGCCAGGCGGACCCACGGCGCCGCCGCCACGCGCCCCCGCTGCTGGCCTCTCGATTCAGTACCAAGGCGAGGTGTTCCGTATCAACAAGGACCGCTTCATCATCGGACGCGGCAAGCAGTCGAGCGACCTCACGATCAAAGATCCAAACGTGTCGCGCCAGCACGCGATGATCGAGTTTTTGAACGGCCAGTACTACATCGTCGACATGGGCTCGACCAACGGCGTCGAGTACAACGGCCAGCGCGTGCAGCGTAAGGCCATCCACGAAGGCGACACCTTCCGCGTCTGCGATCACGAGCTTCGCTTCTCGTATCAATGACGTGTCGTGACGTGTGACGGGCGTTATCGCCTCAGTCGCAGCGCTCGCTCGAGCGCATGTACGAACGGGGGCCGACCTCAGCAGCCGGCCGGCCCCCGTGTTCGTTGTGTCTTCGCTTAGTAGGTAGCCGTGGCGCTCACGATCGTCGGGAGCGTGTTGCTGCCTGCCGGTCGGGTGGCACAGAACCCAGCATCACTGCTCGTCACTCCCGGCTGGATGGCGTTGTTCCAACCGATGGGCCCCACGTCGTGATTGCCGGTGCCGGAGATGAAGTCGGTGTTCCAACGCTGGTTGACGTTGCTGTTCCCGCTATCGACCACCACCAACCAATCGCTGGTCGGTACGCTGTTGTTGTTGGTGACCTTCACTCTGGCGCAGTAGCCAGTGCTCCATTGGTCGTAGATCTCGAGCTCGGCGGCGATGTTCCCTGCGGGGGCAGTGCAGGAGCTGCGGCCGTTCTCGACGACCCGCACCTTGTCCAGGAACAAGTTGCGATCGATGGTCTGACCGTTCCTTTGGAAATAGACGTCGTTCGTCAGGTAAATGCGCACTTCGGCGTTACCCGCCGGCGCGTCGAAGGTGAACGAATAGTCCGTCCACTCTGCCGAATTCACGGTGGTCAGTAGCCGCTCCTGACCGTTGACGGTCACCCGCATGATGGGCCACCCGTCACCGTAGCCACCCGACGCGGTGACCACCATCTGTTGAGGACCACCCTCGAAGCTGTTGGTGAACGAGATGTAGTTGTTGTCCCAAATGTTCCAACCCTCGGGGTGCGGCCCACCGGTGACGTGATTCATGTCTTCGGCCTCGTAGACACCCACGTACTCGCGCAGCCAGTCGACGTGCGCGCTGACTCGGCTGAACACGTTGTGAGCGCCACACGCCGGCCCCCAGCTGAGCGTGCCGATCAGCTCCGGGCAGCCATTTTGTCGGACCACGCTGAGCGGTCCGCCACTGTCTTTGTTGCACGTGCCCGGGGAATCTTCGAGAGGGCCGTCGGCACCATCGCTGCCGCCGACACACATCTCCTTGGCGTCGACCAGCGAGGGAAGATTGAAGAAGGTATTCAGGTTGTTGCACACGCTGTTCGGGTGAACGGTCATGTCAGCTGTCTGCAAGATATCGGGCCAGTATTGGCCGCTTTCATCCACAGCGTAGCCCCAACCCGCGAACTGGGCGGGCTGTCCCGCCGGCGTCGGCCCGTCGCCCCCGGAAGCGAACTTGATGACCTTCGTGTACTGATTGATCTGGACGGGGGAATCCAGCTCGATCAGGGCGACATCGTTCGGCTCCGCAGGATCTACTGGATCGAAGCGATCATCGTAAGGTTCACGATAGACCACCCGCTTCACGCCACGCACCTGCTCACTGCCTTCGCTCGTGTTCGACTTGTCGTGTTCACCCAGCGTGACTCGAATGCTCTCCCAGGGGAGCCGACTAGCTTCGTCGAACTGCGAGTTCTCGTACACGCAATGCTGCGCCGTCAGCACCCAGTTCGGGGCGACCAACGCACCACCGCAGTCCTGGAAGTACTCGCCGTCACCGTCCGTGTCATAGCTCAGCATGGCGATCCAGGGATGCTTTCCCTTGGTCGCGTCAGCTCCGCCGTAGATGTTCTGCGAGACAGTTCCGATCGTTTCTTCCGATTCGCCCTCTGACTCCGGCACAGCGGCGCACGCCACACTGCCCACGAGCGCCAACGGCGCCAGTCTCCTGGCGTTCCTTTTCCAGTTCGTCATGGTACCTCCCTAGATTTGATACACAGCAGCCGTGTTCGTCACACGACGCTTCAGTTGCCAAACCAACTTCATAACAAATAACACATTCAACCCAGCGATCCACTCCCAATCGGAGCGCCCGGCCGCCAGCTAGGATCTATTCTGGCACAGCGCGTTCACGTTCGAGTTCACGCTCACTCCTGATCCGGCGGCCGCACTTCGAAGATACCGTGTTAACGCAGCCTCGGCTCGCGAGACGCACAGCCATTGGGAACCCTAAACCAATGATGTATTTGTGATCGCGCCCCGCGCCCGACTCCAGGCACACCGAAGCCAGTCTGGAGTCTCGACGATGCGCCCTTTGACCGCGGCCGGTGCACGGCGGTCGCACCGGCTGACCGCGTTAGGCCGCCGTCACCCCATCGATCGAAGCCAACATCGACGATCCGGCATCGAAGAGTCACCGAACTAGCCGGCCTGCCGGATCGGGCGCTATGCTCGCGGGGTCGATGACACGTCTTCGGGCCCCAGGGTTATTGGCCAGCTGTGCCCTGGTGGCCAGCACCCTCGTCCAGTCGGCCTGGGCGGACCAGAGTGCCTGGACCGGGCCGGACACCCCGCCGCTCCCGAGCGAATTCCGCAGCGTCGAAATCCTGCGTGCGGACGAGCCGCTCTTCCAACGACCAGAAGCGGACGCGCCGCGGCGCGGCACCGCCGCGTTGGGGGCGCGTTTGCCCTTGTTCGAAGCAACGCTCGGCAGCGGCTGCGGCGGGCGTTGGCTGTCAGTCGGTCCCATGGCATGGGTCTGCGAAAGCGTGGTGCAGCTGTCCTCGCAACCCCCGCTGGCGGCCGAGACCCGGGTCCCGCCGCCACCCGACGGGCTGCCTTACCGCTATTACTTCGTCGGCCCCAACGGCAGCCTGGGCTATCGCGAGCTCGGGTCGGCGGAACAAGGCGCCCCCGACGCCGAGCTCGAGCCTGAATTCGTGGTCGCCGTCAGCGAGGTTCGGCAGCGCCCAGCCGGTGATCCGTTCGGCCTCACCACCCACGCGCTCTGGTTGCCCATGCGCGACCTGTCCCCGGCGCAGCCGACGGCGTTTCGAGGCGCCGAACCGCCGACGGCGACACAGGCGTGGGTGATCACCGACGCGGCTCGAGCCTTCGCGAAGCCCGGCGGTCGAGTGCTGCCTGCGCGCTTCGCGCGGCTCACGCGCGTCGAGCGCCTCGAGCGACGCGAGACCCGCGGGCAGGTCTGGTTTCGCGTGGGGCAGGACCAGTGGCTGAGCGACCGCGACCTCACCTATGCCACGGACGCCCCGCTGCCAGCGGAGCTCCGGCCCCACGAACGCTGGATCGACGTCGACCTCGAGCGCCAGGTGCTGACGGCATACGCGGGCGCAGAGCCGGTGCTCACGACACTGATTTCGTCGGGGCGCGGCAGCGGCGCTGCGGAAAATGCGACCCCGACGGGCGAGCACCGCATCTGGGTCAAGCTGCGAGCGAGCGACATGGACAACCTCGAAAACCCCGAGGCGAGCCGTTACTACGCGATTCAGAGCGTACCCTGGGTGATGTACTTCAAGCAGGGCTACGGCTTGCACGGGGCATTCTGGCATCACGATTTCGGGCGGGTGCGCAGCCACGGATGTGTCAACCTGAGCCCGCTCGACGCTCACCGGTTGTTCCACTGGACGAGCCCGCGCGTCCCCGCGGGCTGGACAGCGGTGTTCCCCACCGACTACGAACGGGGCACGCTGGTCCGGGTGCGCTGAGCCGCGCATACGCCACCGAGGAAGTCATGGTCTCCATCCTGCATGCAGCACGCGATATCGGTCGGGTCCGTGAGATCTCGACCGTGCTCGTTCGGCATGGCTTCGGCGAGATCGTGGCGCGACTCGGTCTGGGTCGGAAGAAAACGGCGGAGAGCAGCGGCGAAGCCGAGGACGAGGCGCGCGGCGCACGCGCCGTCAAGGAAATGACGCTCGCCGTTCGCGCACGCCGCGTGCTGGAAGACCTGGGACCATCGTTCGTGAAACTCGGGCAGCTCGCGTCGACGCGACCCGACGTCATTCCTAGCGATCTGCAGATCGAGCTCAGAAAGCTGCAAGACTCGGTCCCGCCCATCGACTTTCAGCTGGTCAAAGCGCAAGTCGAAGCATCGCTGGGCGCGCCGCTCGATGCCGTGTTCGCCAGCTTCGACAAAGAACCCTTGGCCGCGGCCAGCATCGCGCAGGTGCATCGGGCGACGCTGAACACGGAGTCGGGCCCGGTCGACGTGGTCGTGAAGGTGCAGCGGCCCGGCATCGCGCAGACCATCGCGAGCGACGTCGACCTTCTGCACGCGTTCGCCGCGCTCATCGAGCGCGCGATTCCAGAGAGCAGGATCTACTCGCCCGCGGGCGTGGTGCAGCAATTCGATCAGGCCATCAACGCCGAGCTCGACTTCGTCGCCGAGGCCGACAACGCCCGCGACTTTGCCAAAAATTTCGAAGAAGACTCGAAGATCAAGTTCCCGCGGCCGTATCGCGAAGCATCGAGCAAACGCGTCCTGACCCTCGAATACATCGACGGCCTCAAGATCGCAGACGCCGTCCTGCAGGGCTATTCCGGTCGTATGATCGCGCGCCGCGCATTCGGCGCGGTGATCCAACAGATTTTCGAAGACGGCTTCTTCCACGCTGATCCCCACCCCGGCAACGTGCTCGTCTTCGGTGACAAACAGGATCCATCACTCGGCATCATCGACCTCGGCATGGTGGCGCGGCTGAGCCCCAAGATGCGCGACCACGTGGTCGACGTGATGGTGTCGGCTTTCCGCCGCGACTACGAGGGCATCGCCGATGCACTCTACGCCATCGGCACGCCCACCAAGCCGGTCGACATGGACGCGTTCCGCGCCGAGGTCTCGCTGCTCAGCGAAAAGTACCTGGGCAAGCGCCTGAAGGAGATCGAGCTCTCGGGCATGGTGCGCGACCTGATTCGGGTCGGCACCAAGTACGGCATCGAAGTGCCCACGGAGTTCATGATGGTCGGCAAAGCCCTGATGACGGTAGAGGGCATCGGCAAGGAGATCGATCCTGACTTCGACCTGATGGAGGAAGCCAAGCCGCTGTTCTCGGAGCTCTTGCGCAAGCGCTATACGCCGGAGCGCATCGGCAACGAGCTCTTGCGGCGCGTGGAGCGCTTGACCGGGGCGACCTACTCAGTGCCTCAGCAAGTGCAGGACATCCTCAACGACATGCGCCTGGGACGCCTGGTGCTCAAGACCGAGGACCTCCGCATCACGCGCTCGGCGGACCGCATCGGACGCCAAGTCTTCTCGGCGCTGATCATCAGCGCGCTGCTACTTTCGGGGGCCTGGCTCGTCGCGGCCCGTCACGCATGGGTCGGCTTCAGTCTGATCGCACTGGCCACGCTTTGGTTGCTCGGGCACCTGGCCCGTGAGGCCTACCTGGAACTGGGCCGGCGCGACCGGCGCTAGCCGATTCGTCCATCGAGGAGCGTGAAACGCGATCGCGTCGGCTCACGCTCCTCGAAACGATGTTGGCTGATTCAGCCGGCCTTCAGCTGAAGCAGGTATGCGATCGCGAACGCGAACAGCACGAGCGACTCGATCAGAGCGAGACCGAGAATCATCGGCGTCTGAATGCGGGGCGCCGCGCCGGGGTTGCGACTGATGCCTTCGAGCGCTGCGGCAGCGGCCTTGCCCTGGCCCAAGCCACCGCCGAGCACGGCGAGGCCGATCGCGAGACCCGCTCCGAGAACCGCCATGGCTTCCATGTTGGAGCTAGCCGAGGGGGTACCTTCTTGGGCGAAGGCAGGAACAGAGATAAGGGTAAGAAGCAGCGCGCTCTTCAGCGCCAGCTTGTTCTTGGACATGGCGAGGGGACTCCTTTTGCTTGCGGCGTGGCTTAGTGCTTTTTGTGAGGGGCGGCCACCAGTTTCTTCGGCTGGTGACCGCAAAAATTACGGACGCTGGTGAAACGCAATGCGCGCGGCAGGCGCGCTCAGTGTGCTTCGTGCTCCGTGGCGAGCCCGATATAGATGCAGGTGAGCAGTGTGAAAACCAGCGTTTGGATCAGGATGATGAGGACGCCGAGGATCATCACCGGCAGCGGAACGAGCAGGCCGACCAACGCCAAGAAGATGCCGAGGATCAGGTGATCCACGGCCATGTTCAGCATGAGGCGAACGGCCAGGGTGATGGGCCGGACACACAAGGAAATCAGCTCGATCGGGAAAACCAGCCAGGCGAGGTACCAGGCGGGACCAGCCAGGTGCTTCACGTAGCCCCAACCCTGTTCTTTGAGACCGTACACGTTGAACAGGATGAAGACCACCGCGGCGCAGCCCATGGTGATGTTCAGATTGCTGGTGGCCACGGGCGCCCCAGGCAAGAGCGCCATCACGTTCGCGAAGAACACGAACAGCGCGCCGGTACCAATCAGGGGGAAGTATTTCTTGGCGCGATCCGCGTCCATCACGCTCTTCGCCAGGTCGTAGAAAAACCCCAGAAACGCCTCCATGAAGGTACGCACGGTCAGGCGTTCTTCGGGGGTAACGGCCTTGTTCGCATCGGCCAGGCTGATACGGGTGATGGCCCCCAGCACGATGAGGATCAGGGCAACGAACAACGAGACGAGCAGCGGCTCGAAGCTCATCCAGGTGGGTGCTTCGTTACCGAGCACCGTGTGGCCGAGGACTGCGGCGTTGTGATCGAGCGTTTCGTGGACGTGTGCCAGCAGTAATGTGAACCAACTCGCATGCTCAGGCATCGCTGAACTCCTGTTTGACCGAACGCGAACGCGTCTGACCAAAGACTATGCCCAGCGGGAGCGCGCCGAAGCCCACCACCATCGGCAGCAGATTCAGCACCTCGCGCTGGAGTAAGACGTACACACCCCCCAAGACGAACAGCAGTTTCACGGTGCCGACGAGCGCCCACGGCAGGCGCACGCCAGCCGGATCCACGAACCCGCTGACCAGGTAGGCCGTCATCCAGAAGTTCGAAAGCGCGATGCAAGCGCCGGCCGCTACGCTCCACGTGTCGCGCCACTCATCGACGACGGCGATCGATCCGAGGCTCAGAAACACCCCGAACGCGCCGACTGCCCAGAACGAACGGGTCAGCCCGCCATCCGTACGTGAGTCATTCGCGATCTTCATGATACTTTCGTTGGGCTTCCTGATCCTGGCGCTCGGCTTCTTCGGCTTCTTGGTTGGCGCGCACCAGCGCTCGGTAAACGGCTCGGGCACCAGCTGCAAGGCCGAAGGCGAAACCGATGAAGGTGATCCAACCTCCGCCGCCGAACTTCTTGTCCAGCCAGTGGCCGACGGCTAGCCCGAACAGGACGCTGAGCGCGAGCTCGAGTCCGACCGTGGCGTAGCTACCGATACCTTTCCAGTGTTGCTGCACGGGTGCCGCAAGGGCGGCGCTCGCTTAACACGCGCCGACCCTTGGGGTCAACGCGGTGCGCTGTTTTGTCATTATTTTGAGGGGTTAGCCTCACCATTGGCGAAGCGCGCCACGAGCAAATCTTGGATCTTTCTGAGGGCTTCACCGCGGTGGCTCACCCGGTCTTTTTCGCTCGGGCCTAGCTCGGCGAACGAACGCCCGCCGCACTGGGGGACCGAAAACAGGGGGTCGTAACCGAAACCGTCGGTGCCACTCGGCGCTCGCTGGATCACTCCTTCGCAGGTGCCTTCGACGATCGAGAGTCCCCCCGAAGGCTCCGAGAGCGCAATCGCACAGCGGAAGCGCGCCGCGCGCGCGCCGTCGGCGACCTCTGTCAGTTGTTTCAGCAGCAAGTCGTTGTTGGCGGTGTCGCTGGCGCCCTCGCCAGCGTAGCGGGCCGAGCGGACGCCGGGGCGCCCCCCCAACGCGTCGACCTCGAGCCCGCTGTCGTCCGCGAGCGCAGGTGTCCCCGTGAGCTCGCACGCGGCGCGCGCCTTGAGCGCGGCGTTGGCGGCGAAGGTGCTGCCGGTCTCGTCGACGTGAAAGTCGTCGACGAGATCCCCGATGGCGACGACCTCGAGCCCCAGCGGTCCGAGCAGGCGGCGGAATTCGCGCAGTTTGCCCTGGTTGTTAGTGGCGATGACCAAGCGGTGCATGGCTTTCCTCCGGGCAATACTCACACGGCGCGCCCGGAAAGTCAGCCACGGTCTCCGGTCCGTTCGCCCTCGAGCGCTCGGCCCTTGGCGCGAGGTGCGCGGGGTGTGTCCGAGTCTTCGGACTTGGGCAGATGAATCAGAAAGCGTGTTCCGCCCCCGGGACGCGGCTCGCAGCCGATCGTGCCTCCGTGCGCCTCGACGATCTCTCGGGTGATCGCCAAGCCGAGCCCGGTCCCATGGCTCTTGGTCGAGAAAAACGGTTCGAATAGCTTGTCCTTGGTCGCGCTCTCGATGCCCGTCCCCTCGTCGTCCACGGCCACGCGTACGCCGGTTGCGTCGCGCTCGAGCGTGACGTCGACCGACCCGGCCCGCCCCAGATCGCTCTGCTGCATCGCCTCGCGCGCGTTCCGCAGCAGGTTGAACAGGGCCTGCTTCAGCTGCGCTTCGTCGGCCTTGACCAGCGGCAGGTCGGGTTCGATGCGAACGTTGAGCTCGAA
Organism: Polyangiaceae bacterium; assembly: GCA_025937785.1. GTDB lineage: Bacteria > Myxococcota_A > Polyangia > Polyangiales > Polyangiaceae > JAICQQ01. The sequence continues at coordinate 21,828 of JAICQQ010000097.1, forward strand.
GCCGCTGCGCACCAGGTCGCCGCGCACGAAGTCACAGGCTTCGCGCACCACGTCGCCGATGTTCTCTTCTTCCAGCCGCAACAGCTGGCGTTTTGCCACCGACAGATACTGAGTGGACAGCGCGCTCAGTCGGTCCACCTCTTTGGTGATGGCGCGGACCAACGCGCGCGCCTCGTCGCCGCGCTCGTAGAGCTCTTCTTCGAGCAACTCGAGGTTCAACGCGATCGAGGACAGCGGGTTTCGGATCTCGTGGGTCACGTGCGCTGCCATCTTGCCGATGGTGGCCAGGCGCTCGCTGGCCAAGAGCTGTTCGTTGGCCCGCGCGATGGCGGACACCATGCCCTCGAACGTGGTGGCCAGCTCACCGATCTCGTCGCCAGAATGCGGCACGGGCCGCGCAGTCAGGTCACCGCGCGCGACCGCCTTCGCGCGCGCGGTAACCAGCGCCAGCGGGGCGAGCACGCGACGAGCGTACACAGCCATCACCAGGCCCACGAGCGAGGTCAACGCAATCAGGGCGAACATCAGCTGGATCCCCAGCCGTTCACGCGCGCGCGCTTCGTCGAGCAGCAGGTCGAGGTTGCGTTCCATGGTTCGCTCGAGCTCGCTCAAGCGCTTCTTGCCTTGAAAACCGCGGGTGACCAGTCTGTCGCGCAGCCGCTCCGCGCGTTCGGATTCGTCGCGGTCGAGTGCCACGAACAGCTGATCGAGCAACGCGGCGTCCTCTCCCAGGAACCGTTCGATCGCCGCGAGCTGGCGCACCAGCTCCGTACCCGCGCCCTGCGCTCGCGCATCGCCCTGCTCCAAAAAGGCCCGCGAGACCTTGGCGCGCACCTCGCCGAATTTCTTGGGGCGCCCGACCTTGATCGCCGTCTCGAACCAAACCCGCTTGTCCGCGGGGTTGCGCGCGGTGGTGATGTGGTTCAATTGGGTGTTCCAGGTATCCTGGTTGGCCACGAGTCCGCGCAGCGCCAGCGCGAGCGGCAGGTAGCCGTCGCGCATGAGACTCGCTTCGCGAGCGGAAGCACCGAGCGCCATCACGCCGAAACCGGTGCTGACCGCGAAGGCGGTGATGACGATAGCATACGACAGGAGCACGCGACGGGCGACGGTGCGGCGCGGCGGCGTGCGCTCCTTGCCCGTCACTTCGGCGTGACCCCTTCGGCGACCAGCGCGGCGAAATCCACGACGTCGGCGCCCGCCCGGCGCAGTTGCCGGAGGCTCTGCGAACACGCCGTCACGATGGTGCCTCCGCCGAGCTCGTCGTGCTCGGCGACCCGCTGACGCGCGATGCCGTTCGCGGCCTCGGCGAAGCTCTGCGGTAAGAGCGCCCCCGCGCCCGAGCAGCGGGCCTCTCGTCGGCGGTGACGGAACTCTGCTACCGGGTGCCCGGCGAGACGCTCGAGCACGCGGCGCGGCGCGTCGTAAATCCCCAGACCCCGCCCCAGCTGGCAGGGGTCGTGATAACGTAGCGGACCGATCGCCGCCAGGCGGGCGGGCATCGGCGAAAGCTCGCCCAGGGAGTCGGCGACGACTTCCACCACGGTGCGGACAGCGTCGTGTGCTACGGCCATGGCGCAACCGGGATCGTACACCAAGAGTTCGCTCACGCCAGCGAGCGCCAGCTGGGTGCGCTGCCGCTGCACGGCGAGCCCCAGGGTGTCGCCTGCCCCGGCATGCACCGCTCCACAGCATTCCGCCACGAGCTTGAAGTCGCCCACCAGCTTCTGCAGCGCCGCGCTGAGCTTGAATGCCAGCTCGGGCTCGTACAACCAGTAGCCGCAACCGATGAGCAGGGCGCGCTCGGCGCGCTCGCTGAGCGCGAGCCGGCGCGATGCGCGAGCCACACGCTCCGTCACCCATTTCGAGCGCTTGGCGTGACGCGCGAGCAAGCGTTCGACGCCCGCAGGCGCTGCCGCCCGATCACGCACGTGCTGCCGAGCAGCAAGCAGCGTGGGCACCACGGGGTTATCGTGTTCACAAGCGTTGCGACAGGCGAAGCAACCGCTGCAGCCCCACACGACGTCTGCGTGGCCGAGGTCGCTCGGGACGTCGCCCCGCTCGGCGAGCCAGGCGAGCGTCATCTTGCCCCAGGGCGTGAGGCTGTCGCGCGGCTCGGCGTTGGAGACGGGGCACTGCGCGCGGCAAAGCTTGGGGCAGTACCCGCACGTTTCCAGGGCGCGGGTGGTTTCGCTGAGGACAGGGAGCTTCATCGTCAGGTTTTGGATGGGGGCATAGGGGCTTCGGGCGTCACTTCTGGCAGGCGCTTGAACGCTCCCCCGTCTTTGGGTTCCGGCTGTGGGAAGCGCATCTCGAAGCGTGTGCCCGACGACGTCGATGACACCGACACGGTGCCACCGTGCTCTTCCACGATCTTCTTCACGATCGCGAGGCCGAGTCCGGTGCCTCCTTGTTTGCCCGCGGTCACGAACGACTGAAACAGGCGACCTTCGATCTCGGGCGGGATACCAGGGCCGGTGTCGCTGACCACGATCACGAGATCGCGGCCATCCATGCCGGCCGTCAACGTGAGCCGCCCGCCGCGCGCCTGCATGGCTTCGATAGCGTTGCGGGACAGATTGAAAATCGCGCGCGCCACCCTACCTTCGTCGAACCGGGCCACGATCTTGGGATCAGCGCGCACCTCGAGCTCCACCGGGCGTCCCTGCACTTCTTGCTCCAGCTGCCGGGTGATCTCCGAGAAAAACTTCTTCAGGTACACGCGGCGTACGAACACGGTGCGTTCGCCGCGAGCGAACTCGAGGACTTCGCGCTGCATCGAGGTGAGGGAGTCGAACTGCCGCAGAATCTGTTCGATGTACTCGGCGCGTTTCTCCGTATCGTCACAATCCTGCATCAATTGCACGTAGCCGCTGATGACGGTCATCGGCGTTTTGAAGTCGTGAATCACCTGGGACAGGAGCCGTCCGATACTGGTCAGACGCTCGCTCCGCTCTCGCGCCCTGCTCGCATTGAACAAGCGCACTGCCGTCGAAACGTTGGCGCTGACCAGACGCAGGAGCTCCCCGTCCTCGGGACTGAATGGCTGACCGCCGCTGCGCGAAAAGAGGCCGATGGCGCCGAGCGGCTTCTCGTCCCCATCCAGTGGAGCGGACAGTACGCTGCTCACCTCGAACGGGAACCGGCCCTCGACGCGCTCTTTCCAGCGGGGGTCGTTGCGGCCGTCGAGCACGTTGACCGCCTCGTCGTCGAGAAAAACGGACGCGAGGAAGCCATCGCCCGCCTTCACCCCCACCCGCCCCAAGTTTTCGGGCTCGGCCAGGGCGAGCGTGTATTGCACGAGGTCACCGGTCTCGTCCTCGGCCAGAAGCAGGGAGGCGCCCTGGGCATGGCAGGCGGCGGCCAACTTCGATAGCACCGCCGTGGCCAGCATCTCCAAAGTCGTCGCCCGAGCCGTCGCGCGCTCCAAATCGAACAAGAGCTCCAGGTGGCGCACCTTCAACTCGAGCTGTTCCTTGGTATCCAAGAGCTGCTTGTTCTTCTGGATCAGCGACAGAAACAGCCGGCTGTTGTCGATGGCCACCGCAGCCTGCGTGCTCAGGGCCGCGAGGATCGCCTCGTCTTCGTCGGTAAACCCCGCCCCTTGCTGCTTGTTCAGCACCTGAATCACGCCGATCGTGCGTCCCAAGTGGTTCTTCAGCGGTGCCGCCAGCATGCTGGTCGTGCGGTAGCCGGTCAAAACGTCCCAGTCGCGCTCGAAGCGCGGGTCCGAATAGGCGTCGGAGATGCGGATCGGTCTGCCGGTTTGGGCCACCACCCCTGCAATGCCGTGGCCCACCCGGATCCTGATCGACCGAACCTGCTCGCCGACCACCAAACGGCTGACCAGTTCTTTACGCTGCTCGTCCAGCAAGTAAAGAGTGGCGCGATCGGCCTCGATGAGCTCCGTGAGCTTGCCCAGAATCAGCTCGAGCAAGTCATCCAGGTCGAGCGTGGCGCCGAGGGCGCTGCCCACCTCCTTCAGCGCGGTGGAGATCCTGACCTCGCGCGCCAGCGCCCGCTCGAGCAGACCCATGCTCGCAGGAACGTCGGGGGGCGGAGGGCGTTGACTCAGGGGCACTGGCGCGATCGAAACATGCTCTCTCCGAGAGATCCATAAAAGCCTGCCCCGGGGGCCTCGACCGGTCCAATCTCGGCAAAAACCGCTGATCTAGGCGGCGCGTCGGGACGTGGTAGGTGCTACACGGGGGCGGCTCGGTGTAGTTTTTGACTGGAATCATTTTGGGTACTACTGATGGCGCATGGCTCTGAAGCAGCTTCAGCTCTTCGTGCGCGGCCGCGTGCAGGGTGTGTATTTTCGAGCCTCGACTCAACGCGAGGCCCGCCGGCTCGGGCTCAGCGGCTGGGTTCGCAATCGCGCCGACGGCACCGTCGAGATCCTGGCGGAGGGTGAGGAAGTCGCGATCCGCGAGTTGTACGGTTGGGCTCAGAAAGGCCCCAGCGCGGCCAGGGTAGAGCGTGTGGACACACGCTGGCGAGGCTTCTCGGGGGACTACCCCGATTTCCGAATCATCGACTGACGCGAGGCCGAGCTTGCCCCAGCGTGGATCACCCAGCCGTCGAGCGGCGTTCCCTCGTCGGCAGCATGGGCAGCACGGCTGCCGACAGCACGGCTGCCGACAGCACGGCTGCCGACAGCACGGCTGGAGCCTGGGTCGCCGGCGGTACGGCGTTTGGCCGCGAGAGTGGAGCTTCTGCGTACTCGTGGCGTGCCTGTTGGCATGGACCGTGACCGCGTCGGCCCAAACAGCGCCGGAGAGTCAGCTCGCTGCGCCCCCCACCCCCCCGCTGGTGCTCCCGGAGCTCCCCGAAGTGCCGAGCAGCAGCTTCGGCAAAGCCTCCCCGACGGCGATGGAAGAGCTCGACGAGCATTTGAAACGGGTACGTTCCGGCGATCCGGTGGTGCGCGAGCGCGCGGTCCGCGAGGTCCTCGAAGCGAAACAGGACTGGGTGACCGCGATCTATCACCGCGTCAATCACCTGGCCGACACGGCGGACGCCGACGCCATGAAAGAGACTCTGCGCAAAATCCGCAATCGAGGGCGCGACGCGGTGCGCGACGACATGCGCCGCGAAGGCGAGAAGGGCAAAGTCGAGACCCCCGACTACTTCGCGATGGTCGCCGAGTACGCGGCTGCCGAAGACGAAAGTTGGCAAGCGCTGATCAGCGTACTGGCGATGAGCCGCATGTTGGTGGCTGTGGGCAACGTCGAAGCGGCGCGCGTGTTGATCCAGATCTACGTGCGCTTCGGCGAGTTCCTGAGGGTCGACATCCAGAAGCAGTTGGCCGAGCTCGGAGATCGCGCGGCCCCCGCCTTGATCGAGGCGCGCAAGCATCCCGCCGCCAAGATCAGCCAGTGGTCGGAACGCCAACTCGATCAGATGGGTAAAGCGATCGCGAGCGAGCTCGTACAAACGACCGATCAGCAGGCGCTCGCCGATGTTCTGCGAGCCTACGGCCGCATTCAAGATCCCGACGCCGCGCGCATCATCATCTCGTTCGCCAATAGTGAGCGCGCCCAAGTGCGCCTGGCAGCGCGCCAGGCAGTGCGCCTGTTGGGCGAAGTCGGAAACTGGCAACTACGCGAAACATATCAAGATATCGTTGGCAAGACGCCACCCCGCGACTGGCCCTGGAAGCGCACCGCGCAGGAGCTGTTCTATCAATTCGATCGCCTGCGATTGGCGCAGGTTCACCAGTACTTCGAGGCAGGGATCGCAGCGCAGAAGAAGGGCGATTTCAGCGCCGCGCGCCAAGCATTCGACCAGGTGCTGGCCCACAACCCCATGTTCGACCGCCGCGACGAGATGGTGGATGGCTACGTCGCCTTCGCCGCGCAAGCCGACGCCGAACACCTCGATGCAGCGCTGCTCGCGATGCGGCGTGCGGAGCGGATCAACAGCGACCCGAAACGGCAGGGCAAGCTGGAAAGCCTGCGCCTCACGCTAGAAGCCGAGGCCCTGCTCGATCGAAGCCTCGCCGACCAATCGCTCCTACGCAAAGCGCTCGAACTCGACCCCGAAAACCAACGCGCACGCCAAGGCATCGCCATGATCGAACGCGGCGAACGCACCCGCCGCCCCGAATACTCCCGCTACTATGGAGCCGGAGCCATCGGCATCGTGGGCTTGGCAGCCATCCTGCTGATCCTGCTGTGGCGCCCCAAAACCCCCGTGCCCGTGCCGGCAAACGTGAACGTGAACGTGCCCGTGCCCGTGCCCGAAGCTGCCGCGGAGCCCGCTGCCCCTCCCCAGCCCGACGCTGCTGCTGACCCCGTGCCCGTGCCCGATCCTGCCGCGGAGCCCGTGCCCGATGCTGCTTCCGCTCCCGAAGCTGCCCCCGCGCCCGAAGCCGCGCCCGCTCCCGAAGCTGCCCCCGTGAACATGAACGTGCCCGAACCTGCGCTCGAGCCTGTACCTGTGCCCGCTCCCGAACCCGAACCTGAACCTGAACTCGAAGCCGCTCCCGCTCCCGAGCCTCCACCAGAGCCCGAACCTGGACCTGAACCCCCGTCCGAAGCCGCAGCGAGCCCGGTGCCTGTTCCCGAGCCCCGACCCGCTGCTACCGCGGCACCCGCTCCCATTCCGGAGCCCAAAGACTGAGGCCGCGCGCTACCCGCGTTCGCGCAGCGCCTGCCGCACCAGCGCGAGTGCAGCCGGCAGCTGCCGCAGAACCTGCTCGGCTTCGAGCCTCAGGACCCGATAGCCCAACCGCCCTAGCTTCCGATCGCGCCGATCGTCGGAGGCACGGCGCTGCTCGTGGTGTCGGCCATCGACTTCGACGACGAGCATGGCCCGCGCGGCGACGAAGTCGACGATGTAGCCGGCGACGGGCACTTGACGGCGAAACGGAACCCCGAGTTGTGCCGAACGAATGGCAAGCCACAAGGCTTGCTCGGGCGGTGACGGACAGCCCCGCATCAGCTGGGCGCGGTGCTGCAGAAGCTGCTGGGTCTTGAGGTCGAGGGTGCGAGGGCGCATAGGGAACTCCTTCGCCGGCCGGAGCGGCCGGGCTTTGCGACCCCTGGCGCAAGAGGTGTGACACGCCCTTCGCGAATCAGGTGACACTCGAGCGGCACCGCAGATGCGTACCTGCCGCGCGTGGCGCACCTGTTGCGCCGCTGAGCACAGCCCGGCCGCTCTGGCCGGCGAGGCACACCGGATGCGTCCGACCCCGGACAACGGCCGAACGCCTGCACATCGCCGCCTCTCGTGGGCATGGCTTGTCACAACTGAATCACAGTTTGCGCCGTCCTCGCCAAGTCGGAGTGGCGGTGTGAGCCGGGTCCCCTCCCATCGCCGCCGGAGCGAAGCGCAGCGGAGCGACGCCGGCGATCGGGGATTGCGCCTGGCATGGCGATGAAACACGGGGTGAGAGTCCCCGGAGAAAGGAGCATCAACAAACTCAACCCGAAGACAAGGGCGTTCCCGCGAGGGTGCGTCGATTGGAAGTCTAA
>JAICQQ010000492.1 GCA_025937785.1 Polyangiaceae bacterium
CCAGCAGGGTTCCCTTCGCCTCTGGGCAACCGACCAGGATGCCGGCGAGCAGCGTACCGTCTCCACCGCCGACATCAACGATATGCCTGAACGCGGAAAAGTCGTAGCTGGCCAGTAGCGCAGCCGTGACACGTAAGGAATCTTCCCGCATGGCTGCATCGAAGATCTCACTCTCGTCACTGTTGGCTGCCCGAAATTGCCAGGTGCTTTGTCCGTGCAGATGGTGAAAGGCGTTCTCGCCGGTCTGTACGGTGTGGAGCAGTTGGCTCCAGGCACCCCACATTGCTGGTCGCGCGACGAACTTCGCCCAGGCGCTTAGCCCGCATTTCTCACAACAGCGTTCAATATAATCCGACGCTGTGAGCGATACGAAGCTGGCGGATGACCTCGGACGCGGGCGCACGCGAGGGTTGCCGCTGGCGGCGGGTTGGGCAGGCGCGGCAATTGTCCTCTGCTGTTGATCCTCGGGCGGGCGGGGCCGGTCAGGCAGCGATGGTGTCCGGCGGCGCGTTGAGGCGGCGCAGGCGGGCGAGCGCGTGCGCGAAGACCTCCTTCATAGGGCACGCCGTGGCGTACGCAAGCTTGATGCGGCGCTTGCTGACGGTGACCACCGCGCCGATCTTGAGAAGCTTCAGCCGGATCGTGCCGGCGGTGGCGTTGGCCAGCTCGGTGCCAGCAAGTCCCAGGCGCCGCACCGCCTCCATCAGCACGTAAGCAAGCGAGGAGAACCACAGGCGCAGCTGGTTGGCACGCATGGTGCCGGCGCTGGTGCGATCGGCATCGAGATCGAGCTGGCACTCCTTGATGCGGTTCTCCATCTCCCCGCGCGCACAGTAGATGCGCTCGTAAAGCTCCTGGCCGTCGATGCTCTTGGGCGGCAGCGAGGTGACGATGAAGCGCGGGTTCGCCCCCTTCTCCAGGTGCTCAGCCTTGCCCACCACGCGACGCTCGCGCGACCAGCTGTCTTTCGTTCGGTAGGCGAGCTCCTGGAAGACGCGCGCAGGCTTGCTCGTCGCCTCGAAGCTCGCCTTCGCCTGGGCGAGCGCGTCCGCCAGCATCGGCTCCAGACGCTTGTTGCGCGCCAAGCCGAGCACGTACTCCACGCGGTTCGCCTCGCACCAGGTCATCAGCTCGTCGCGGGCGAAGCCAGAGTCGGCCCTGATCCAGATCTCCACCTCCGGCCACGCCTTGCGCAGCGCGGCGACGATGCGGGCGAGCTCCTCGCGTGAGCCGGCCGAGGCATCGATGTTGGCGCGCCGCAGCTTGGCCACCAGCAGGTGCCGGCCGCAGAAGACGTAAAGCGGCAGATAGCAGTACGAGCGGTAGTAGCCGTGGAAGAAGCGCCCCTCCTGCGTCCCGTGCAGGGGATCGTCGGTGGCGTCGAAGTCCAGGATGAGGCGTTTGGGCGCGGTCTCGTGTGCGGCGATGAAGAGGTCGATGAACACCTGCTCGAGCGCCGCGTCGTCCACATCGATCTTGCAATAGCGGCTCGCCCCGTTCAGGAGGCCGTGCTCCAGCCGGTTGAGCGTGGACTTGCCGGCCAGCGTCTCCACGCCGTCGTGCTTGGGCTCCAGCGTGTCGGACAGCAGGCCGAGCGCGGGATCGCGGCGCAGCTCGTCGTGATCGTTGAGGTCCTCGTAGCCAAGCACCAGCCCATGGATGCGCTGTGCCAGAAGCGTGTCGAGCTGGTGCACCACAAAGGCGGGATTGCGCAGATCGCGAAAGCAGCGCGTCACCTTCTCCGTCAAGCCGATGGCCAAGTCCGCCTCGCGCGCCAGCGGCGCCCCTCCATTCGACGTGACCGCGCCGCCGTCGAACCCACCCACAACTTGGCGGCCCTCAAACCCTTCAAACACCAACTGCGTCGCGCTACAGTCTGTTTCCATCGGCCGGGCCTTCTCGGTCAGCAAAAGTCTTTGTTCGCACAACTACTTTCGCTGATTCGGCCCGGCCGATGCCAAGCTCGGATGAGAAATGCGGGCTAGG
>JAICQQ010000407.1 GCA_025937785.1 Polyangiaceae bacterium
GACGCGTCGACCCCTAGGGCGCGTTCGACGAGTCGCGCTGCGTACTCACTCGTTGGGCAGCACCACGCGGAGGCGCGCGCGGCACGGCCCAAGAGCAGGTACTTGGGGTCGGTGATCGCCAACCGCAGCCGGCCGGAGCGACCGGCGCCTTCGGGGCGCAAAAGCGGCGCCGGGTAGTTGGGGTAGCGCGGCGTGGTGATCACAGGAACACCTGCGTCACGGCCCCAGGAGGCGGCCAGCACGACCTCTTCGCCGTTTCCGTGAACGGCATCGAGAGGGCGCTCTTGGTGCAACGCCTTGACGGCGGCGAGAACGCTGAGCGCATTCAGCGGGCGCAGCGGCGCCGCGCGGCGGCTGCGCAGCCCGAAAAAGCTCGCCCAGCGGAGCTGGTACTCGACGTGCGGGACAGCGAAGCGCTCCCACGGTGTGCGGGTGAAGACCACGCTGACGTCGTGCCCGTCGCGAGACAGCGCCGTCGCGAGCGCGTGCGTCGAACGTTGGCCGCCCCCAGAGTACGGCGACCACGGCGAGAAGTTGCAAGTGAGGACGACGCGCACGGCTCAGGCCTCGTCCTCGGCGCCCGCGCGCATGACGTCGAGCATGCGGTCGGCGGCGTGCTGCCAGGTGCCGGACTCGGTGACGAGCGCTCGCCCCTGCTCGCCGAGCCTCGCTGCGTAGGCTGGGTCTTCGAGCAGCCGCAGCACCGCGTTCGTCAGGGCCTCGAGGGCGTCCGGTTCGACGAGCAGCCCCGTGCGCCCGTCTTCGATGGCGTCGGCGATACCGCCGGTGCGGGTGCCCACGACTGGCTTGCCGCAGGCGTTGGCCTCGCGAAACACCAGGCCAAAACCCTCGACGCTCGGGTGCTCGAAGCGCGCGGGCATCACGAACACGTCGCACGCGTTGTATGCCAGCACCACGTCGCGATCAGGAAGCTGGCCCAGAAAGCTGACGCGTTCTCGCACACCGAGCTGGCGGGCCAGCTGCTCGAGGTTGTCGCGTTCGGGGCCGCTGCCGACCACGGCGTAGTGCACACCCGGCACCTTGCGCGCAATGGCGGGCAACGCCGCGAGCACCGCGTCGACCCCTTTGCGCCTTACGAGTCGGGCTGCGGTGAGCAAGAGCGGACCGGACCCGAGCCCGTGTTCGCGCCGCCAGGCAGCCAACCCCGCACGCTCGTCCGCAGTGATGGCGAACCTTTCGACGTCGGTGCCGTTGTACACCACGTGGACTCTGCCCGCCGGCACCTCCAAGCCTTCGAGCAAGGAAGCCGTGTAGCGGCTGACCGGGAAGAACCCGTCGAGCGCCGGCAACACGCGTTGCCGATGCCGTACATAGGCTCGCCCGAGCCATTGGCCTTCGGCGGGCACGCGCAGCAGCTCTTGCCCGTGCGCGGCTGCGTAGACCCGATCGAGCAGCCCTAGACGTTTGGCGAGGCTGGCAGCAGCACCGCTGTACCATTGCGCCAGGAAAGCGACGCGGAAGCCGCCCTTCAAGCACGCGTAGCTCAGGTACGGCAAGAGCGCGTAGCGCATGCCGTCGGACGGGACTGGGATGCGGAACACCGGGTACTCGAGCTCCGCGTCGATGGCAGCCGACCCGCGCTGCGCTGGAGCCAACACGCCAAAGTGTTCCGTCGAGCCGGCGAAGCGATCGGCCAGCGCCTTCGAGTACGTTTGAATCCCACCGACCGCTGGCGGGAAATCTTGAGTCACCAGGAGCAGTCGCATCGCGGAGGCCGCGCGAGCGGCGGCCCCGAGCTTCTAACATGCTGAGCGGCGCTTCGCACCGAGCGTCCCCACCGCCGAGAAGAAAATAGCTCGTGGTTGCTTGCCGGGCGTGCGGCCTGGTAAAAGCCGTTGGCAACGCGCTGATTGACCTGCCGCATGCGTATTCTCCTCGTCGCCACCGATGTTCAAGTGCCCGGAAGCCATGGCGGTTCCACGCACGTCTCCGAGCTGTTCGCGGGTCTTTCCAAGCGCGCCGACACGCTGCTCTTGGCGCGCGACGACTCCCAAGGCGACCGGGTCGTGCCGATCGGTAAACCGCTACGTCACCACAAGCAGTTCCTGCGCCAATTCGACCCTGCCGCGCTGTTTCCGCGGGCATGGCGCGAAGTGCGCGCGTTCCAGCCCGACGTGATCTACGAGCGCTGTTCGTCGTATGGCCTCGGGGCCATGTTGAGCGTTGCGTCCCACGCGCCACTCTTGACGATGGTGCTCGACGAAAGGTTCAGTTGGTTGTCGCTGCTGAGGGCCGAAAAGCTCGTGGCGACACGCCTGGATCTGATTCCACGAACGGTGCGTGCGAAAGCCGAACTAGTGCACTGGGGCGCCAACGTGGAGCGTTTCGCGGCCAGCCTCGACAGCAACGCGGCGCGCGCCGCCGCCGGCTTCGGCGCCGGCGATTTCGTGGTGGCCTACTCGGGCTCCTTCAAGCGCTGGCATGGGCTCGAAGCGCTCGTCGAAGTCGCCGATCGCTGGCGGGAGCCAACGGTGCGCTTCTTGATGGTGGGTGACGGCCCGTGCCGCGCAGAAATCGAAGGCGCGCTGCGCCAGCGCGGGCTCGTCGATCGCTTCGTGTTCACGGGACTCTTGCCGTACGACGAGGTCCCCAGTCGCATGGCGGCTGCGGACGTCTGCGTGGCCCCGTTCGACCCGTCGCGCCACGGCCCTTCCCGCGAGCGCGGTAGCTTCGTGTTGGATCCTTTGAAGGTCTTCGAGTACCTCGCGCAGGAGAAGCCGGCGATCACGATTCGCGCTGACAACCTGCTCAAGATATTCGGCGAACGCGAACACTTGAGGCTGTACACACCGGGCGACGTCGACGAGCTGCTTCGCTGCCTGAAATGGGTGCACGAGCAGCGCGACGAAGCGCTCGCCATGGCGCGGCGCGGCCGCGACCTCGTGCTCGCCAAGTACACCTGGCAGGCGCACGCGGATCACCTGCACCGCCTGTTCGAAGACATGCTGCGCCACCGAGCCGGTCGACCTGCTCCGCGCGGTTGACACCGCCGAGCGCCCGCGCCACATTTTACGGATGTCGACCTTCACCGAACGCATCTGACGCTACGCCCGACTCGCGCTCCGCCCCCTGCGGGCGCTGCGTGTCGCGCCGCTGGTTCTCGTCAGCTTCGCCTTCTTCGACGAGTTCGCGTCCGGCGTGCCTGCTGCGGCTGCGTTCGCCGTGCGCGAGGGCTTCGAGTCCGACGTGACCGCGCTAGCGCTGGCGGTCTTGGTGGCCCCGCAGGTGCTCTCGCTGGGGGTCGAGCCCCTGCTCGTGTTGTGGGCGGGGCGACGCCACCGCCCCACGGCGCTCGCCGTCGCGCTCGCCGGCATGGCTCTGGCGCTCTGCTGCGCGGCGCTGGCGCCGGACCTTGCCAGCTTCGGGTTGGCGTTCGCCCTGTACGCTCCTGCGAGTGGCGTCGCCGTGGGCCTCGCCGAGGCGTCCCTCATGGCTCAGCGGTCGTCCGAGCGCGAGCGGGCGCTGACGCAGTGGATGCTCGCCGGTACCCTGGGTGATCTCGCGGCCCCACTGTTGTTGTGGAGCCTCGCGGTGTGCGGCTTGGGGTGGCGCGCCGCGCTCGGCGGGGTAGGGCTGGCGCTCTGCTGCGCGAGCCTCGCGGTGTTCCGCACTCGCATCGACACGCCCCCGGCCGTTGCATGCCCCGGCCCGTCTCTTGCGGCCAACACGTCGCCGTGGCGCCCGCTCCGAGCGATGGCGTCAGCGCTCAGCGCGGCGTCGCGAAGCCTGCGGGCGGCCCGCTCGCACACGGGCCTGTTGCTGTGGTTGGGTGCGGCGGCCTCGTGCACCTTCATGGATGAGGTGCTCGCGGTGTTGGTCGGCTTGCGTGTCTACCGGGTGACGTCGGAGGAAGCGCTCGTCGCGCAGTCGCTGTTGGCGTTCACCCTGGGCGGAGCCTGCGGCTTGGTGCTGCTGGAGCGCCGCTTGCGCAGGGCTCCCGGCGCTGCGCCCTTGATGATAGCGTGCATCGGATCTGCGCTGTGCTTTGGTGGCTGGGTCGCGCTGGGAAGCCTAGCGCCCGAGCTCTTCGGTTTCGGTCCCGCGCTCCTGTTCGTCGCAGGCGGATTCACGGCGGCACACTATCCGCTGGTCCTGGCGCGGGCCTACGCGGCCTTGCCTCACGACACCACCCTGGTCGCGGCAGCCGCGCAGGCA
>JAICQQ010000440.1 GCA_025937785.1 Polyangiaceae bacterium
ATCCTCGTGCAGCCAGGTGGTGTAGCGCGAGTCCTCGTACCATTTGCTCGTCCACGTCTTGATGACGCCGAGCCGGAAGCCATACGGATGTGTCTTTTGTCCCATTCGATTTCACTCGCAGGCGCCCCTGGTGGGGGGGCGCGCTGCGCCTTACGGACTTCGGAATTCCTGGAGCTCGGCTCTGCGAGCTCATCGCGTGCTCCGGCGCGCGGCCCCCATCGTCGGGGCGTGCTTGCCGGAGCGGGCGGCTCAGAGCTCGTCGAGCTCGAGGTGAATGTGGCTCGTCCCCTTGGTGACGCGGGTGGCACGGCCCATGGCGCGCGGGCGCCAGCGCCGCAGGTGCGAGTTCGGGCCCTGGTCGACACTCGCGCGGCTCACGTACAGTGAGTCCACGTCGATGCCCGGGCGCTTCACCTGGGCGTTGGCGAGCGCGCTCGCCAGCACCTTCTTCACGTACGGCGCGCCCGCCTTGTTCGTGAAATCCAGGAGCTGTAGGGCCTCCGTCGCGGGACGGCCGCGAACCAGATCCACCACCATCCGCGCTTTGCGCGGACTGATGCCTTGATAATTACCTTTTGCGTTACTGATCATGTTCGACAGTTTCCCGGTTGGAGACCCGTCGTCCCTTTGGGGTAGCCGAGGTCGACCCACTTTGCGTCGATCGCCTCAGCTAGTTCCTCGAAGGTGGCTCAGGCATTACCTGCTGCCGCCTTCGGGAGAGAAGCTGTCCTCACGAAGCTGCTCGCGGTGGCGGCCCAAGGCCGATGCGCGGGCAAGAGGATGCTTCCCGGAAAGGGACGTAGCTTGTACCAGAGCGCCCCGAGCCCGACAAGCGATTCCATGCCGTCGGGCTCTGATTGGGTGCGTTTCCCGCGGGAGGAGCTGGAGCCCTTCCCGCGGGGCGCGGGCAGTTACCTACTTCAGCGGCCCGCCGGCTTCTTCTTGTCGCCCGAGTGACCGTTGAAGGTCCGGGTCGGAGCGAACTCGCCGTACTTGTGACCCACCATGTTCTCGCTGACGAACACCGGCACGAACTTGCGTCCGTTGTGCACGGCGAAGGTCAGACCGACCGCCTGCGGGAAGATCGTGGAGCGGCGCGACCAGGTCTTGATCGCCTTGCGAGAGTTGGTGCTCACCGCCTCTTCGATCTTCTTCGCGAGGTGACCGTCGATGAACGGGCCCTTCTTGATGCTGCGCGCCATGCTTACTTCACCCTCCGGTGGGACACGATCATCCCATCGGTCCGCTTGTTGTTGCGAGTCTTGAGCCCCTTGGACAGCTGCCCCCACGGGGAGCAGGGGTGGCGGCCACCGCTGGTACGACCTTCACCACCGCCCATCGGGTGATCGACGGGGTTCATGGTCACACCGCGGTTGTGCGGACGGCGGCCGAGCCAGCGAGAACGACCCGCCTTGCCCAGCGCGACGAGCTGGTGCTCCGCGAAGGAGACCTGACCGATGCTGGCGCGGCACTCGTTATGCACGCGGCGCACCTCGCCGCTCGGCAGCTTGATCGAGCAGTATTCGCCCTCTTTCGCCGTCAGGCGGCCGGCAACGCCAGCCGAGCGCACCAGCTGCCCGCCCTTGCCCTTGCGCAGCTCGATGTTGTGCACCAGCGTACCCGAGGGGATGTAGGCGAGCGGCAGGCAGTTGCCCGGGCGGATGTCCGCGAAGCGGCTGGAGAGCACCTGGTCGCCCACCTTGAGCCCGTCGGGCGCGAGAATGTAGGTCTTCTCGCCGTCGGCGTAGTGCAGCAGCGCGATGCGCGCCGTGCGGTTGGGATCGTACTCGATCGTGGCCACCGTGGCGGGCACCCCGATCTTCTTCCGGCGGAAGTCGATGATGCGATAGCGCCGCTTGTGGCCACCGCCGCGGAAGCGGCTGGTGATGCGCCCGTAGTGGTTACGGCCGCCGCTGTTCGACTTGTGGTCGAGCAGCTTCTTCAGCGGCTCGGTGGCGGTGATGTCGCTCTGATCGCTGTAGGAGTAGCCGCGGCGACCAGCGGACGTGGGGTTGGTCTTCTTGATTGCCATGGCTCACTCCTCGCTGGCTTCATTGAAGAAGGAGATGTCGTCGCCCTGGCGCAGGGTGACGATGGCCTTCTTCCAGTTGGGGCGCTTGCCGACGCCGCGGCCCATGCGCTTGACCTTGCCGCGCTGGACCAGCGTGTTCACGCTCACGACCTTGACCCCGAACATCGCCTCGACGGCGCTGCGGATCTGGATCTTGTTTGCGCCGCGCTCGACCTCGAACACGACCTGATTGTGGTCCACCTTCAACCGAGAGGCTTTCTCGGTCAGCGCCAGCGGGCGCTTGATGATTCGCGATAGCTCGCTCATGTGGCCTCCCGAGTGCAGCGGGCTTCTAGTTGCTCCACCGCCCGCTTGGACACGATCAGGTGCTCGTGGCGCAGCAGGTCATACACGTTGACGCCCTCGGGCGGCAGAAAGAGGTTGCCCTCGATGTTGCGAATGGAGAGCTTGAGCTTGTCGTTGTCCTTCGCATCCACGACCAGCGTCTTGACGCGAGCCTTCTGGCGCGGGGCGTTCAGCGCTGCCAGCGCGGTGGCCAGCGGCTTGGTCTTGATGGCCTCCAGCTCCAGGTTCTCGACGATCGTCAGCCGGCCCTCACCGAGCAGCAGGCTCAGCGCGCTCTTCAGCGCGGCCAGGCGCACGCGCCGCGGCGGGCGCCGCGACCAGTCCTGCGGCTTGGGCGGATGGGCACGACCGCCGCCCACGAAGAGCGGGGCCCGGATCGAGCCGTGGCGAGCGCGGCCGGTGCCCTTTTGCTTGTAGATTTTGTGCGTGGAACCGCGCACCGCGGCCCGCTCTTTGGCGGCGGAAGTGCCCGCGCGCTTGCTGGCGAGCTGGGCCGTCACCACCTCGTGCAGGAGGTGCTTCGCGACTTCCACCGCGAACACATCGTCCCGAAGCGTGACGCTTCCGACTTTGTCTCGTTTGAGATTGTAAACATCGACCGTCGGCATACCGTAGGTCCTTCCTGATTGGGTTGAATGCTTCGAGGCGGCCTCGCGGGGGAAGCTGCCTCGAAATGAATGGGCTTCCGGAAGAGGAAGCCCCTTACTTGGTTTTAATCTCCACGTCCACGCCAGCGCTCAGATCGAGCTTCATCAGCGCGTCGAGGGTCTGGGGGGTGGGCTCCATGATGTCGATCAGGCGCTTGTGGGTGCGCACCTCGAACTGCTCGCGCGACTTCTTGTCGACGTGCGGCCCGCGCAGCACCGTGTAGCGGCGCAGCGAGGTGGGCAGCGGGATGGGGCCCGCGACGCGAGCGCCCGTGCGGCGCGCCGTCTCCACGATGTCGGAGGTGGACTTGTCGAGCAGCTGATGATCGAACGCCTTGAGGCGAATGCGAATCTTGGTCGTGTCTTGCATGGTAGTCCTCCGCCCCGATTACTCGATGATCTTGGTGACGACGCCGGCGCCGACGGTCTTGCCGCCCTCGCGGATGGCGAAGCGC
>JAICQQ010000445.1 GCA_025937785.1 Polyangiaceae bacterium
AGCCGCCCTATACCTCGCGCGCGCCGACTTCGTGACGGGCACCGTGCTCGAGGTCGACGGCGGCTATTCTCACGGCCGGTGACTACGTCACCGACGGCACGTCGCTCTTTCCTCACCCTCATGCAGTCCTGAGGCGCGAGCCCTCTTGTGATTGCTTGCTATGCTAACCTGCGTGAGAGCGGTTTCCAGATTTGCCCAGCTCCAGCTAGCCGCAGCTTTGTGCTTGAACTGCGGAGGAAAGTCCACGGAGGACGGGACAGAACCACCAGACCCACCGGTTGGGTGCACCACGCTGTGCGAGGACGGCGAAGTTTGCGAAGCTGGCGTCTGCGAATCGATGCACGGCTGCCCGCAGTCGCGACCACCTCGACTGGTCTACTCCTCCGAGCATCGCGAACAGCTGATCGAAGCTCGTGTGGGCGGCACGTCCTTCTTAACAGAGGCGCTGCGGAGTGATGCCGAGCGAACGCTAATCGATCTCGCGGGCACCCGCACCGTCGTCCAAGGCGCCGGTCACTTCGTGCTCTGTCGATCCGATCTGGCTCCATGCTATGCATCTAACTCTGGGATGCTCGCGGTGTTCTCGGAATATCGACTGTCGATGGGCAATTGGCAGCCGGGCTTCGAGACTGAATTCGCCCTAGCCGGCGGCGCCCAAGCCATAGATGCCGAAACCCTGCTGGTTTGGGATCCGGACAGTCTGTCGGTGCTCGACATCTATTCCAGAGTCGAGACGGTGCTGGCTAGCTACGAACCCATGAATCTCGCTGGATGGATACTCCCCGACGGTGACTCGCCCGGACAGCTGTTCGGCATTCGGGGTGCTACCATCGAAGTGGCCGACATGGTGGAGAAGACGGAGTGGCAGCCGGTGGTGGAAGTCACCGACGCTCACGCACTGTTCGTGCTCGTCCCCGGGAAAGACTCGGCCTGGTACCTAGTGCAGGATGTACAAAGCACTGGGCACTTTCGGGTAAGCGCCATCCGTGGAGATTCACCGCACGTTCTCGGCGAGGGTGCAGACCCAATCATTCCGGCCATTGCAGAGCGCTACGCTTGGGGGCGAGAGGCCCTCGAAGAGGGGCACATCGGCTACGGCGTCACGTGCGGCGGCAACGCTTGCGAGTACAAACGCGTCGACCTCGACACCATGGACGTCGTTGTGGTCGATAAAGCCGTCATCTCCGACAAGCAAGCCGTCGCCGTATCTCAGATCCGTCCTCTACCGTGTGGAGCAGTGGACGTCCTCCTGCGTGCAGCTGACGATGTTGGGCCAATTGAGTATTGGGCGGGGCGGTTCACGCGTCCCGAGTAGGCGCCG
Source organism: Polyangiaceae bacterium (assembly GCA_025937785.1). GTDB lineage: Bacteria > Myxococcota_A > Polyangia > Polyangiales > Polyangiaceae > JAICQQ01. The sequence goes on from JAICQQ010000445.1 coordinate 1,322, forward strand.
CCGGTGCAGTTCAGACGAGCTTCGTTCGAGACTTCGATGACATCACGAAGGACTGAGAGACGTGGTCGTCGACTATCGGCGGCGCTCACGAAAGCGCTTCCGAAAAGCGTCCACACTCAGGAGTGGGCGAGTGCGGTGGATTGCCCGATGACAGCTAGGACAGAGTATCGCTAGATCGTCAAGTCCGGTTGTCACCGCACCCTCGGCTTCGCTGAGAGGCATGCGATGATGAACTTCGCAGATCGGACCATCGCTCCAGCCGGGAAATACTTCCTCGGCAACAAAACCGCAGACCTCGCACCGGAGGCGACCGTGGATCGCAATCGCGGCAGCTCGCTTTGCTTGAACGAGGCGCGGATCACGCTCACGGCGGAGGTGAAAGAACATCCTGGGCTCTCCCTCGAGAAACGCAATCTCCTCGTCGGTGATACTGGTTGCGGTCGCCGCTGCAACCGGTCGGTACGCCCAGTTGGCGCCTGTGCGTTCACGCTCGAACACCTGCGCCCATGGCGAACGGCCAACCGTGATCTTTTGTGAGAACCAAGCGACCATGTTCGAGGCGGCAGTGCGATCATCGGGCCACGACGACTTGGTGCGCGCTAAGCGAACCATCGCCGCCGCAACCGGGTCGGCGAGCACATAGTCGACGAGGGACTCGTGGGGCACAAATTCAGTGGGGTTCGCGCGGGTCGCCTGAAGGATAAGGCGCGCGACCACGGGGAAGAACTCCGCATGCTTGAAAGTAGCTTCGTCAGTGTCGATCTCCGGGGGCGTCGTGACCCAATTCAGCCTCTCCAGCGCAAGGGCCACTTCCGGACGGAGAATCCAATGCCACTCGGAATCGCGCATCTCAAACGTAACGAGGGCGCCGAGCTTTTCACCGGTTGGCCTGTATCCTGTCAGCTCCCCCACCCTTGCCGCGAGCGCCCCATACTGCGCGTTGGCGGTAGAGTAGTGGGGATATCCGAGGGCTTCGGCCATCAGAGCCGCCGTGATGGTCCGTTCCGGAGCATTGTAGTGTGCTCGCAGCATGCTGAGTCTGCGGTTACTGAGCGGGGCCAGACTGCGGAGCGCAGCTTCGTACTCATCCGGCGACGGCGGCGACTGGGGGCTCTGAGAGGTCACGGGGTCTTGCGGTCAACGTTATCGCGTTCAGCTGCTACGCGTGGGTCACGCCCGACATTCTACCGCGCAACACCGATAGTAGGCGCCGAAAGTTTTTGTCATCCCCGTCCGACTTCCACCGATTGATGAACCGGCAGACGATGTGCAACTTGCCAGGGACGTAGTGTCCGTCGCTGTCGATCCGATCCAGCGACGGCAGCAGCTCGTCACCGTGCGCGTTCATGGCACCGTGGCGCTCGGCCTTTCCGAGAGTGAGCTCCGATGCTTCCGCGAACACTCCCGAATCCAACGACGAATATCGCCAATCTTGCACGGGAGCCAGCCGCGCGGTGTGTCGGTCAGGAACGGCTCTCCCGCGATGTCCGAGATGGCAGGTGACACCTGATACGGCGCTACGTGTCGGGGTTTCGGGTGACACCAGCAACGCCATGCGAACTTCCTGGGCGGCCTCGCACCTGTTCGACCGGGCCTGGAGGATGGTGGGTTATGATGCGACATGGACGCGGGGCATGCGATCGGTTGCACTCTGACCTGGCCCAACTCTGTCGCGCGCGACCGACCCGATCGCACCCACACCGACGCGGACATATCCTGACCGACGTTAGGATCGGTTGGCGGCAGTCCCGAGAAAGGACATTCTCCGTTGCGCCGCGGGAAGCCGTAGTCAACGATGGAAGCCGGGGCATCAACAGGCACGCGGCACCGTTGACCATTTTGCGGAGAGGGCGGGATTCGAACCCACTCTTGATGCTCCAACTCGCAGGTGCTCGGCGCTCTGCGCCTGCGCGCCTACGGTCGCCGAGTAGAGGCCCCGGTTTCCCGGGACCCCTCTCACAGAACCGGACTTGTGGGCCACACATCCGGCTCTTCGGTTCAGGCTGTGGGCGCCGGCACCGCCATGTTGGCTCGGC
>JAICQQ010000105.1 GCA_025937785.1 Polyangiaceae bacterium
CATCGGGGTCTCGTTTTCTGAATGGATTGGCGTCTTTTCCGAGAACGGGTACCCGACTTTGTTTATTTCCATCGCTTGCTTTTGGCGATTTCCCTTTTGTATTCACACGCCTACGAGTTTCGAGGCGCGATCTAACTAGCTTGGAAATCCAAGCTGGAGATCTAGCTGGAGCCGTACCGGCTGACAGGCATCGGGTGACAGGCATCGGGTGACAGGCATCGGGTGATAGGCACCCACAGAAGAAGCTCGAATCCGGAAGGCGCTGTGGGCGATTGTTGCGCGCGAGCAAAAGGTGTATATGACGAGGTGGCGTGGCGACCGTATACTATGATCCCGAGTTTGACGACAGAGCGCGCCGTGCACGGCTGTACGCTGGCGATCTCATCGTCTACTCGCCACGCAAGGCCGGCCTCGAGTTTGCCGAGTTTACGCGCACGCTATGCCAGGAAGCGTTTGGAGAGCGGACACCCGAGTCGGCCCAGCACAGCATGGACGTCGACGCCTATGCCGCCCTATTGGGCGATCTGAAGCCTCGCTTCATCAGAGACGAAAGAAGCGCTGAATACTGCAAGCGTGTGCTCGCCGAGCTCGGCTGCGATCCGCAAGAAACTTACTTCGACGTGCCACGGCTGCGCACTTCAACGAGCGACGGCTACCTCACTACTGGAATCGCGTTCGCCTGGCATCCGCATCGGGACACCTGGTACTCGGCGCCGCCTAGCCAGCTCAACTGGTGGATCCCCGTGTGGCCCATCCGAAGCGACAACACCATGTGCTTCTACCCGCACTACTTCCAGAAGCCGGTGCCCAATGATTCGGAGCGCTACAACTACTATACGCACAACGCCCAGCATCGCGGCCCACACATCGCCAAGATGACCAAGGCAGACGCACGAGCCATGCCCGGACCGACCGAGCCGATCGAAACCTCCTCCGAGCTTCGGCTCGTCGTGCCGGTTGGAGCGGTAATCGTGTTTTCGGGCGCACAGTTGCACGCCAGTGTGAAGAACACGTCGGGGCTGACTCGCTTCAGCCTCGATTTCAGGACCGTGAATCGCGAGGACGCACGAGCCAAGCAGGGCGCCCCCCAAGTCGATGTCCATTGCGGTGGCAGCGCGATCCGCGACTACCGCTCAATGGTCGATGGCAGACAGTTGCCAGAAGATATCGTAGAACTCTATCATGATGGTGACGTCGAGGACGGGCAGCTCGTATTTCGCGGGTGAAGACGATCGAACCAGCCCCATCGTCCTTCGCCAGCTTCAGCCCCCGTGGTTCCCATCCGTGTTCCAAAGCTGCCAGGGCGCACGCCCTTGCTCCAACAGCCCGTCGAGCAACGTCTTGTCCTTGAAGGTATCCATGTTTTGCCAGAAGCCATCGTAGGGCACCGCGAGCAGCTCGCGCTTCTCCATCAGTCGCTGGAACGGTTGAATGACGAGTTCCTCGTTCGCGTTCATGTAGTCGAAGATTTCCCGGCGCAACACGAAAAAGCCTCCGTTCACTCGAACCAACGAGCGAGCGACGTGCTCGAGCTTGTAGACCTCGTTGTTCTCGCGTGCATGCACGATGTGGAACGTGTGAGGTGCTGCGACGCTCAGGAAACAGGCGATCTTGCCGCGCTCGTGGAAGGCCTCGACGTACTCCGCCAGGTTGAGGTCGCTCAACCCGTCGGCATAGTTCGCCAGAAAGACCTCATCCGATTCGAGGAATGGCCGAACGCTTCGAAGCCTTTCACCAATGTTCGAGCGTACTCCGGTGTCGACGAAAGTGATGCTCCAGTCATCGATATCCCGGGCCAAGAGCTCGATATTGCGTCCTCCGCGCGTGTAGACGAAGTCGTTCGTTGCGGTCTCGTCGTAGTCGAGAAAGTACTTCTTGATGGCTTCCGCACCATGCCCCAGACACAGGATGAATTCCTTGTGGCCGAAGTGAGCGTAGTACTTCATCAAGTGCCATAGAATCGGGCGCGAACCCACTTGCACGAGTGGTTTTGGGATCTGGTCCGAGTAGCCTCGTAGCCGCATGCCCTGACCGCCACAGAACAACACCACCTTCATCGACAATCTCTTTTCTGGATTCTACCCCATGTCAAAGCTACTGCGGGCCAGCTCTTTTTGCACGCTTTTATGCATCCCCGGCCAGCAAAGCTAGACGACGATGGCGAACAATAACCGGTGGTTTGGTGCTGTGTCCTCCTGTAGCCTAGAGGGCCCGACCCTGAGGTGCCCGTGAATTTCGATCGCTCTCGTGCGCTCCAACTACGTCTGGAACAGCTGGTGCCCGGCGGGGGACACACCTACGCGAAAGGAGCGGATCAGTACCCAGAGCTGTCGCCCGGCGTAATCTCGCACGGGCAGGGGTGCCATGTCTGGGACGCTGACGGGAACGAGTTCATCGAGTACGGCATGGGCCTGCGCGCCATCACGCTCGGTCACGCCTACGCTCCGGTCGTCGAAGCGGTGCAAAACGCCCTCGCACTTGGCACCAACTTCACACGCCCCGCTGCGATGGAGGTCGAATGCGCTGAGAAGTTCTTGGAGGTGATCGGCGGTGCCGACATGGTCAAGTTCACCAAGGATGGCTCAACGGCCGACACGGCTGCACTCAAGCTTGCTCGTGCCCACACGGGGCGCGACATGGTCGCCATCTGCGCGGACCACCCGTTCTTTTCCTACGACGACTGGTTCATTTGCACGACCACGATGGATGGGGGCATCCCGGATTTCGAGCGCAGCCAGACCGTCCGATTCGAGTACGACGACGCCGCGAGCCTCGAACGGCTGTTTCAGGAGCATTCTGGGAAGATCGCGGCGGTGTTCATGGAGCCCGCCCGCATCGAAGAACCGACGCCGGGCTATCTACAGACGGTCAAAGCGCTCTGCCAAAAGAACGGGGCCGTGCTGGTCTTCGACGAGATGATCACGGGGTTTCGCTGGGATCTCGGCGGGGCGCAGCAGCTGTACGGGGTGACACCTGATCTGTCGACCTTCGGAAAGGCGTTGGCAAACGGCTTTTCCGTTTCGGCGCTTTGCGGCAAGCGCGAGCTGATGCGTCTCGGAGCCCGCGGCAACGAGCGAGAGAACGTGTTCTTGTTGTCGACCACCCACGGAGCAGAGGTTCCCAGTCTGGCTGCAGCGATCGCAACCCTTGGTGTCTACCAATCGGAGCCCGTGATCGAAACTCTGTACCGCCAGGGGACTCGTCTCGCTGCAGGCGTCCAGCAAGCCATAGCAAGGCATGGCCTTGCCGACTTCGTGAGCATGTTGGGCAGACCGGTTAACTTGCTTTACTCGACGCGAGGACCGGACAAGAAGCCGTCGCAAGAATTCCGGACTCTGTTCCTGCAAGAAACCATCCGGCGAGGCATCTTGATACCGTCGCTCGTGGTCAGTTACTCGCACACCGACACCGACATCGACCGGACGATCGAAGCGATTGACGGTGCGCTGGAAATCTATGCGCGCGCTCTGTCAGACGGTGTGGACCGCTATCTGATCGGACGTCCATCGCGACCGGTGTTCGGACGGCGCTAGCTCCAAACGCGGGGGCGGGCGCTCAGCACTGATCAGTGATTCAGGCCGCCGACGCGGATCGAAACGCTAGCGGTCAACGCGATGTGTCAAGCCAGCGATTTTGGATTACTCTCGCAGTAACTCCCGGAGTTTTGTATGAGCGTCAACCCCAACAACCCCACGCACAGTCTGACACCGGTCCAGCAAGGCATGTTGTTTCACTTTGCGCGGGATGGTCAGACCGGCACCGACATCGAGCAGATGGTCTTGACGGCCAGCGAACCGCTCGTCGCCGCCGATCTGCAGCGAGCGTTTTCGATCGTGGCCGACTGCCACGCTGCGCTGCGCTCTCGCTTTCACTGGGAAGGCATCGAGGAGCCGTTCGTCGAGACGCTGCCTCATGTCGAGGTCCAGGTCGACGAGCAAGACCTGTCCGGCTTGCCCGCCGAAGAGCGCCGTGCCCACTTCGAAGATTGGCTCCGGCGCGATCGCCGAGCAGGCATCGACTTGGCGAGTCCGCCGCTCAGTCGGATCGTACTGGTGCGACTGGCCGCCGACGAGCAACGCCTCGTCTGGACGTTTCCGCATATCATTCTCGATGGAAACTCGTTCGCGCGGGTGGTGGGGGAATGGCTGGACGCCTACGAAGATTTGCGTGCCGGACGGACGCCTCGGCTCACTGCGCCACGTCCCTATGCAGACCACGTCACGTGGCTGCAGACTGAAATTCTGTCTCGCGAGGCAGCCGCCCGTACGTACTTCTCCGAGCGACTCTCGGGTTTCGAATCGAAGAACGAGCTGATCGAAACGCGCCTGCCCAATCTGCGGGGAGAGCAAGGTCCGACGCTGTTCGGTGCCGTGAGTACGTCGCTGACTCGTGAGCTCACCGATCGTTTGCGTGCGGAGGCCGCGCGCCTCGACATCACGCTGAACACCTTCGTGCAAGCCGCGTGGGCCCTGGTCTTGGCAGACTTTACCGGGCAGAACCGGGTGGTGTTCGGCGTCGTGCGAGGCTGCCGTGGCACGGCTTTGCCCGAAGCGCGAGACATGGTGGGGCTGTTCATCAACACGCTTCCCCTGCACGTCAGCATCGACGGTGCCAAGCAGACCGACGATTACCTGAGGACACTTCGCGAGAACTATCGTTCGCTTCGGGAGTACGAACACACCCCGCTCCCAGCCATCGCGCAATACACAGGCTTCTCGCACGCGGGTGGCATGTTCGACAGCGCGATTGTGTTCAACGAGCAACGCGTCGGCAGCGCGTTGGGCAAACGCGGCGGCCTCGGCTCGCGAGTGTCGGTAGAGTTCTTGGAGCAGACGAACTTTGCGCTGACTCTCTTCGCCTACGCGGAACCAGAACTCGAACTCTTGTTGTCGTACGACCCTGGTCGGGTGAGCGACAATCGAGCAGCGGCGCTCGTGCAACGCCTGGAGGCGGCGCTCGCGTCCCTCGCGAACGCCGGGGCGGCGACGCTCTCGGCACTCGCACGCGTGCCAGAGCGGGAACTCGAACTCCTTTCCCGGTGGAACGATACCGCCGCCCCGCCTCCAAGCGTCGAGACGATTCACGCGCAGTTCGAGGACCAGGTCGCAAGGACGCCGGACGCCACTGCGCTCACCTTCCGGGATCAGAGCCTGACCTACCGAGACCTGAATCGGCGCGCGAACCGCGTGGCGCGGCGCCTGAGAGAGCTGGGCGTCGCGCGCGAATCGCTGGTCGCCATCCATGCCCCGCGTTCGCTCGAAATGGTGATCGGAATGCTCGGCATCCTCAAGGCTGGCGCGGCGTACGTGCCGCTCGATCCCCACTACCCGGCGGAGCGCATCGCGATGATGTTGGAAGACGCGAAGCCGAAAGCGATTCTCACGCTGGGAGTCCGACCCGGGTCGCTGACACGAGGTACGGCCGAACTCGTCGACCTGGATGCATTGAGCGATCTGACCCCCGCCGACGCCTTCAGCTCGGAGTTGGTGGGCGGCGGCGCACTCGCGTACGTGATCTTCACTTCCGGATCCACGGGGCGCCCCAAAGGAGTGATGGTCGAGCACCGGAACGTGCTGAACTTCTTCGCAGGGATGGATCGGCATCTCGGGACCGAACCTGGCGTGTGGCTTGCGGTCACCAGCATCTCTTTCGATATTTCGGTGCTCGAACTGTTTTGGACGCTGACACGCGGTTTTCACGTGGTCCTTCAACAAGAAGGCGACAAAGCGTCGCTCGGTGCCGATGCCAGTGCAGGCGATGTGAACATGCAGTTGAGCTTGTTCTATTTTGCTTCGGACGCCTCCAGCGGACCGGTCGCGTCGAACGGTGACGCCTACCGCCTGTTGATCGAGGGTGCGCGTTTCGCCGACGCCCATGGATTCACCGCAGTGTGGACGCCGGAACGTCATTTTCATGCGTTCGGGGGCCTGTACCCGAACGCTGCGATCACGAGCGCGGCCATCGCCACCGTGACGAAGCGAATCCAGCTGCGCGCCGGCAGCGTGGTGCTTCCCCTTCACAACCCGATTCGGGTTGCGGAAGACTGGGCACTCGTCGACAACCTGTCGCATGGCCGCGTCGGGCTCTCTTTCGCCTCGGGCTGGCATGCCAACGACTTCGCGCTGATGCCAGACTCTTACGAGCCGCGGCGCACCGTGATGCTCGAGCACATCGAAACCGTCAAGAAGCTCTGGCGCGGTGAGCGCATCAGCGTGAAGAGTGGAAGCGGCGAGATGATCGAAATCTCGACGCTGCCGCGTCCGGTACAAGCCGAACCTCCCATCTGGCTCACGGCTGCGGGCAATGTCGCCACCTTCGAGGCTGCGGGCAAACTCGGGGCGAACATCTTGACCAACATGCTCGGTCAGAGCGTCGATGACTTGAAGACCAAACTCGCTGCGTACCGCAACGCTCGCCGCTCGGCTGGGTTCGCCGGTCCCGGGCACGTTACCTTGATGCTTCACACGTTCGTCGGTACCGACGTGGAGGAAGTGAAACGACTCGTGAGGCGACCCTTCATCGAGTACCTCAGAACATCGACTGATCTGGTGAAGCGCGCCAAGTGGTACTTCCCAGCGTTCGCGCGGCCTGGTTCTTCCGCTCCGGATGGCAGCGAGGTGTCGGACGTACTGAGTCCGGCAGACGAGCAAGCGCTGCTCGATCACGCGTTCGAGCGCTACTTCGAAACTCACGGGCTGTTCGGCACGCCCGAGAGTTGCTACCCCAAGCTCGCCAAGCTAGGGCAAATTGGCGTCGATGAAATCGCCTGCCTCGTCGACTTCGGTGTCGAGACGGAGACGGTACTCGCGAGCCTCTCGCACTTGGCCAGACTGTTGGAGTTGACGAAGCGGTCGATGACGCCCTACGCGGCTGACGACTTCGGCGAAATAGCAGCGCAGGTGACGCGCCATCGGGTCACGCACCTGCAGTGCACACCTTCGCTCGCGCAGATGTTGCTCGAGGACCCCTCATCAAACGCTGTTTTCGCAGCGCTCAGGGCGGTGCTATTGGGCGGAGAACCCTTGCCGCCGGCGCTCGCCGACCGCGTGCTATCGTTGCTCGAAAACGGTCGACTACTGAACATGTATGGCCCCACCGAGACCACGGTGTGGTCGTCCGTGGCAATAGTGAAACATGGCGAACCCATCACCATTGGTACGCCGATCGTCAACACGTCGATATACGTGTTGGGCGCGACTGGCGCGCTGGCGCCACCCGGGGTCGCAGGCGAACTGTGCATCGGAGGCAGCGGTGTCGTGCGCGGCTACCTCGAGCGCCCGGAGCTGACGCGACAAAGGTTCCTCCCCGATCCCTTTGGCCTGCCACGAGGTGCCGCGGCCGACCGCTACTACCGCACCGGCGATCGGGCGCGCTATCGGGATGACGGACAGCTAGAATTCCTAGGGCGGCTCGATCAGCAGGTCAAGCTGCGTGGCTATCGCATCGAACTCGGTGAAGTCGAGGCTGCGCTCGCGAAGCACGACAGGGTAGCAGAATGCGTCGTCGTTGCGCGCGAGGATGTTCCGGGTGACCAGCGGCTAGTCGCCTACGTGGTGCCTCGCCCCGAGCGGGTCGGTGCCGACTCGGAGACCCTCGCTGCGTGGCAACAGCTGTGGAACGGCGCCTACGCTGACAGCGAACGAGCTGGGGGCGTTCCTGTCGACCCCACGTTCGACACCTCTGGTTGGGTATCGAGCTACACCGGCGGTCTGATCGAAGAAGCCGAGATGCGAGAATGGGTCGATCACACGGTCGAGCGCATCCGAGACCTGGGCGGCAGCCGCATCATGGAAATCGGCTGCGGTACCGGCTTGCTCCTGTTTCGGCTGGCGCCCGAAGCGGACCGCTTCGTAGGCGTCGATTTCGCCGCAACTGGCCTGGAACAGATTCGGAAGGTGCTCGCCGAGCGTTCGCTACCCCAGGTCGAGCTCCTTCACGCGGCGGCCAACGCGCTGCCAGAAGATTTGGGTTTGTTCGATGTGGTGGTGCTGAACTCGGTCGTGCAGTACTTCCCGGACCTCGACTATTTGCTCCGCGTGCTCGCGGAAGTCAGCAAGCACTTGGCTCCCGGCGGCGCACTGTTCATCGGCGACGTCCGCTCGCGTCAGCTGTGCGAGCTTCAGCATGCCTCCATCGAGCTGGCTACCGCCCCGGGCCGAAGTTCGGCGCATGACGTCATGAACGCCATACGGCGGCGCGTCAAACAAGACGGCGAACTTCTGCTGGAGCCGCGTTTCTTCGCCGCTGCCGCCGCCCAAGTTGGTTTGGAGGTCGAGTCCGTCAGGCTGAAGCGCGGGCGCGCCGAGAACGAGCTGGTGAAGTTCCGCTACGACGTCAGCCTGCGACGCGCTCCGGTCGCCCAGAGCGACCAGCATCCAGCGCTCGTCGAGAAGTCCGTAGGCGTGACGCTCGAAGCGCTGCGGGCTTGGCTCGCCGAGCGGCCGGAAGCCCTTCGCGTGCACGGCATCGAGAACGCTCGCGTCTCGCGCGAGCGGGCCTTCTTGCGTTTGCTCGAGGCGGCGCCGACCGACTCGCCGCTCGATGCCGTGCGAAGCGATCCAACCCTGGAAGGAGTCCCGGGCATACACCCCGAAGACTTGTTCGCCCTCAGTCCCCAGTATGAGGTGGATCTTCGAGAGTCACCCGGCGAACCGGGCTGGCTCGAAGCGACCTTCGTGCGCCGCGATCTGGGCGGCCTGCGTGCCCTCGCGCGACCGAACAGCGAATTACTCCCGGCGATTACAACGCTGGTGCAGGCAAATCAACGTGGGGCGAACGGCGAGCTCGACGTCATGCTCAAGCAGTTTCTCGCAAGCAGCCTGCCCGATTTCATGGTGCCGAGCAGCATCGTCACGTTGGAACGCCTGCCACTCACACCCAACGGCAAACTCGATCGCAAGGCGCTGCCCGCGCCCTCGAAAGCTCGCTCGCTCCCGCAACAAACGTTCAAGGCACCCCAGTCGGACCTGGAGCAGCGGATTGCCGGGGTCTTCGAGGCTCTGCTCGGCGTGACGCCTATCAGCGTCACCGACAACTTCTTCGATCTCGGTGCGAACTCGCTGTTGGTCATGCAGGCCACCGCGCGTTTGCGCACACTACTCGAACGCACGGTACCGCTCGTCGACTTGTATCAGCACCCGACGGTCGCGACCCTGGCCGAGCACTTGGCGGCGACCAGTGGCGGCGCGTCCGATCCGACGCAGCCCACCGACGCGGCTACAGCTGGTCAGGCACGAGCGCGGGCGCGTGCCCAGGCGCTGAATCAGCGCCGTCGCCCGAAACCCGCCTAGCAGTCGGACGCTCCGCGGTCACGGGCGACTTGGCGTCGATCGCCTCCCGCAGCTTCGAGGCGAGTACGCGAACGAACGGCTCCAGGCACATGGTGGCGTGATTTCCCGGGCAAATCTGGACGTCGACGCCACCCTTCACGAAGCGCCCCCAGCCGTGCTGCTCGTCCACCTCCACGGCAGTCCAAAGCGAAAGCGCCGTTTCCTCGCGAGCGCGAAACAGCGTTGCCGAGCCATCCCAGACCCCGGGTTGATACTGGCTCTCTGCGACCAGCCACGAGGCGGCCAAGTTTTCGTAACGGTAGTTCTCGGGAAACAAGCTCTGCAGCTTGCGCTTCAGCTTACGAGTCGGAGCGCGATACTCGAAGCGACGTTGCAGCGTGCTGGCGAGATAGCGAGGCCCCTGTTCGATCGTGCGACGCGCGTGGATCTTCGCGCGCCCCCACGCCGAACGCTTGGGCGGATTCGGGCTGAAGGTATCGATGAAGCCCAGAAAGGACACGCTTTCTCCGGCTGCCGTCAAGCGCCGCGCCATCTCGAAAGCAACGACGCCTCCGCCGGAGTAGCCTCCGAGCAAGTAGGGACCATGCGGCCTGATGCTGCGAACCTCTTGGATGTAGTGCTCGGCGAGCTCCTCGACCTTGAACAGCATCTGGCTGTTTCCGTCGGCTCCTGGCGGTTGCAGGCCGATGAACGGGCGGGCGTCCCCGGCGAGCATGGCCAATTTGCGCAGGTTGTTTAGCGTGCCACCCATGCCAGCGACGCAAAAGAAGGGCGGCAACACGCCTTGGGGCTGCATGACCACCAACGAGCGCCAGCGAGTACCTTTGCGGTTCGGGTCGGGTGGAACCGGTATCGACGAAGGATGCGGCGACGCCTCGACTTCGGCGACGGGCTCGGTCTCGGCCCCAGCGACGACCTCCTCGACGCTCGGGACCGCCTGCGCTTCCGGTACCACGGTCTTCGTCAGATCGATTCCGAGTTCGGAGGCGACCACCTGCGCGCATTGCGCGGGCGTGGGCGCTTCGAACAAGGTCGAAAGTGGCAAGTCTACCTGATAACGCTTGCGGATCTTGTTGAAGAGCCTCACCGCCATCAGTGACTGGCCGCCGAGCTCGAAAAAATCGTCATGCGCTCCGACCCGCTGCACGCCGAGCAACTCTTGATAGAGTTGGCACAGCGTGGCTTCGAGCTCGTTGCGCGGTTCGACGTAGCTGTTCCTCAACTGACGCTCCTGTGCCGGCTCGTCGGCGCCGTCGAGTGCCCGCGGAGGCTCCTGAGCTCCCGGACTCGACGCGTCTACGAAGGCTAGCCAGTCCTTGACCCCCAGCGAACTCGCGAAGAAGTGCCCGGAGCGACCCGAGGTGATGAGCCGCACTAGCGCCTCGACGCCTTCATCTTTCGTGATGCCATGCTCGATCACCTGAGCCAGTTGGCTCGTGGGGTTGATGCGCATCGATGGCGGCGCTGACAACGAAGGCGCCGCGCTCGCCGTAGCCCGGCCGAACTCGGCACTATTCACGCGCTTCATCGTGAACCCTTCGATATCGACGAGCACCCTACCCTTACGATCGACGATGCGGACGTCGAAGCCTACGGTCTGACTCGTCGCGTTCCCCCTGAGTTTGACGTGACTGATCAGCTCCGTACCAAGCCGATCGTAGACGCGCACGCGCCGGTAGCCGAGCGGGACCAAGAAGTCGCGCGTCAGGTCGATTCCCGGGACCAAGGCCTGCGCCGCGCCCGTCGCCATATCCATCAAGGCGGGGTGCAGCTCGTAGCTGGTAAGGTCCGAGCGAAACGACTCGGGCAATGACAAGTGGATCAACGCTTCGTCGCTACCGAAATGGATGCGCTCGATGTTGGCCCAACGGGCACCGAAGTCCATGAACGGCTGATTGAGCTGACCGTGAACCTCGACAGTTCGGACCCCAACTCGTTCCGCCACGGACGACAGGCTCATGGCTGCCGGGTCCGGAGCCCCGAGCACGCGGGCACTGGCAATCGCCAAAGGCTCGACCATGTCCTCCGCAAAGAACAGAATCTCGACCCCGTCAGGCCCCGTCCGTTGGACACGCACCGCGAGGTCCTTCGCTTGGCCCGGCGGCACCACGAACGGCTCCATGAATGCCACGTCTGAAAGCTCCAGACGCTTGACACCCAGCACGTGACTAGCCGCGGCCCGGGCGATTTCCAAATAGCCGGTACCCGGGATCACGGCGTCACCGTCGCGCACGACGTGTTCACCCAGAAGCCAATGGCGCACGCGGGTCAGCGTCGTCGCGAACAGCGCTTCGTCCGGCTCGGACAGGACCAGGCGTTCCAGGCACGGGTGCGGACCGAGTCTTCCCCGTTCCGCACGTCCCGCGGGTCGGGCGGCCTCGACTGTGGCCACTGCCATGCCCAGGTCTTTCCAAGCGTTCCACGAGATGGATTGGGTCAAGCAGCCGCGTTGCCTTCGGGCGCAAGCATAGGCATCCAAGACGGCGTTCGCTGCCGTGTAATCGATCTGTCCTTCCAGTCCCAGAAGCGAGCTCACGGACGAGAACAACAGCATCAGCTCGAGTTGGTCTTGGCCGAACACTTGATCGAGTACCAACAGGCTCTTGACCTTGCTTTGCAACACGCGGCTCGCGCTCTCTTCGGTCTTGAGCGATATCAGCGCGTCGTCGAGCGTGCCCGCAGAATGGATGATCCCATGGAGACGCCCGAAGCGCTTGAGGATCAGCTCCCTGACACCTTGCATCGCATTCACGTCCGATGCGTCGGCCGTCGGCGTCAGCACTTCGCCGCCGGCCGCTTCGATCGCTCGCACGGCAGCGATCTTGGCACTGATCGGATCGCCGCTACCGTGTTCGGCAACCCATTCGTCGTATTGTGATCGCTCCGGTAGTTGCGTTCGACCGAGAAGGACGAGCTTGGCACGGAAAGAACGAGCCAAGTAGTGGGCCACACATTGACCGATGTCGCCGAGACCACCCGTGATCAGATAGACACCGCCTTCTCGGAGCTTCGCGGGAAGTGTGCTGGAGGGCTCGAGTGGGAGTGGCTCGAGCGTCTGCACGAACCGCAGTCCGCCGCGGAGCGCGACCACTCGCGGACCGGTATTGGGCAGTTCTTCCGCCAGCTCCGCAGCCAGCCGCTCCAGCTCACGCGCTTTGGCCGACTTCATTTGCAGATCGATGTTTCGCGTCTCGACCTCCGGAATCTCTCGCGGGATCACGCGCACCGGGCCGAGCACGAGGGCCTTTTCGGGGTTAGCCCGCGGCTCCAACCCGATCGCGTGCAGGTTGCTGGTGACTACGTCTAAGTTCGCCGCCAGCTCGAGCCCGGCCAAGGTCTGGGCAATGAACAGCAGACTTTTGAAGTAAAGTGCCTCTGCATCCTGGTAGGACACGCTGTTCGCCCCCCACAGTCCGCGCACCACGCTCTGAGGTGCGGTGACCGCTGCAAGGTGGACCAGACGACCGGGCATACGCCCCGCTAAGGAAAGGTGCTCGAACAAGGTCTGGTAGTCCGACTGGTGCGCAAAATGGATCGAGTACTCGTGAGCCGAATGCTTCATGAAGCGCTCGCCATGACGAACCAGAATGCTCCCCGGGATCTTCGCGCGGAGCCGCGCGGCGAGGCCGAACTTGTCCGCGAAAATCAAGCAGGGTTCTAGAGTCGCTTGCGCGACCGGCGCTGGCGCTTCTTTCCACACCATCGTTTCGAACCAGTCTCTGAGGTCCGGGAGCTTGCGCGGCTGAAACGCCAGCGGGTTCTGCTCGGGCTCGACCGGCGACCTCGCCGGGATGAAGTAGCGCGCACGTTCGAACGGATACGTTGGAAGCGCTACGCGACGCGCCGTCGAATCGCAAAGACGTTCGAAGCTTGGACTGAGTCCGGCAACCCAGAGGCGACCCAGGGCATCCAGTAGATAGGCTTCGTCCGACACCGACTCGCGTGGATGACGCAACGTGGTAACAGCGACAGCGGCGGGTGACTGCTGCCGTGCCAGGCTGGTCAGCGTTCGACCGGGGCCGATCTCGACCAGCACGCTCCCACGATCGAGCAAGGTTTTCATCCCGTCGGCAAACCGCACCGTGCTGCGCAGGTGGCGCACCCAGTAATCTGGATCGATCGCGTCCGCCTCCAACACCGGTTGCCCCGTGCGGTTCGAGATCCAGGGGCGGTGGGGTGGTTTGAAGCGAATCCCCCGACAGTAGTTGGCGAAGTCGGCGAGGATCGGCTCGAGCATTGCCGAGTGGGCGGCGACCGCGATGTGAATCCGTTGCCAATCGATCTCGTCCGCATCGAGCTTCTCGGCGAAGCCCTCGATGGCAGCCGCGGGGCCAGACACCACGCACAGTTGCGGAGCGTTCACCGCGGCGATCGACAGCTCAGGCGGAAGACGCCCAGCCAAGTCCGCCTCGGAAAGGGCGACGCTCAGCATGCCGCCCTCGGGCAGCGATTCGAACAGCTTGCCGCGGCGCGTCACCAAGCCCATCCCTTCGGCCGGGGTGAACACTCCGCACAAGCATGCGGCAACGTACTCACCCATGCTGTGGCCGATGAAATCGCTAGGCTCGACGCCCAGCGACATGAGCAACTTCGCCGTCGCGTACTCCGTAGCAAAGAGCGCTGGAAGCGCGAGACCAGGCCGCTCGAGCTCTGCGCCGTCGGCATCGCGGTCCATCAGCAGCCTGCGGACCTGGTCGCGCGACAGTGGCTCCAGCGCGCTGATGCATTCGTCGATCGCGCGCCGATATGCAGCGAAAGGCTCGCCCAACTCGTACAGACCCGCGCCCATGCCGGGATACTGAGCGCCACCACCAGGAAACAGAAACGCCACGCCTGGTGCACGGCGCGGAGCTACGCCCGTGTGCAACCGCTGCGGATCGCCGCTCAGCAAGGCCGCTCGCAGAGAGGTGAGGCTCTCGGCAACGACCGACTTCCTGAAGTCGAAGTGCGTGCGGCCTTGCTGTAGCGTAAAAGCCACGTCGCTCGCATCCAGCCCGAGCTCCTGGTCGAGATGTCCGGCAAGCTGCTGCACCGCGCGATCGAGCGCCGTTTCGCTGCGAGCGCTCAACACGAAAAGCTTGGGCCCAGCCACTCCAGGCAGCGTCGCGCGCGCCGGGGCTTCTTCGAGCACGACGTGGGCGTTCGTGCCGCCCGCTCCCAGAGCCGTCACACCGGCCCGGCGCGGTGCGCCGAGCGCGGGCCATTCGCGAAGGCGGGTGTTGACGAAGAAGGGGCTGCCGGGAAAGTCGATTTCGGGGTTGGGCTGCGTGTAGTTGATGCTGGGCGGCAGTGTCCCGGCGCGCAGCGCAAGCACCGTCTTGATGAACGCCGCGATGCCCGCGGCTTCACCCAAGTGCCCGATGTTCGCCTTCAGGGAACCCAATCCGCAGTAGGAGCGATCGGTAGTGCCAGCGCGAAACGCTTCCGTCAAAGCACGGACCTCGATCGGATCGCCAACAGCGGTGCCGGTGCCATGCGCTTCGACGTAGCCAATCGTGGCCGGA
Organism: Polyangiaceae bacterium; assembly: GCA_025937785.1. GTDB lineage: Bacteria > Myxococcota_A > Polyangia > Polyangiales > Polyangiaceae > JAICQQ01. The sequence goes on from JAICQQ010000105.1 coordinate 14,795, forward strand.
GGCACGCCGGACACGGCAAGCGCTTCGGCGATCGCGCTGCTCTGCCCCGAGACGCTGGGGGCCAAATACCCCACTTTCTGCGAACCGTCGTTGTTGATGGCGGAACCACGAATCACCGCCAAGATTTGGTCACCCTGTGCCTCGGCATCCGCCAAGCGCTTCAACACGACACATCCAGTGCCGCTACCGAAAAGAGTTCCGTGCGAGCCCGCATCGAACGGGCGACAGTGCCCATCGGGCGATAGGATCTCGCCCTCCTTGAAGAGGTACCCGCGATCTTGCGGGAGCGACAACGTCGAACCGCCCGCCAAGGCCATGTCACATTCGCCGTTCAACAGGCTCTGACAGGCGAGGTGCACGGTCACCAGTGACGAGGAGCAAGCAGTCTGAACGTTGAGGCTCGGTCCCTTGAGGTCCAGCTGGTAGGAGACACGGGTCGCCAGGAAGTTCATGTCGTTGCCGGTGTGCCGCACCAGCCACTCGCCCACCGTCTCCATCACCTCGCGATTGGTGACCAGGTGGTACATCATGTAGTGGTTCATCCCACATGCGGCGAATACTCCCACTTGGCCAGGCGCAGCGTTGGGCGCGTAGCCTGCGTTCTCCAACGCTTCCCAAGTGATCTCGAGAAAGAGTCGATGCTGCGGATCCATCACCGCAGCGTCACGCGGACTTATCCCGAAGAACCTGGCGTCGAAGTGGTCGAAGTCCTCCAGCACCGGCCAAGCCCTGACGTAGTTCGGGTCCGACAGCCGCCGCGGATCCTCACCATTGTCGAGCAGCTCTTGCTCGCTGAAGAAGTGCACCGACTCCACACCGTCGCGAACATTCGCCCAGAATTCCCGCAAATTTTTGGCCCCCGGGAACCTGCCAGCCATGCCGACGACGGCAATTTGATACCCTTCGGCCTCGTCCTCGATGGATTCTCGCATCAGACACTAACCCAATTTCAACGGAGGCGTGGGACCGCGTCTCGGGCACCTTGGACCTGTGCGCGGTCTCCGCCAGACCGTATGCTCTCACTCTCGTCCGTCGGGGTCAAATGTCGACGCCCCCCGAAATGCGACATGCTTCGTAGTCGGGGTCGTCAGAAATAATGGACCCTAGGGTTAGACGGGCGCCAACAGCCCGTGGTCGAGCAACATCTCGGCGGCCCTGGCCAACGCGCGAAAATCGATGCCGGAGCGCTCGGCGATGTCGAGGAGCCCGTGCTCGCCGTCGGACAGATTCAGCATCCACAGCATGGCCAGCTGCAGGTTCGGGATGTCACTGCCCCCCATCGCGCGGTACAGCCCCCGAGAGCCCAGCTGTGGCTCGCCCCAGGGCTCGAGATTGCGGTAGATCCGGTCTGCTTCGAGAAGCCGGATGACATCGCGGAGCACCGAATAGGACTCACCGAGCCGTTCGGCTGTAACGAAGTCCAGATTGTCTCCCGAGGTATGATACTCGGGGAACTGGCCGTGACGACCGCGCATGAGCGATCCGACCGGAAGGCGGAAACCAGGGGAGTTGTACTGGCGCTCGTCGTATCCATAGGGAAAAAAGTCGATGCTCTGATGCTCGAATCCGCTGTGCGCCAGCACGTGAGCCACGGCACGATCGACCGGGGCCCGACCGGACAGGGTCCGTTTGTAGGTGAACGGATGAGCGTCCCCCAGGCACGTGAGCGTCAACCCATGGCTGATGCGCGACGCCCGCTCCCGGTTCCTTGCCAGCCAAGCGATGGCCCCGATCGTACCGGGCGCGAATAAGAAGCGGTAGGTATAACGGAGCTGAGGTCCTCGCGTGAGCTCGCGAGCCAAATGCACCGAGATCGATAGCCCGCTCAGGTTGTCATCGCACAGCGACGGATGGCACACGTGCGTCGAAATCAGCACTTCATCGCTACTCCGACCCGGCACCACGAATTCACCGTACGTCAGGCTGCCCGGCTCGAGCGTGGAGTCGATGCAGACGTCGTACTCGACGTCGGCGAGCGTCTGCAATTGTGCGTGACTTAGGCAAAAACCCCAGGTCTCCTGGTAGTACGAGGTACGGTACGGAATGACCTCCGGTTGTTCAGGCACGGTATGTAGGTGCGGTCGGAGCTCTGTTAGCGTCATGCTCCGACGAATCGGGACGCTGTAGTTCACGACATGCAAATTGCTCCGCTTGAAGTCGACCACTCGCTCCCCCGACGGAGCCCTAATAAACGCGTCACGGATGTTCCATTCGAGCGGTACGGTCCAGTCCAGCACCTTCGTCCCGCTCGGCACCTCGACCCGTTCGAGCGGCACGACCGCCGACAGCCGATCGAGCGTTTCCCGCACTCCAGCGCCCGTGATGCTGCGGCAGATCGGGTAAAGTTCCGCGACCAGGGCGTACAACGCGTCACCAGAAGACGCGTTCGTGTCAGTCATCTCTCGCCCCCCAACTCGTTGGATCGAAGTCTGGGTAACTCGCATCGCGCTCCGAGATCACTCGCGGCGCGATGGGCCACTGGATCTTGAACGAAGGGTCATTGTACCTGAACCCGCGGGCCGCATTCGGCTGAAACACCGAGTCCATGTGGTAGAACACGTCAGTGGCATCCGATAAAGTCACGAAACCATGGGCAAAACCCTTCGGTACGAACACCGCCCGTCCATTCTCTGCGCTGAGCTCGATCCCCACCCATTCCAGGTGTGTCGGAGAACCCGGTCGAAGGTCAACGATGACGTCGTAAACCGCGCCTCGGACGCAGCGCACCAACTTGGCTTCCTCGAAGGGCGGGTGGTTGTAGTGGACGCCGCGCAGGGTGCCGGCCCGGGCGTTGTGCGACAGGTTGCACTGCGGAAAATCACCTGGCAGCCCCTGGGCTTCGAACTCCCGCGCACAAAAGGTCCGGGCGAAAAAGCCGCGATCGTCCGCGTGCGCGTCGAGGTCTATCTGCATCGCCCCTGCGGGGCCTAGCGGTGTGAACAGCATACGAGACAGTACTCCCACTGGCCGAGCACCGGGACAAAAAGCCGTCTTTCTACGCCGCGCTCACGAGCTTGTTTCAGTTGCAACCAACCAGGGGGTTCTGTAGGAGTAGAGAGCCATGAAAGGTTTCAAATGCCGGTTCTGTGAGACCGCGCTCGTGCACCGCGTCGTAGACTTGGGAATGTCACCCCTCTGCGAAAGTTACCTCGAGGAGCGCCAGCTCGATCGCATGGAGCCCTTCTATCCTCTGCACGTCTGGGTCTGCCATGAGTGCTTCTTGGTCCAGCTCAACGAGTACGTCCGAGCAGAGGAGATTTTCACGGAGTACGCCTACTTCTCGTCCTATTCGTCGTCATGGCTGAAGCACGCCGAAGACTACGTGGCAATGATCAGCGAGCGGCTCGGGCTGGGTGAGCAGAGTTTCGTCGTAGAGTTGGCCTCCAACGATGGCTATCTACTCCAGTATTTCGTGAAGCGCGGCATCCCGTGTCTGGGCGTGGAACCCGCTCAGAACGTAGCGAAAGCAGCCGAGGAGCGAGGCGTGCCGACCGAAGTCTCGTTCTTCGACGAGGCCAAAGGCCGGGAACTATCTGCCCGCAAAGCAGATTTGATATTGGGCAACAACGTGCTGGCACAAGTTCCGGATCTGAACACGTTCGTCGCAGGAATTCCCCACGTGCTCAAGCCAACCGGCACCGTCACCATCGAGTTTCCGCACCTCTTGAGGTTGTTCGACGAAAATCAGTTCGACACCATCTATCACGAACACTTCTGCTATTTTTCCTTGATCGCTGCGGAGACTATTTTCGCCCGCCATGGGATGACGGTCTTCGATGTCGAGGAGCTCTGGACTCACGGCGGTTCGCTGCGTATCTACGCACGCCACACCAGCGACGACACCCGCCCCGTCAGCGCACGTGTGCTCGAGCTGCGCGCCAGGGAAGAAGCCGCTGGCTACCGACACGTCGAAACCTATGCCCATTTCGAGGAACGCGTCCGGGAGACCAAACGCAAGCTCTTGGAGCTTTTGATCAACATCAAGCGAGATGGCAAGCGCATCGCTGGCTACGGAGCACCCGGCAAAGGCAACACGCTGCTCAACTATTGCGGCATTCGCGGGGACTTTCTCGACTTTACCGTGGATCGGAACCCGTACAAGCAAGGGCGCTACTTGCCGGGAACCCATGTACCCATCTCTGAACCCGAGCGCATCGATCGAGAAAAACCGGACTACATTTTCATCCTGCCCTGGAATTTCAAGGATGAAATCCTTGCGCAGCTGGCACACGCGCGCGAGTGGGGGGCCCGATTCATCATCCCGATCCCCGAACCGACAGTGGTGTGAAATGTTATCGCTCTGTCCGGGCAGCGCAAACTCGCCACTGAAAATTCTTTGCCTCGGTGCCCATAGCGACGATATCGAGATCGGGTGCGGCGGGACATTGCTGCGCTTGTTGGCGGAGCGACCTGGCTCGTCCGTCTGCTGGGTCGTGTTCTCGGCGCAGGGGGAACGCGAGCGCGAAGCGATCGAAAGCGCCAACGAGTTTCTGGTAGACGCAGCACACCGAGAAGTCATCGTTCATCACTTCCGCGAGAGCTATTTTCCGTTCCAGGGAGCCGAGATTAAGGACAGCTTCGAACTACTCAAGAAACAATCCGAACCAGATCTGATCTTGAGCCACCATCGACACGACGAACACCAAGATCATCGGACGCTCGCGGCACTCGTGTGGAACACGTTCCGCAGGCATCTGATTTTCGAGTACGAGATCCCCAAGTACGAGGGCGACCTGGGCAAGCCGAACGCTTACGTGCCACTGCCTAGAAGCATCGCTCTGCGCAAGGTAGAGCTAATCGTACGACATTTCCGCTCTCAGGCGAGTCGCACCTGGTTTCGCCCAGAAACTTTCGATGGGTTGATGGCAATGCGCAGCGTCGAGTGCAACGCTCCCGAAGGTTTCGCCGAAGCTTTTCACGTAAGGAAATTCGTCGTCTGAAGTAGGCGTGAGTTCCGATCAAAACGAACACGGAGTGTTGTTGCATGAGGGTACTAGTCACGGGGCATTTGGGTTACATCGGTGCGGAGATGGTGCCGCAGTTCCGCGCGCTCGGACACGATGTGGTGGGGCTCGACGCTGGCTTCTTCGACGAATGCGACTTCGTGCGTGCGCCCGAGCGGATCGAAGAGTTGCGCGTCGATTTGCGAGACGTGGAAGCGTCACACCTCGAGGGCTTCGACGCGGTGGCTCATCTGGCCGCCCTCTCCAACGATCCGCTCGGCGACGTCAACGCGAGTATCACGTACGATATCAATCAGCATGCTTCGGTGCGCCTGGCGCGAGCAGCCAAGCAAGCCGGCGTCTCTCGCTTCTTGTTTTCCTCGTCGTGCAGCTTGTACGGGGCGGGCGGCGACGGCTTACTCGACGAAGGAGCCGAGTTCCACCCTGTAACGCCCTACGGTGAATCGAAGGTCTTGGTGGAGCAAGAGGTCTCGCGCATGGCCGACCAGCACTTTTCTCCGGTGTACTTCAGGAACGCGACCGCTTACGGGGTATCGCGACGCCTGCGCGCCGACATCGTCGTCAATAACCTAGTGGGTCACGCGGTCACGACGGGTAAGGTTCTGCTTCAGAGCGACGGTACGCCCTGGCGACCCTTGGTGCACATCGGGGACATCATCAACGCGTTCGCTGCGGCGTTGACAGCGCCGCGCGAGGCAATCCACGATCAAGCATTCAACGTAGGAAAAACCGGTGAGAATTACCGGATCCGCGAAGTCGCCGAATTGGTGAAAGAGGTAGTGCCCAACTGTGAGGTCGCCTTCGCCCCGGGGGCGTCTCCTGACACGCGTAATTATCGCGTGGACTTCTCCAAGATTGAGACTTCGCTGCCGGGATTCCGAGCCGAATGGACGCTCAAGCAGGGCATCGAGGAACTGTATCGAGCCTACCTGGCGGGAAAGCTCGACAAGGCCACCTGGCAGGGACCGAAGTACTACCGCCTGAAGACGATCCTAGGTTTGCAGGAGCGAAGCGCGCTCACACCAGAGCTGCGCTGGGTCGAGTGACGTTGGGCGATTTCGAACGCCCCGCGGTAGCACCATGAAGAAGCTGGTCGAAGCGATGCTCCGGTCCAAGCTGCTCTGGGTCGCCGGTGGAGCAGTGATCTTGGCCGCACCTGCCGCGCTCGCGTGGCGCGCGTACAGTGCCGAGGTCAGGGTGTTCTTCCCAAAGCGGCACCCGCTCACCGTGCCGCTTGCCCAGGCGGGCATACTCAACCTGCAGGCGCTGTCGATCGAGGGGCGCAACCAAAAGCTCGGCGCATGGTATGCACCCTCCCGGAATGGCGCCACGATAGTGATCTGCCACGGCGCTGGTGGCGACCGAAGCCAGCTGCTGGACGAGGCCAGAGCTCTCGCAACACACGGCTTCGGGACGCTGATGTTCGACTGGCCCGGACACGGTGAAAGCGACGGCGTGAGTAGCTGGCACGACGCCGAACGCCAGAGCTTGCACGCCGTGCTCGACTGGTTCGAGAAGCAGCCCGAAGCCAAGGGGCAGTCCATCGGCGCACTCGGGTTCTCGCTGGGTGGCTACATCCTGGTGCAAGTGGCTACATCGAGAACGGGCATCAGCTCGCTGGCCTTGGTAGGCACGCCGTCGAACTTGAATCAGCAAGTTCGGCTCGCACATCAGAACTGGCGCTTGATCCGAGAACCGGCCGCCCGCTTCGCGCTCAGCACCCATGGCATTGACCTCGGCGAGCCCCAGCCTGCCCACTTGATTGGCAAGTTCGCGCCAGCACCGGTATTGGTGATAGGGGGCGGTCGAGATGGGACCGTGCCGCCTCAACTGACTCGTGAGCTTTTCGACGCGGCCGGAGATCCCAGGCAGCTCTATTTCATCGATGCTGCGGAACATGGCAGCTACGCCCTGAGTGGCGGCGCCGCCTACCTGTCAAGAGTCGTGGAGCACTTCCAGCACACGCTCCTGCCGAAACCGTGAGTGGCCGGGCGGCGCGGGCTGTGGTCTCGAGCTTGCGGTCCGGCTTCATCGTGCTGGCCTGTTCGTACCCGTTCGTGCTTGCCGCGTTGGCCTGTTTCATCCGCTACTTCGATGCCAACCTCTGGCTTGCCGCGGTAGCTCTGTACCTCCCGCGTTTCCCCCTGCTCTTCCCGATCCCGGTCTTTGTCGCCCTGTTCCTGTTCGTCGGCCGTAGAAAGTTGGTGTGGACTCAGGCGCTGGCTCTGGCGGTCGTGTTGTTTCCGCTGATGGGACTGACGGTGCCAAGCTATCCGCGGAAGGTCGAGGCGGCGCCACCGATTCGCATTCTGAGCTTCAACATCGATTCGGGCTACGCAGGGCCAGAGCGGATCGCGGCCGCGATCGAGCGATCGGGTGCGGACATCGTCGTGCTCCAGGAATCGAGGCGTGCAAGCCAAGCTCTGGAAGAGCTGCTCGGCAAGCGCTATCCCCATGTCCAGCAGAAGCCCTATTCGTTGGTCTTCAGTCGTTTTCCGATCGTCGAGGTTTCGGAACACGAGAAATTGACGACGCCTGCGCGACGTCGCTCGGGACGCTTCCAGCGACACGTCATAGCCGCGCCCACCGGCCCTTTCGCGCTTTATAACGTACACCCGATCTCGCCGCGAGGAACGCTGAGCGTACGTCGATTCCGCACCGTGCTTCACGTCCTGCGCAACCCTACCGGGCTAAGCACAGAGAATATCCGTGACCTCGAACAGAACGTCGAGCTCCGCCGGCAACAGATGGAAGCGGTGGCAAATATGGCTCGCGGCGAAACGCTGCCCGTGATTTTGGCAGGTGACTTCAATCTCCCCGAACTGAGTGGAGTTTTCGAGACCAATCTTGGCGACTTCCAAGACGGTTTCCAGATCGCCGGCAGCGGATTCGGCTACACCTTCCCGGCAGAGCTGCCGTGGATGCGCCTCGACCGCATCCTTGCTAGTCACCACTTTCGATTCGTGACGTTCAGCGTGAACTGTGAGGGGCTCTCCGATCACCGCTGCGTAACTGCGAGCTTGGAACGAACCGGCGAGCCCTAGTAGGCGTTGTGCTTTGCCGACGCGCCACACACGGTGAGCAGCACGATCTTGACGTCCCAGACGAGACTCCATTTGTTGATGTAATACAGATAGTGCTCGATGCGACGCCGCATTTTCTCGACAGTGTCGGTCTCACCACGTCGGGTTGCTCCAGTCTGCCCGAGTCGCGGTCATCGTAAAAACCGGCGAACGAAATACCGTGCCCAGCGTCGTCGACGAGATGGTGCATCAGCCGACACCCCACCGGCGTGTCACACCGACAACACTCACGGTTTGGCGTTCCGCCCACCCCTCCGCGCGCCGCGCAGCACGCGCGTGCATCGTGCTGACTGCGGCTGGCGCCGGGACTGTTCCTCCGGGGCGCAGCCGCCACGCCGGTTATGTCCAAACACCGCACTAACGCTTGATCAGTGATATGGCAAAGCGAGCAAGAGCGCTGGCACGGGGAGCCAACACGTAGGCGTGCTCCTGAAACTTCCCGGCTACATTCGCAGTGTATCGGTTCGGATAAAACGTGATTTTTCCGTCGTTTTGTCGGAACGGGTCGTCGGCGTTGCTGCCCCCACCCTCCCAGGTGAACGCAAGCATCGGGCGTGCCCGCGAACTCCGGTTGGGCATGCCACGGTGCCACAGCATGGAGCTCCGGACAAGCACGTCTCCTTGCTTCAACGGTACTCGAATCGACCGGGGCCTTTGCCGGACAACCTGCCAGTACTTGTACTCACGAGCATGTGTTCGTTCGAGGACATCGAGAGCACCATTGACGTTGTCCGTGTCGACACACGCAACATTGACGATGGGGAAAGCAGCCGCAGCATAGCCGTCCATATGGTAGTTTTGTGCACGGCTGCGAGTCAGGTTGAAGTTGCACCCTACATTCGGAGGGCGGACAGACTTCGGCCAAAGTTTCCGCACGAAGTCGATGACCCCGCTCGCTACCAGAGTTTCGTACACGACCCGGGTTTGTTCACCGGGAAAGCAGTTGAGATGCCCCATCACCATGCCCCCGCCGCCCGCAAAGAGAGGACCGTCAGCGTTTGCCTGATCGAACGCATCGAACAGCTCCTGGGCATGCCGCGCTAGCAGGTCCCTATCCACCAAGCTTCGAAAGATCACGAAGCCCTCTCGTTCGAACGAACGGCTTGCTTCCTCGAAGTCCACACGTTGAGCGGACGGTGAGTTTCCTGTTGCGGTTGCGAGCATCGACATGGGTGATTCTCATCGGGTGAGGATTGGAGAGGTGCCAGGCCGCGAGCAGGATCCGAACCGGCAGGTACGTCGCCACCTCGTGGCGCAGCCCTGTAGAGTAGCGCATTTGCGCTTCCGTCGCATCGGCTCGCCGGCTCCACTCGGCGACGACTCAACCACCGCCGCCGAGTCCCTCCCCCCTTCCGCTCGCTCCCGCGCCTGCCGGTCGGCCTGGATTTCCGCCCATGGTGCACGGAGCGGAATGGGGATCCTGTCAGTGCAAGCCCCTTCGGGAATCATCCCGCGCGTAGGTCGCCACAAGCGCCTGCCGTGGCTCCGCGGCGCTGATTCTGTTGCAGCCTGAACGTCGTACTCGTGCCTCGAGGGCGAATCGAGAAGCGCTGCGGAGCAGGTGCAGGGCTGTCACGCCCGGCGCCCATGACGGCGACCTCCTTTGCGCCTTGGAGCGCGCCCCTTGGGATTCCGGCATCTCCGCTTGCGGGCAGCAGTCCGTAACTCCGTTGCTCGCCACGCCAGCCCTGCGCCAAATCGCGAGTCGTCGCCGGCGCCACCGAGGCGTCGGCGCCTCGTTTACGGCGGCCGAGCGCTGGAACCCGGAACAATCATCGGAGCCAAAAACAACTTTGGCGTATGCAAGACTTCGGATGCTACGATTGCGTGGCCCAGCGTATGGATATACCTGCACTTCCCCCGGCAGGGGGTTCGAGTCCACCCTCCGAGAAGCCTCCGTGGCGGACTCCAGACTACCAGCGCTTCTGGCTGTCGCTGCGAACGCGTGAGTGGCGTACGCTCGCGCTCGTCCCCGCTTCCAGTGGACAGCCACCAGACTTCACCTTGCAGATTGCCATGGCACTGGCCAGGACCGGCATGACGCATTTGGGCGCGCAGGTGCACGTGGCAGATGCCACAACTCTCTCGATGTCCGCGTCCACGCAATTCACCGCACAGGTGCGTGCGTCCACGCACAGCGGTCCGGTCTTGATCGCCCTGGCAGCTCGGGCGGACAGTCCAGTCACTACCTCGATTGCCCAAGACGCCGATTGGGCGGTGCTCTGCGTAAAGCTCGGCCAGATGAAGATGTCCGAGGCAAAAAAGACCGTGGACGAGATCGGCGCGTCTCAGTTTATCGGTTCCTTGGCAGTCCGCTGAGGGTAAAGTCTGCGGTGATCGCCGTCACTCCCACGGAAGTGCCAGTGCCGGCAGCGGGCCTCACGTCCGAACCGCGGATGTGTTAATTGGTCAGAGTTTGCTAACCGCGGTACCACGGTCGCCCGAGCATGACCAAGTCTACCACCGATACCAAGAGCCCCGGACTCCCACCGATCCGGGTTCGTCGCATCGTTTGGTCCGTGGTGTGCGCTTGCGCGGTGTTCGTTGGGTTCGTCGCGTACGCGTTCCTCGCGCCGACGATCTACCAAACCACTGCCGAGGTGCGCCTGGAGATCCCAGCTGACCTCGAGAACTCGCTCCATCCCATTGCGGACCGTCGGCACCGACTCACGAAGGCCGTGCTTGGACCGGACGCGCTGAAGCAGTTGAGTAAGGAGCTCGCGCTGACCAAGCCCGACCAGCGCCTCGAACTAGCGCACCAACTGAGTTCTGGCGTCGCCATTTCAACCGATGACGGTCAACTGTTTCGCATCGTATGCACGAACCCAAGCGCCGAGCGAACCCAGCAGCTCTGCCAAGGGTTGTCGCGCATGGCCGCAGCCCGCCTGCCCGAAGCCGCGGCGCTGCGCAACAGTCCCGAAGAGCAAGCGCGTCGAGAAAAGCTCGAGCGCTTGTTGGCATTTCTCGCCCAGCATCCAGAGTTGAGCAGCGCTCAAGGGCACGGCACTTCAATCGGGAAAGACGGCGGTCAACCAGCCAACGACGATGCGCTGTTGAACGCTCTCACTCAACAACGACGCGTCGTAATCGCCGAGCTCAACGCGCTCCAGCGAGTCGACCCCCAGAACCCCTACGCGGATGGGCTCAAGCAAGAGGTCGGCCAGGCGCACAAGCGCCTCGCGGCGCTCGACGTCGCGCTCGCGACACGGCGCAAAGGGCTCCAGCCCGATCATCGGCAGAACCCGGGCCAGAAACTCGATTCGAAGGTGATGGATCGCCTGACCGAGCAGCTCAAAGAGCTTACCGAGCGCGACCCGAAGCCGGTACCGCCCGCCGCCATGAAAGCGTTCGTGACGCTGCACGCGAGCTTGCCTTCGTCACCGATCGTCCCCAATCGAACCCGGCTGCTCATTCTCGGCGCGCTCGCGAGCCTGGGCGCGGCAATCTTGGGACTTGGGTTCGCGTTAGCAGCGCGTGCTCGGCCCGAGCCCACGCGCGCGGCGTCCCTGCACGCCGAGCCCTCGGTCACGCCCTCGACGGCGGCTGATCAGCGCCTCGTCACGATCGTACCGGATCCGATCCATGAATTTGCACACGCAGGTGCCTTCCAAGGTGGCGCCGTGCATGGTGGGTTCGACGACGGGACGCCCGCGTAGGCTCCGCCCACCGACGGTGTTGCCGCGCGGGCCCTGCCCGCCCCGCAGCACCTTGGCGATTTGCCCGGCGAGGGCGCAACGATCGAAGTACTCGAGCCTCAAGACCGCGTGAAACTCACCACCACGCAGGTCATGGACGGTCCCGAGCCCAAACCCGTGCCGCGCACGCAGCTTGGTGGTTTCGAGCTCTCGGCACCGACTGCGCGGGACGTGCCCGAACTACCAGAGAGAGCTTCCAACGAAACGCCCAGTCGAGCGGATAACCCGCTCTCCGTGAAGAGCGTCATCGTGCTGGAAGCGAAGGCGAAAGGCGAAGACGAACTCGACGAGAGCGCGCCACAGACACTGGTGGGTGGCTTGTCGGCTCCACCAGAACCCGAACCGCCGGCACCGCAGGTCAAAGCGTACACGCCCCCGAAACGCAACATCACGCGCCGCCTGGGCTCATTGAGTTGGCTCGATCAAGCGGAAGTTTCCCGCTCTCCCTCACCACCCGTGTCAACACGCTACAGCTACGTCAGCAGCCGCCCGCCACCGCCCGACGCAGTTCCGGAAGCCAGCGCCGACGCATCAGCACCTCAGGTAATCGACGTCGCGGCAGAGAACGACCAATCTTCCACCGCCCTTTCGGAGCGACTCCCGGCGCCGCTTACGCGCCGCAACCCGGTACCCGCCGGCTGGAACCTACCAGCAGACGTCATGCCGTTCAGCACGCCAGAGCTCGCTGCGACCGTTTCGGAAGGCTGGCGCTCGGGGTGCATTATCGTCGGCGTCACGGCGCAGTACGACCTGTCACGCATCAAGACAAACGTAGCTGCCAGCCTCGCCTTCCGACTCGGAGGGTTCGTGCCGCGCGTCTTGCTCATGGAAGCGGACTTCCAAGATCCGAAGGTCCACCGCACCACACGCGTCGAAATGCCCATCGCAGGTGGACTGTCGCAGCAACTCCAGAAGAGATTGGCGCGGGGCAACGCCCCCGACCACGTCTGGGACGTAATGGAGTGCCACCCCACGGTGGACGTGCTCGCCGAAGGGTTGATTCGTTCCCCCGGTGGCATTCTTTCCCGACAGTTCGAGGAATGTCTGAACGACCTGCGAAATTGTTACGATCTCGTCATCATCGATGGACCGTCAGCGAGCGCCGGCTCGGAATCGCAAGCCCTCGCAGATTTGGTGGACGGAGTGGTGGTCTGCACGCCCCACGACCGACCTGACGTTCAGGGGTTGGCGGACAGTCTGTTTCGAAACCAGCGCTTCATCGTTCCCTTTCCGATCAGGGTATGAAGCCCGTGTCGTTGACTAGGGCCTGTCCCTGAATTGGTCTGGCCCGTGAACGTGAACGTGTGCGTGCCCGTGCCCGAGAAGTCGAGGAAAGAGCTATCCATGGCGGTGGAAGTGTGTTCCATGGGTAGGCCAGCATGGTTAGACAGCAGCTGGAC